>VBCY01000520.1:0-469 GCA_005882995.1 Betaproteobacteria bacterium
CACATAGTCGTTCGCATCAAGCTGATTGGGGCGCGGATTTCGATTGGCTGGCCCGCTTTGCAGATCCTCAGGATTCAACAGGCCGCCATCGCTCTTGATCATCCTGAAAATCGTCACCCACCCTTGACCCATGAGTTTCAGGACCATGATCGCCGCACTGATCATGTAGGTCACGAATACTGGGTTCTCCACGCTGAAAACTGACATCAAAGTTTCCCCAAATTGAAATTCCGCGGTAGCAGGCTGCCGCCTCTGGGCGGCCTAAACCGCGTGTCAGTATATGCCGCCGGTTGTCGTTGGCCAGCGCAGTGTCACGGTCCGTGGAGCGACCGATCTCGAATTCATTGTTCAAGAGGCCGCAGCAGGCCGCACGCTGGCGGTAATTCGACGGGCTCAGACCGACCCCGTTGCTGTCCTTCGCCTTGCCAGAAAACCACTATTACTAATAACTCCCTAAGTTAGTCTACAA
>VBCY01000520.1:484-3239 GCA_005882995.1 Betaproteobacteria bacterium
GGTCGGCAGGCCGCGCGGTAGCCCGTCGTGCACGGCGAGGACATCGGTGCCACCGTCTGCATCGGCGAGCGCGATCGTGATCGTCATCTCGCCGCGCAGCGCGGGATCGGTCGTCTCGAACTCGACCACTTCGACAACCTGCTCGTTCGTCACGAGCTTCACGAAGCGGCCGTGGAACGTGTCGGTGAGCGCGGTCGTCTTGCCGGTCCCGGTCGGCGCGTCGTACGTGAGCGAGATCCGGAACGAACCACCTTCGCGGGCGTCGAACGCATGCACGTGGCTGGTCATGCCGGTCGGCACCATCCACTTCGCGACCGCGCGCGCATCGAGAAGCGCGCGATAGACGATCGCGCGGGGCGCGTTCACGCGGCGACTGATGCGGGTCGAGCTCACGCCCGAACATTAGCACGTGCAGCGAGACGAGCAACACGCCAATCGGGTGGCCCGTTCAGCCGCGCATGCGCAGGTGCCCGACTCTCCGGTCATGGTGAGCACGACCGGCCGCATTGGAGGACGAGGCGCTAAAGCGGCTGTTGGACGCAAGGGGTCAATCCGAAGGTCTGACGTGAAAGCCAGCATTCACGGCGGACCACCGTTCTGCTCGTCGAGCAATCGCTGCGAGGATCAATTCGGCGCAAGCAACGTCATCCGACGCTACTGCGGCTGTCCCCGATCATCGAAGAAATCGTGCATCAGGAAATTCTCCAGCGCCGCGTTGTCCGAAAGGCGCGCGGACAGCACGACGTCATGGTCATGACGCGGTGATTGCCAGATGAAATCGCCCTTCGAGTACTCGCGAATGATGGCGATCATCGTGCGCACGACGGCGATACGCATGTCGCAGTTGTCGCCTTTCCGCACCTCGACGAGCTGCGGAGTCCTGCGGCCCATATCCTTGTTCCAGCCAAAGAACAGGAAGGCGGCGGCGTTGTAGTCCATGCGCTTGATCTCGAAAATGCCACCTCCCTTCGTACGGTCTGGAGAGGCAGCGCCGGTTGCCGGTGCGGGGAGATTCGCCGCCAGGCTGGCATTTGCTTCGGCCTTTTGATTGTCGATAGCGGGCGCTTCCGGCTCGCCGCGCTCACGGCGCCTGGCCTGGATGTAGGACCAAAGATCGCTCTCGACCGGCGGACTCGTCCGCGGCGGCGCGGGAACGGGCGGCGTTGGCGACGGTGATGTCGGTATCGCGGCGCTGCCGCCGTGGATGCAATCGCCGCCGGCGGCGGCTGCGTGCGCGCCGCTGCCGTCGGCGACCGCGCCGGTCGTTTCGGGAGCGCTACAATCTCTCGCGGAGGCTCCCGCGTTTGTGCGGGCGCAGGCTTGGGAATGGCAGCCAGCCGTACTTGCAACCGATCGCTCGCTAGCTCCGGCCCCTCGTCTAAAGGCGCCAGAATGCGCGTTCGCTGCAACACCAGGAAGAGCGCGGGGAGGTGAACGTGCAGCGACAGCGCGATCGTCACCCAAAGGGTGCGTACGGTCACCAATTCGTGCTGGTAACGAGGTTCGTCGAGCCAATAGCTCATCGGTTCAGTCGATCTTGGGAGCGGATAGATGACGCAGGGCTGATCATCCCCGATCGGCGCAACGGGTGACGGCGATTCGCTGAAGCCTTGAATGGCTTAACTGTCCAACGCCGAGCCTGTACGACCGCTTCATGCGCGCTAGGCAATGTGGTACGGTTGCATTTCTTCTCCTCCATTCTCGAGGTTTCGTCCCTTGGTAATCGGCGCAGCCTCCGACTCGCCAGATGGAGAGCAACTCGCGGCCCGCGGGCGTGAGTTCGCCCGCGCAGGCAGGCTCGAGGAGGCCGAGGCTGCCTATCGAGCCGCGCTCAAGCTGGCGCCGAATCATTTCGCCATTATGTACAACTTAGGCGCGCTTAGCCTACAGCGCGGCGACCCGACGGGAGCCCTCGCCTGGTTCCTGTCCTGCCGCGACAGCATGCCCTCGAGCGCGCATGCGCATCTCGGCGTCGGTCAGGCTTTGCTCGCGACGGGCCGTGCGCCGGAGGCGGCCGAGTCCCTGCGCCAGGCGATCGCGCAGGACTCGCTCTGCGCCGATGCGCATAACGCGCTCGGGCTCGCACTGATGGCCGCTGGGGATGTCGCGGGGGCCGAAGCGGGCTTCCGTGCGGCGCTAAGCGCACGCCCGAACTATGCGGCGGCCATTAGCAATCTCTGCGATCTGCTAGGGCACGACGGCCGGGCGGAACAGGCAGCGCGCGAATTGGAGGGTATGCGGGAAGCGATGCCCGACAATCCCAATATTCTGTTCAAGCTCGGCTACGTCAAGGCGTTCCTGGGCGACCTCGACGCCGCCGCAATGCTGACGCGACGGGTCACCGAACTGTTGCCGAATTATCCGGATGCCTACCTCAATCTTGGCACCTTTGCGCAATGGCGCCACGATGTGAACGGCGCGCTCGTGAATTTCCGACGAGCCTTGACGCTGTCGCCGCAAAATCGTATTGCGGAGGGCAATCTTGCCCATGCGTTGCTGTATGCAGGCGACTACGCGCACGGATGGGCTCAATATGAAACGCGCCCCATGGGTGTTCGCAGCACGCTGGCCGTGCATGCGCGGCCGGGATGGGGCCCGCGCTGGACCGGCGCCGATCTCTCGACCGGCACACTGCTGCTTCATGGCGAGGGCGGCTTTGGCGACGTGCTCCAGTTTTGCCGGTATGCCGCAGCAGCACACGAGCGGGCAGGACGCGTCGTCATAGGGCTCGCACGCAAGTACGCTAGTTTGGCAC
>VBCY01000519.1 GCA_005882995.1 Betaproteobacteria bacterium
GGCGGCATCCTCCTGGCGCTTGTGGGCGCCGGGGCGTTCGTGATTCTGCGCCTCCCGGCGCCAGCGCCTGTGGTCACCGAGCAACCAGCACCGCCCCCGCAGCCCCCACCGCGGCCCCTCCAGTCGGAAGCCGAGGGGTACTACGAGCCGTCCTACCAGTTCACGGTCTCCGATCGGCGCTTCACTCGCCTGACCCTGCGTCCCGAACCCTTTGTCACGTTCTCGCGGATCGGGACACGGCAGGAAGTGGGGTGTAAAGATGCCCGGATTGGCCCGGATGCGGTGTACCTGCGCTGCGAGTTCGAGCGCGTCGGCGTCGTCACGATCGATGGCCGGTTCCCGTTACGCTCGGTCACGAGCCGCCTCGACGCGCCGGTCCTGAACGCCCTGATCACGATCACCAATGCGCGCGGTGAGACACTGTACCAGGCGCGCGAGTCGTTCTATTGGCACGCGCCCGACTGAGGCTGCGGGCACGGAACATTCCTCCATGACGCCGCCGCCTAACAAGGGCTTGAAGCTGACGGCGCGCTTACATTAAGGAATGAATCTTTCTTCAGCGCGCCGCAGCTTAAGCGCCATCCGTTAGGCAGCAGCACAGGTGAGCGACTCTGGCATGCGTACCCGTGACGACAGCCTGTCACGGACCGACTCAAGGGACGTCGCGGCGCAACTGTGCGGCTTCGGCCCAGTCGGCCTGCTGGCGCTGTTGATCATCTTGACTGGCAACCTCCTGGTCGTGCCCCTTAGCGCCGTCCTCGTCCTCGTATGGGCTCACGTTTCGCAAACACCGTGGCGGACACTCGGCTTTGCGGCCCCACGGAGCTGGACGCGAACCCTCGCGATCGGCATACCATTCGGCATTGTGTTGAAGCTTGCTATGAAGGCTGTCGTCATGCCGCTGTTCGGCGCCCCCGCGATCAATGCACGGTACCACTACCTCGCGGGCAATGCGGCGACCTTGCCCTGGATGCTGTACGCAGTCGTGCTCGGCGCTGGGTTTGGCGAGGAAACGGTATTTCGCGGCTTCTTCTTTGAGCGTCTCGCCAAGCTTCTCGGCACGCGAAGACCAAGGACTGCCCGGCGTGGAACAGGCGGCGGTGACCGGCTTGGTATTCGGCACCGTCTTCGCGGTCACTGGGCAGCTCTGGCTTCCAATGGTGGCGCATGCAGCCTTCGACGTGACAGCCGTGGCGTTGATCTATTGGAACTGGGAATCGGCGGTGGCGCACCTTCTGTTCCCGTAGCCGGCTGCCACGTGGCCATCGGTGCCCAGCGTCGACCACCACCAAAAACCGCTAGATCTCCGCATAACGAGGCTGGCTGGCATGAAGGCATTCGTCGTCGAGAAATATGGCAAGAGCGGCCTCCGCGCCGCCCACGTGCCCGGGCCCATCGTCGGGCCGCGTGACGTCCTGGTCCGGGTGAGTGCTGCCGGCATCAACCCGCTGGACAAGATGGTCCGCAACGGCGAGTTCAAGCTGCTCCTGAAGTACAAGACGCCGTTCGTGCTCGGACACGACGTCGCGGGCGTCGTGACGCGGGTCGGCGCCGACGTGCGGTACTACAAGGTCGGCGACGAGGTCTACGCCCGACCCCGCGACCTGCGCATCGGGGCCTTCGCGGAGTACATCGCCATCGACCATGCCGACATCGCCCTCAAGCCGAACTCACTCACGATGGAAGAGTCTGCAGCGGTCCCGCTGGTAGCGCTTGCCGCGTGGCAGGCGCTGGCTCGCCAAGCACCTGGGCGCATACGTCGTCACAACTGCGCACGGCAACGACGAGGAAAAGTTGCGCGGCCTCGGCGCGAACGCAGTCATCGACTATACGAAGGCAGACTTCGCGGAGGTGCTCCACGGCTACGACGTCGTGCTCGACTCCCTTGGTGGCGACAATCTCGCGAAGTCGCTGACCGTGCTCAAACCTGGTGGCCTGGCGATCAGCGTCGTCGGCCCGCCGGACGCCGCGTTCGCCGAGCAAGTCGGCCGGCCACTCCTGAAGCCTGTGATGGCACTGATGAGCCGCAAGGTCCGGGCGCGGGCCAGGAAGCTAGGCGTGCGCTACTCGTTCTTCTTCATGCGGGCCGATGGCGCGCAACTGAAAACGTTGGCGGCTCTCTATGATGCGGGCACCCTGCGTCCGGTGCTCGACCGCACGTTCCCATTCGACGAGACGCTCGACGCGATGGCATATGTGGAACAGGGGCGCGCGAAGGGCAAGATCGTCGTCACCATGCCGCCGCCAGGCACCTGACAACAGAAGCCGCTCCATACGTGCTGGTGGCGGCACCAGCGCCGGTGAGGGCTCGGGCACGACGCCCTAACGTTGATTATCGGACGTTGGAAACGTGGGCAATGCGCCTATCCCAACGAAAGGTAGGAAGATGAAGAGTCAACCAAAGGCAGCAGGCAAGGCGGCCTCCAAACTAATCAGCGACAGGATTGCCGAGTTGGGTGACTGGAGAGGCGATACACTAGCAAGGATGCGCGCCCTCATCAGGGAGGCCGAC
>VBCY01000521.1 GCA_005882995.1 Betaproteobacteria bacterium
CGCTGCCCGGTACCACCGGCCGTATCGGCGCGGTGCCGCAGGCAACGACTTCGTCGTTCAGCATGATGCGGACCGGCGTCGCTTCGCTAGCGGAAGCCAGATCGGCCGAGCGCACCGCAAAGCCGTCGACATTGGAGCGGTCGAACGGCGGCACGTCGATCGGCGCCACGATATCTTGCGCCAGCGCGCAGCCGAGTGCACCCGAAAGCGGCCGCTGCTCGCTCGGGATCGTTCGCGGAAACAGCGCGGCTTCGAAGCGCTTTAGCGCCTCTTCACGCGAGAGGACGGTCAGGAACTGGTCCTGATCCATACTGTCGCGGCTTGTCGATGAGGGCGCATTGCTCATGTCGGAACTCATATTACTCGCGCAACATATAAGCATCCACCGGCGTGCCCGCAGCAAAACCTTCGCTGGCGGCGGGTACCGCTAGCCAGGCATCGGCGCGGGCGATGGTCTCGAGCGGCAAGTCGCCGACAGAACGCGGCATCCAGGCGCCCTGATTTCTTTCGAGCAGGACGATTTCGGTAATGCCGACGTATGAAGCAATCTTGCGCTGAAGCGGCAAGGTTACCGCCTGGCGCGGCAGCCGCCCGGACAACCGATCCAGCACGGGCAGTACAAGTGTCCACCAGGCCGCGAGTGCCTGATCCAGTGCCCCCGGCAACGCAACGACCGGAATCTTTCCAATTCTGCCGACGGCACAAGTTCGGCCCGGTTGCAGCGCGATGCCATGGGCGAGAACCTCGCCACTCCGGGATAACGCCGCGATCGCCGCATCGGTGCGGCCGACGCCGCTGCCGCCGACGGTGACCAGAAAATCGCACGATGC
>VBCY01000522.1 GCA_005882995.1 Betaproteobacteria bacterium
GCCCCTTTGGCATCAAGGCGAGCCCGGACGGGAAGCTGATCGCTGTCACGGCCCGAGAAAGTGCGGACGTAGACTTTGAGGGGAACACAATCTCCATCATCGACGTCGATCGCGCCAGACTGGGCATCGCAGGCGCCGAGGTTGCCCGCGTCAGGGTCGGGACGGATGACCCGAATGACCAGACACGGCCGTTCACCGTTAGCTGGACACCCGATGGACGGCAAATCATCGTCGCCAACTACCGGGCTAACAATGTGTCGATCGTCGACGTCCATCTCGCTATCGCCCGTGATGCGCACGCCGAGGTTGCACGCATCCCCGTGATTCGCCAGGTGGATCCCGACGGTATCGTTCGTCCGGGCCGCCCCAAAGGCACCGCAGTAACCTCGGATGGACGCTATGCGGTTGTTTCGGGTGGCCCGCGTCTCGACCCAACTGCGCCGCCGAGTGGCACAGTGTGGCTGATTGATCTCCATGCGCGCGCCGTCGTCGCCACGGTAACAGGTGTCGGCAACGATCCGTATGGACTGACCATCGTGGAAAACGGCGACAATGGTAATGAGCATTGAAACGGGCGTCTTCGAATTTGCGCAGGAACTCGCTCAATAACCTGTGGGTCGCCGATTGATAGTTACGCGGCGATCGCCTTGAAGGACGTTCCCGCGCATGTGGAACAGGTACGCGGCCGGCTGTATCTGCCAGACGATCGCGACGACAGTGAACGCCCAAGACGTGCGCGGTCCCGCTCTCGTGCCTGGGATGTGTTTGCGCTCTACGGCCGGCTAATGGGTGTCTGCTTCCGCGCAATCTAGACAGCGACGCCGACCGTCTGCAGTTGGCGACCTGAGATCATCGTGGTTCAGTAACGATCCTTCATCATTGCCTGTACTCCCCTCGACCTTTCGGGTACTGCGCTTCCCATTCGCGGCCATCGAACGGCGTAACAGTCAATTCCCCGATTGTTTCGGAGTCAATGCAGCGCGCATTGACGCTGAAACCATCCGGATGTGAGCGCGGCACATAGAACGATTTGATGCCGCATACCGAACAGAACAGGTGCTTCGCCGTGTGAGTATTGAAGCTGTAGGTCTTAAGCACGTCTCTGCCGCTAAGGAGTTTGAATCGATCCGCCGGAACGACAAGGTGCAGGTAACCGGCCTTGCTGCATATCGAACAGTTGCACTCCGACACGCTCAGGTCCTTGGGCGCGGTCACCTCGAATCGAACCTGTCCACAATGACAACCTCCGCTATGCCTAATCACTGGACCTCCTGTCCCGTCTCGACCGATCGAGCTTCTCTTTGCGAAAACGACTTGATGACGACCTTTGCATACGCTTCACAATTAAGTCCGCGCGATTGGGCGCCACACTACTCCTTGTTCAGATAGTGCTTTTCCAGGAATTCGGATCTGAACTTTTGTGGCGGAGTGGGAATGTCTGGACGCCCCTCTGGCGTAAAGTCCATGAGATTCCAATACGGCCACACCGTGTCGAGATGATTCCCCGACAGTTCAGTTCCCCAGAAATGAAAAATCCTTCGATCTTGCCTTCTAAATACATGCATCACTGGCCATTGCATATCATCAGAGTCTCCCTGGCACTTGTAATCGGCCTGATAGGCAGACTCCGATCCGGAAACCAGCGCGATCTGCGACCATCCACGTTGTTTGGCCCACGCATTGATTCGTTGGGCCGGGGCTTTGGCAATTGCGACAAACGCGGCGTCTCGAGTGACCTGATACCAGGTTCGATCAAACCCATCGACCAGCGACGTACAGGAAGGACAGGGATTGTCCCAGCTCGGACCGTACATGAATGAGTAAAGCAGCAGGGTGTTTTTGTCCGCAAATAGCTCGGAGAATTTCACACTCTTGCCTACTTTCCCATCGTTGGCCCATTGGAAGACGTAGTCCTCTTTCAACTGGCCTCCGGGAGGGAGATTGCGGCGTCTTTCTGCCACAGACTTTACTTTATCGACAAGCTCTTGTTCGTCTTTGAGCAATGACTCTCGCGCATCGCGATATTCTCTGCTTTCGTTTGGATACCGCAGTTCACTCATATTCGTCTCCTCTTTGAAATTAGTATTCGAACGTTCTCTAGATGGCTGCTTTTGGCCGGGTCTGCGACCGTCGCATCCGGTGGTCGCGACCGGCCAGTCTGCTTATACCTCCGTTTGCTCGGTGATCTCCAGCGCATCCTCGACTCGATCCCCGAGTTACCTGACGGTGCTCTTCGCGGCGCGTAGGATATCGAGATGACCAGCGATTCGAACATTCTGATCAGCCAGGTCAATGGCCCTAACATGGTGACAGGTGAGCTCTCCGTCGTCACACCGGCGCGCGTACGCGCGATGCGATCTGCAATGCTGTGCCGATGCGGTCATTCGCGCGATAAGCCCTTCTGTGATGGTGCACATGTAAGGTCCGGGTTCAGCGATCCGGCCCAGCTGCCCGCCAAGATTGACTCCGAGATTGTCGGAACGGGCTCATTGACGATCCGGCCAATAGCGAATGGGCCGAATAGGTGCGAGGGACCGCTGATGATGCTCGGTTCCGATGGGCGAACAGCCAGCTCCACCTTGACATTCCTTTGTCGGTGCGGCGAATCACGGAGGAAACCCTATTGCGACGGCACGCACAAGAAGATCGGGTTCCGGGGGTAGGCACACTCGTGAACAACGCCGCCTTCGCATACGTCGCTTGGCGGCTGGAATCGAAGTGCGATTCTATGGACGAAGTTGTCTTGTAGGAATATCGCATGCGCTCACCTTCCGCCCCTCACTCCGACTTCAGGCAGCCGACGTTCAAGTGCTGGATGGAGGCTGCACGACTTGACCACCTGCAATCGGCAACGAGAGGATCCACAATCCGACGGTTGTGAAAAGCACCATCAGAAGAAGCATTGGAAGCTGACTTAAGGTAGCTCGCCGCGGATCCGGAAAGCGCTTGAGCGCTTCGACATGTGCCACGAACACCCCTGCGATGTGCCCAAAAAGAATCAAAGCAACCTGCGTATGCCACACGCCTCCTGCGTCAAGAATGACGGGCGTTTGCATCCATTGCTGGGTACCAAACAGGTCCCAGCCGAGCCCGAATGGATCCGATACGAGATGGAAAAGGTTTACGCCCTGGGACACAACGAGCGTGTAGTAATGGCTGACGTTGTAGACGAACGCGATGGGAATGAGCGAAAAAGCGAACAGCGCAGCGAGGACGCTCACCGGCACCTGGCTTTTCGTAGCGAGCTTGGCGAGCCAGACGAAACCGAGATAGACCAACAGGTACGCGAACGGCGAGATGAAGAGCATCGCCCATTGCCAGTAGTAATAGAAATTGACCATGAAAACATAGGGCCGGTCGATTGAAGCGGCTAACAAGGGGTAGATCTGCTTCCAGAAAACGCTCACCCATGGCACCGTTTCGTGAATCCCGTCGAATGCCGTCGACGAAAGCATGAACAGCATGAATAGAATCAAGCTGCCATCGTCCGCCGATTCCTCGAGCAGTCCGGCGAAGGGCTTTCGAAACCGAACGAGATAGCGATCGGGTTTGCCTTTTTCCTTGACATATTCGATCGGGGCGATCTTGCCAACGAGCCTAAACATGACGCCGAAGAATTCGCCGTAGCGAAACCACGCATCCTTGCCCACCAGCGCGGCGCCGACCACGTTGATTGCTGTGTAGACGACGAGAACGACGGACAACGAATGCGCCTGGACTTGACCGAAAAGCTCCAACCAGATGAAAGCGCCGTAGAGGATGAACGCCGGGTAATAACCAAGGCCTCGCGGATACACAGAGCGTGGGCGAAATAATAGTTGACTGGACGCGTGCTCCGCCCATTCGCAAAGCGTGCGCCATGGATTCGCCACTTCATACAAGTCGCCGACAATGGCGGCGAGGTAGAAACAGGCAAGGACGAACACAATCCAAAACAGAGTCATGTTTATGTTGGCGTACGAATTCGTGATTCCAACGAATCCCGCCACGATCGTAAGCATCAGCGCCAGTGCGCTGAAGATGCGCATAACGAACACCCAAGGCTCGGACAGCACTGCAAACGCTCGCGCCTCGGCGGTCTGCGGGAGTTGCAGCGCAGCGCTCGCCGATGCACCGCGTTTTGACGTAACACTGGCGAAGTACGCGACGATGGCAAACGATACGATCAAGGCAGCGGACGCGCCGTATGCGTACATCCAAAACGGGACTGGCAGGTTATAAACGGTCCCGAAGGTGTGCGCTCCGCATGCCAGCGGAGCGCTGAAAACAATCGCAGAGAGCCATCTGACGCTTCGCAAAGGGGGGTTAGTTTTCAGGTCGTGCGCGACTTCTGGAGCCGGCGGCGGCATCGGCTCGCGGTCGGCGAACCGGCGTGGAATTGCAAACGCTTGTGGTGGACGACGACTATTGCGAGGAAGACTGTCCAGCGGGATCGATTCCATGGGCCTTCAGAATCATGTTCGCGCCCTCGTGCGCGAGCCTCTCCTGTTCGGCCTGTTGTTGCGGAGTTAATGCATTCGGCGTCGACGCCATGGCACGAGCAACTCCGTTGCGCGCCATCGGCAAAACCCAAACCTGCAGGATTCTCGGTTGATTGCGACATTTGGGATCCCGCCCCTGGGTCATGGAGACGTTTTCCAGAGGCGCGAGTCGCATGATCAGATCGCGCGGGCGGCGGACAGCGTCAATATCGACGAGTGGATCGTTATCGGAATCGACGCGAAGTTTGAAATCGAGCACTTCGGCCAGCTGCTTCAAAACTGCAGACAGACGCGCGTCTCGCGCCACGACATGCACTTCGTTAGAGCATCGACTCCCGCTGATCCGGATTTCATCGGCGCGCGACGGCGTCCCGATAACCAGGCAGCCGATACCGAGTATGAGGGCGGTGAAGCTCCGATAGTCCATGCTCGCGATGCAACTGACAGAGCCAGGATAACAGCCCTATTATTGCAAAAAGTAAGCTCCGGCGGTGTGGCCGCCGGAGCCTCGCTGCGCTCAGTCCAGTGGCGTTTGGCGCAAGTCTCCGCCGCTAGTTCTGCTCCCCTGCGGGGGTCTTGCTTTCCGGGAACGGCCATACGCCGTTGGTGAACTTCAACACCAGGACGCCGTTGTCCTGACAAGTCGACCAGAGCGTTCCGTTATCGGCATTCAGGTGCACTTGCGCCGAGCACCAGTCGGGTCCGCCGGCCCGCCACTGAGCCGTGCTCACGTGATTGGAGCCTACGGTCGCCGTCGTTGTCCCGGCCGGATTGTAGTACGCGATCTCCTTGGGGTGTACCGGATCGCGAATATCGAACACCCGGATTCCGGAGTTGAAATATCCACATGCAAGCGTGGTTGCCTTCTGTTTGTTGTCCACGCTGCAATAATGGCTGCCGTACATGAATATCCCGAGTCCGGTCAGATCAGGGATCACGCTGTCAAAATTCGCAATGACGTGCGTCTCCAGCCCCAGCTTGGAAATGACTTTGGGATTGGTTTCGTCTCTGATGTCGATGATCCGGGCCAGTGGAAACGGAGTAAGCCCAGCGTCACGGGCAATGTGAAGATTGGACGCTTGGGCAAATCCAGCCGATCCCGCCTCGTCGACGAAGACAATATAGGGCTTGCCCTCGATCTTGATTGGTATCGTGTGCTGGGCTCCTGATCCGTCGGGCCAAAACAGTTTGCTGATCAAGCGCACCTGAGGATTGGGCTTGCGAGCCTGGATTTCGCTCAGGTCGTAGATCATCAGGCCGTTGTTGGCGTTCGCCTCCGTTCGTGGAACTGGCGGATTTTGGCCGAATGGTGGTCCGCCGAGCGAGACGAAATATCCTCGATTGCCGTCATCGCTGATGGACAAGCCGTGAACATTCGCAAAGCCGGGCGTCCAGCGAGTGATGAGCTTGGGTGACGTTGGATCGGAGGTATCCACCGCATAGTATTGCCCGCCGTTGGTTCGCAGGTCGCCGCCATAGTAGGTAAGGCCATCCGGCGCCCAACTGCCTTCATGTCCGACGACCGTGCCCGGAACACCGGTTGTTCCATCGGCATTGCCGACCGCGACCGACGCCAGCAACTGTGGGAAGCGGCAGTCGTTGGAGAGATCATAGATGTCGATTTCGGGACCGCCGCCGCCATTCTGGCCGTTGTCGGCAGCAAGGAGCTGACGTCGCTCGTTCACTTTCAGCGATTCCCATGGATCGAGCATCGATGTCGTCTGCAGATAGCCCATGCGCACGGGGGATTTGGGGTCAGTGACGTCGATGACCGGTACGCCGTAGGATGCAGGATCGCGGCTCGGTAAACTCAACGCCGGCGACGCCGATCCGTGGTAGGCACAAACAGTTCCTCCCGGATGACCGACGCCTTTGCCTTGGTTGGCGCCGTTGCCGATCGCGTCGCGGTACTCTGTCGTCTGCCAGTTCGCACCGTCGCCCTTGCTCTGGCTCAGGAGCTCGAGATTGCAGTTGAAGCCTTGGAACCCTGCAGCTCGCAATGATGCAGGCACCTGACCTTGCAGCGCAGTCTCTGGATGATCGTTGGGACCACAGGTTGCTTTCGGCACTGTAAGCGGAACGGATCCGCCACCCGCCGGCTGTGCGCCAGTGCCGGCACCTGAAACCAACAAAAGGCAAAGTGCCACGGATGCGGCGATCAGCGGCGAGGCGCTGCTGCCATAGGTTAACGACGTCTTCATGAGCTCCTCCGGAAATTTGCGGTGACGAGTTTGAGAACGCACGCACCGGCCTCTCGAAGGTAGTAACTCTTCGACGCGCTGTAAATTAGACCAAGGTCAATTAGACCAAGGTCGAACGGATGGGCTCGACCTTGCTAACGGCTTTCAATCACGATTGAATAAACTGCAAGACCTTGGTTCTTTTCGTGGACATGAACTCCTTTTTCGATTCGCCCGGGAAGCTTCGCACGGCGGCTTCATGTCGTACCATTGCTCCGGGATACCCATGAAAGCTCCGCACTTCATTTTTATCGCGTGGCTATTGAGTCATAGCAACGCTTCGCTTGCTTTCGAAAGCGACGTCCATTTTGGGCTGACGCAGTGGCTTGCATTACAAGCCGGTTTCGATGAATTCGCTGCCCGGACCATCGCAACCGGTGATCAACGCGTGGATTCAGGCGATATGCAGTTTCTCGATCTCGAGCTCATGTACGCGTGTCTCGGAAAAGACGACGTCGGAGCGAGGCGCGCCGGCACGCATCACTATCCGACCGCCACAAGCGTGCCGGCCGCGCCGGAACAGCGCTCGGTCGTGCCGGGAAGCGAGGCGGCGAAGAGCGCTGCGATGACGGCCAGCCAGGTGCAGCCCAATCAAGCGAGCTACATGCTCCTCAAGCTCGGCGAAGGCCTGCATATTCTTCAGGACTCTTGGTCGCATCAAGGGATTCCGGAAGTCCCGCAGGGGCCGGGTGGGGAGGCATTTTCCTGCGACCCGATGCGAACGTGGAATCATTCGAAGGCGCGCGGCGGCTGGAACTCGCACAAGGCGGATCTGACCATGTACTGGCCCGCAGATAGCGTCGCCATGGCGAAAGCTACCTACGAGATTCTCGTGCACTATCCCTCGCTTTCGCAGACCCCGCGCGTTGCGCGAAGCTGGGACACGGTTCTACCGCTCCTGGACGGGTTTGTCGCGGCCTCGACCAAGGAGCAGAAAAGAAAGTGGTTCAATGCCCACGGCATCGAGGACGTGTCATTTCTCGAAGGGATAAGCCTGAAGGATGGCACACAACCGTTCACGTTGAAGTGGTCCGGCAGAAAGCTTCCGCCGCTTCCCTCCGCACAATCCCGCCAGCACGGAATCGACGGCGACCTCCTGGATTTCTACAACCGTTTTTTTTTGCAATGGATCGCGACACAGAACTTTGAAACACTGGCGCTACAATTCGGACCCGACTTTCGCACTTACAATGCAAGGGGAAGCGCTGCGTTGACCGGCCCGGCAAATCGGGCACAACTTGTCGCGCGTCTCAAGGTATGGCGTTTGCGCGATCACGGACGCGTCGCGGATTTAGCGCACTCCTCCGGCCAGCTGACCGAGCGTCAAATCGCGCTGATCGAAGCTGCTGCAAGAGAGGCAAATGGATACGCAAAGTACGACGATCCGGCTGCGGCGTTCTTTCCTTTGTTGCCCCGCGGCCAGGATGTGTCACCACTGCTGCCGTTTTTCGTCAGCACGGCGACGACGCCGGATGGCTCCCATCCAAGAGCCATTGCGGTGGCGAAACTCCGGCACGCGCCGTACGATACTGTCGCCGCGGTTGCGGAAAAGGTTGACGGTCGTTGGAGCATCGTCTCGATCGTTTCCGACGTCGATCACTAGACTGCCGCTCCGCATGCGACCCCCACGCAGACCTGCAAAGTGAACATTCAACGCAGCGAGCTATGAGCATGCTACCTAAGTGGAATATGCCTGTCGTACCAACGACCTTAGAATGTTACGAGGCGGCGCAGGGCATGACGCGAACAACACTAATAATTGCGGATGACCATCCTCTCTTTCGAGCCGCACTGAAGGAGGCCGTTGGTCGACACCTACCGGATGCACAAATCGTCGAGGCGTCGTCTCTGGACACGTTGCAACGTGCGGTCATAGAGCACCCGGACGCCGACGTGATCCTGCTGGATCTTCGGATGCCCGGAGCGAAAGGATTCTCTGCGCTTCTCTATCTGAGAGCCGAGCATCCTTCCGTTCCCGTCATTGTTGTATCGGCCTCCGAAGATGCAAGCGTGGTCCGGCGCGCGTTGGATTTCGGCGCCTCTGGTTTCATTCCGAAGTCCGCTCGCATCGAAACCATCGGGGAATCATTGCGCGCCGTCCTTGGTGGACGCGTGTTCGCCCCCCGTCTTCCGGACCGCGTGGCCAAGGCCGAAGAACAGGACAGAGAATTGGCGCGGCGACTGTCAACCCTGACGCCGCAGCAACTGCGGGTGCTGATCCTGCTCGCCGATGGACAAAGCAACAAATATATCGCAGGAAATCTGAACATCACCGAGGCCACCGTCAAGGCGCATATCACGGCGATTCTGCGCAAGCTTGCCATGGAGCGCCGGACTCAGGCAGCGATCCTTGCACAACGCTTGCTGCAAACCGGAGAGCGCGCCGATTTCTCGAACCTGGGCGACGACGGCTGATCAACTCCGGAAACGCGGCTATGCGAGCATGCTGTTCATCACCGCGCGAAGCGCGGCCGGCTTAACGGGCTTGCGCAAGATCTGGCATCCGCGGGCGATGGCGGCGGTTTGCGCGTCCTGCGTGTGATCGGCGGTGATGACGATGCTGGGTACTCGGGTGCCCCACAGACCCTGCATCTGTTCCGCCAGGTCGAGCCCGCTCTGCCCGCGGTCGAGGTGATAATCGACCAGCATGATGTCGGGCGGAGCTTCCCGCTTCTGGAGCCACCCTATCGCCGATTCGCGATCGCAGACGGTCATCGTCTGGCATCCCCAGCTCGACAGCAGAGCTTCGATCCCGGATAGCACGGCAGGCTCATTCTCGAGGCATAGGACGCGGCGGCCCGCCAAGCGGTCCTCTGCGAGATTCGGCACCGCAGGACCCGCGGGCGCTACGGCTGTGGCATCTCCCAGAGGAATGGAGATTGCAAAAACACTGCCACGCCCCAGCCATGAACGCAACGATATCGGATGTCGCAGCATCCGTGCGATCTTGTCGGCGATCGCGAGGCCGAGCCCCAGGCCCCGCTCCTGGTCGTCGTCGATCTCATCGAGCCGACGGAATTCCTCGAATATTTCCTTCCGTTTTTCTTCGGGGATGCCACGGCCCGAATCCCATACTTCAATGCTCAGTTCGGTTCCTCGGCGGCGGCATCCCAGCAGCACCCTTCCACGTCGCGTGTAGCGTATCGCGTTGGAAAGGAAGTTCTGCAACACCCGTCGCAATAATTGGGGATCCGAGACAACGATGTGGTTGCAGTTGACGGTTCTCAGACGCAGTCCCCGATCACGGGCAAGGACCGTGAACTCGGCGGCGAGCGGCATGACCACCTGAGCCAGCGGAAAGTGCTCCAGATGCGCTTCCTGCGCGCCGGCATCCAGACGCGAGATGTCCAGCAAACCGCCCAGAAGGTTTTCGCCTGCGATGAGCGCCCCTTCGGCCTGGGCGACCAGCGACGCGTTGGACGACGCGAGGTCTGCACGCTCGACGGACGATATGAACAGACGTGCCGCGGTCAACGGTTGCACGAGATCGTGTGACGCCGTCGCGAGGAATCGTGTCTTCGCATCGTTGGCGCGCTCCGCTGCTGACTTGGCTTCCCCAAGCTCCGCATTGAGACTGGAAAGCTCCCGCGTTCTCTCTGCGACTCTGACCTCCAGCAGCTCGTTAGCCTCCTGCAGAGCCTGCTGAGCGCGCTTGTAAGCGGTGACGTCGGAATAGCTGGTTACGAATCCTCCACCGGGCATCGGATTGCCGACTATCTCGAGCACGACGCCATTCGGCAATTCCCGTTCATG
The DNA here is from genome assembly GCA_005882995.1 of Betaproteobacteria bacterium. Classification (GTDB taxonomy): domain Bacteria; phylum Pseudomonadota; class Gammaproteobacteria; order Burkholderiales; family Casimicrobiaceae; genus PALSA-1003. The sequence continues at coordinate 10,475 of VBCY01000522.1, forward strand.
CGAATAGGCCTTACCTGCTCGCATGAATTCGAGGCGTCGTGCTACCGCGGCGCTCACATCCGTGGATATCAGCCATCCCCGCGTCGCATTGAAATGAATCAGATCCTCGATGGGTCGACCGACCGACACCATGCCCGGAGGATAATTGAACAATCGCTCGTAGCGATGATTCCAGGCGACTAGACAAAGGTTGGAGTCGACGACGCTGACACCCTGCGACAGTTTTTCGAGCGCGGCTCGAAGCAGCTCGCGATTAAACTGAATGGCATGCGATGTTTCATCCAGCAGCCGGACGACGTCCTCCGGTTGCATGTCACGACCGCCCAGTGCCGTCCCCAAAACCAGCCGCGCGCTCGAAGTTCCCAGTACGCCCGCCAGAAGGTGCTCAACGTAGCGTGCCAACTCGGGGCCGGCGTGGTCCTTGCGGTCCAGCGGGACAATGCCGGCTCGCGTACAGTATTCGGCGAATGCGGCAGTGGTTCGCTCGGGACCCAGAAAGCGCTCGACGAGCTCGACCAGATCGCCGACCGTGGCAGAGCTCCTGGGTAATGCGCGACCGGACGCACCAGGTCCCACCACGTCTTCGAGAAACTTTGCGGCCTGGAGGCGCTCACGAAGTCCGGGTGAACGGAGGAGAGAGACACCGACGTAGGAAATCACATTGAGACAAAGGCTCCAAAGGACGCCATGCGTCAGCGGATCCGTCCCCGACATTCCGAGCAACGCTTCCGGCCGGAGCCAGGCAATACCGAAGGGGCCATCGCGGAGCAGATCCAGATCCAGGCCACTCGCCCGCAAAACCGCCGGCATGAGCAGCGTATAGGCCCAGGCCGCAAAGCCGACAAGCAGGCTCGCCATGACAGCCCGGTAGCGGCCGCCACGCCACAATACTCCGCCGACGAGACTCGGCGCAAACTGCGCCACGGCGGCAAAGGACAGAAGCCCGATTTGAGTCAGCGTTCCGGGCCCGGTGAACAGGCGGAAATAGACGTAAGCGAGGCCAACGATGAGCACGATCGCGATGCGGCGGACCATCTTGATCAGCGCTGACATATCCTGGCCTGACCCTCGCGCGAGCCGATTTGATCGCAACAGCATCGGCATGACGACCTCATTGCAGATCATCGTGGATAACGCAATCGTTTCTACGATCACCATTCCGGTCGCAGCGGAGAATCCGCCGAGGTAAGCTCCAATGGCCAGCGCAGACTGATTCCCGGCGAGCGGCAAGGCGATGACGAAGGTGTCGGCGGGAACCGAAGCGCTTGCAAACACTTCCAGGCCCGTGGCGGCGATCGGCAGCACAAACAGGCTGATGATCGCCAGGTACGCCGGAAAGATCCACCGCGATGCTCTAAGGTCGGAAAGGACCGTGTTTTCCACGACCGTCACATGGAACTGCCTTGGCAAGCAGATGATGGCCGCAGCAGCGAGCAGCGTTTGCACGACAAAGCCAGCCTGCCACGATGTTTCACTGATCGGATTCGCTACCTGAGGCAGTGCGAGCGCCTGCCGATACGCGTCGCCGAGGCCGTCGCGCAGGGTATAGGCCGCATAGATTCCCACGGCAAGAAACGCTGCGAGCTTCACCAGCGACTCGAACGCGATCGCCAACACCATCCCGTGGTGGTTTTCGGTGCTCACGAGGTCGCGCGTGCCGAAAAGTATGGCGAATGCTGCCAACATCAATGCAATGATCAAGGCGCTGTCGACGTGATAGGCTGCATCGCCTGTTCCTCCGACGAGGATTTCGAATCCGAACGAGACACCTTTGAGCTGCAGGGCGATGTAGGGAAGTACTCCGACGACCGCTATTGCGGTGACCAGCATTGCAACCGGCTGGTGCCTGCCGTATCGCGCGCCGATGAAGTCGGCGATGGAAGTGATGTTATGCCGCTTGGAGATGCGGATGACCCGGCTAAGCAGGGGTCCACCGAACAGGAATACGAGTACGGGGCCAAGGTAGATCGGCAGGAAATCCCAGCCGCCGCTGGCCGCCCGTCCCACAGCGCCGTAGAAGGTCCACGACGTGCAGTACACGCACAGCGCGAGGCTATAGATCCACGGCTTTCGCGCGGGGGCGCCGGCAATACGCGCGCGCCGGTCCCCGAAGTAGGCAATTGCAAAAAGGACCGCGACGTAACCGGTCGAAACGGCAAACAGAGTCCAGCTGCTAAGCACTCGCGGACCTCCCTCTCGATGGCGATTGTCTTCCGCCGATGTCGGAGCCTGTCGGGCTTACTGTCGCGTATGCGACGGAGGTGCTTTGGCGCCTCAAAATCATAGCACGCCGCATTTCGCTGGCCGGTCCCGGCGCAGCTGCTTCGCGGCGTCGTTATAATGCCCCGCTCAACTTTAGAAACCCGGATCTGTGATGCAGCTACGAAGCCGATGGTTGCCCGGCATTCTTGCCATCGTCGCTGCAGCGTGCTCGCCCGACGGCAAGGATTCCGTGCACTCAACGGTCGTTCCGCGCCAGGCTTTCGTCGACGCGACAGAGGCCTCCGGGATTCAATTTCGACACTTCAACGGCAGGAATGGCGAGTTCGACTACCCCGAGATCATCGGTTCCGGGGTTGCATTGCTTGATTATGACAACGACGGAAAACTGGACATCCTCGTCATGCAGGGCGCACCCCTTGGCCCAGGCGCAAACCCAGGCCCGCCCAAAGATGCTTGTACGGCGCGTTTGTATCACAACGATCTCGTGGTGAATGCCGACGGCTCACGAGTTCTCAAGTTCACCGACGTCACAGAAGCGTCGCGACTCTGTTCGCGGGGATACGGCATGGGTGTGGCGATCGGCGACTTCGACAACGACGGATGCGTCGACATATTCATCACCCATTTCGGCGCACCCAATCAGCTCTTTCATAA
>VBCY01000097.1 GCA_005882995.1 Betaproteobacteria bacterium
CAAACAAGGTTTAGAATAAGGGACGGAGTTCAATTGAAAGCGATCCTCGCGCGCGCGCTACTGGCCATCGCCCTCGTCTCCTGTAATGACGCTTACGCCCAAACCCGCGTGTATCTGCTACGGGGTTGGTTTGGGGTCTTTTCCACCGGGATGGACGCGGTGGCCGAAGAGCTCCAGAGCAAAGGGATCAAGGCAGAGGCGATCGGACACCTCGAATGGAGATCGACGGCGTCGAAGATCGTCGATGCTCGAGCTGCCGGCGAAAAAGACCGCCTCGTACTGATCGGGCACTCGCAGGGTGCGAACAATGTCATCGATATGGCTCGTGAGCTGGAGAAGCACCGCATTTCGGTGGATCTCCTGGTCACCCTTGTGCCGTGGCTGCAGGACACGGTTCCATCCAACGTCGTGCGGGCCGTCAACTATTACCAGTCTCCCGGTTGGGGCTCGCCCCTCACGGGCGATCCCGACTTCAAAGGCGAGCTGTCCAATATCAATGTGGCGAGCGATGCGGGGGTCTTCCATATCAACATCGACAAGGACCCAAAGATCCAGGCGGAGATCGTGAGCTCGATTCTCGCCTTGCCCTGATAGGACGGAACCGGGAACCGCCTCCTCCAACTTTGTGCCCGTGCGTCGGATTCTGCATGCTGTCAATTGCCTCCGCCCCTTTTTAGCGCTAGCCTCCACATCCCACCCTCCCGAGAGGCCCCGCCATGTCCATCTGGAAAGACAACACGGTTCGGCAGACCCCCGTGCCCGCTCCCGAAATGCAACCCAGGATCGATCCTCCGGCCAAGCCCGAAATCGCCTTCAGGCCGGCGGCCGCTCTCGCGTCGCTCCCAGACCATAGCGCCCCAATCAGGGAATCGCTGATTGCAGCCGACATCACCATCGAAGGCAAGATCGAAGGTGCGGGCAGCGTGCGCATTGCAGGTAAGTTCAAGGGAGACGTCAACGTCAAAGGGGATCTCGTCATCGAAACCGGCGCCAAGCTGACCGGCGGAGTGCATGCGGACAAAGTGACGATTGCCGGCGAACTTGAAGGCAATGTCGAGGATGCCTCACGCGTCGAGTTGCTTCCGACCGCCGTAGTCGTCGGCGACGTGAGAACCCGTTCGTTGACGGTCGCGGCGGGCGCCCGCATGCGCGGTCAATCGGAGTTCGGCTGGGACGACAGCAAGGGCTCGAAAGCAACGAAGCACGGCATGGAGATTGCCACGAGTTCATGAGTAGCGTTCGCCCGGGTGGCCCCGGAGCCACCCGCGCCTGTCCGCATTGCCGGGAGACGATCCTCGAGAGCGCAGCGGTGTGTCCGGTCTGCCGGCATTACCTGCGCTACGATGCCGGGGCGGAAACCCCGCAGGCGCCAACGCTTACGCCGCTGTGCATCGAAGGCAGCATCCGGCATCCCGCCGATGGCGAGCCATGGGAATACACCGTCGTTGTTTCGATTCGCAATGACAGCGGCAAGGAAATCGCCCGCAAGCTGATCGGCGTCGGTGCGATGAATCCGAACGAGCAGCGCACTTTCACGCTGTCGGTCGAAGCGGTATCGGCGAAAGCAAAGGTCCCGGCAAAAGGCGGCACGCGGCACTGACGGGCGCATGTTCCGAGCGGCTGACGAAGGCAGTCCTTTGCAACGAAGGGCTGGTTAGTCTCCTCGGAACGTCGTCTAAGGCAGGATTGCGAAGACGCGCGCTGGGAAACCCGTGCCTCCTTTGACGTCGGGCCAGGTAACAGAGACGAGGGCACCAGTTTCCGGCACCTGATCGAGATTCGCCAGCAGTTCGATCTGATAGTGATCGCTGCCGAGAATGTAGTTTTCGAGCGAATAGTCGTTCTTGGTTGTGGCAAGCCCGGGATCGGTATCGGTGGTTTCATGGCCCGAAGCCGTAATGTGCCGCACCTCGTAGAGATACTTGAGCGCCTCCATGGTCCAGCCGGGATAGTGCGCCGTGCCTTGCGCATCGACGTTCTGCATCGCAACTTGATCGGGCCAGCGCTTCGACCAGTCGGTGCGCATTGCGACGAATGCACCCTTGGGAATGGCGCCATGCTTTGTTTCCCAGGCTTTCACGTCCTTGAGCGTCAGAACAAAATCGGGATCCTTCGTAACCTGCCGGTGCACGTCAATTACAACGAGCGGCAAAAGCATTTGCGTGACGGGAATCTTGTCGGCGGTGCGGGCGCCTTTGTGGAAATGCGCCGGCGGATCGACATGCGTGCCCCACTGGCCGACGTGGCAGAACATCTCGGCGCGGAAGCCGTCCTTGTCGTAATCGTAGATGATCTTCTGCGTCATCGGATCGAAGCCCTTCCAGTGCGGAATGTCGGCATCGAATGGATGGGTGAGATCGACCCATTTCTTCGCGTGAAGCATCGCCGAGACGTTCCAGAGACCGTCGGCCAGTGCCGCCATCGGCGCCAACATCAGCGTGGCGGCCAGGATCAAGCCCGATACCTTGCCCATTTTTCCCCTTTAAGCCTTACGCTACCGCCGCCCTTTAGGACGACAGCGGTCGTCGGGTTTTCAATCGCACTTGCCAGCAGCGCGGCAGGTTATCACGGGTTGACGAAACGTTCAGCGCCGGTAGCGAGCTTGTGCAAGCCAATTCGACGTGACGATAAGCAGCAGGGTCGCCGTCATCAGCACAAAAGACATCGCGGCACCGAACGGCCAGTTGGAGAGTCCCGCAAACTGGTTGTAGACGGTCGGGCCCATCATCTGAAAAGTAGGACCACCGAGAAGCACGGGTGTGGCATAGGCGTTCATTGCCAGAATGAACGACAGGATCGTGCCGGCGATCACACCGGGCATCGCGAGCGGAAGAACAACGTGACGAAACGTTCGCCAGGGGCCCGCCCCGAGGCCCAGTGCGGCTTCCTCGATCGCACGATCGATGCCTTCGAGTACGGCCTGCAGCGTGAGCACAACAAAGGGCAGGTTGACCGCGATGATGCCGACGACAACGGCAAACTCGGTGTACATGATCTGCAGCGGCTCGCGCGTCGCGCCCACTCCCATCAGAATCGAGTTGACAAAGCCGCGATTCCCGAACAGCACCATCCAGCCCGCGGCGCGAACGGCGTTGCCGACGAAGAGCGGGAGGATCACCGCCATCAACAGCAGATTCTTGAAACGCGATCGCGTGCGTGCAAGACAATAGGCCATTGGAAAGGCCAGAACCACACAAATTGCCGTGCACAAAGCTGCCACGCGGATCGTTCGGAAGAGAACCGCGAGGTAAAACGGATCGGTGAGGAACTTTGCGTAGTTCTCGATCGTGAAAGCGTCGACCATCATTTTGGCCGGCGTGTACTGATTCAGGCTGTAGCGAAACAGAATGACGACGGGCAGCACGATGCCGATCGTCACGACGACGGATGCAGGAGCGAGCGCTGCGGCCGCCGTCCATCCGGGTGCGCCGCCAGCGAACGCTCGCGCGGAGTATGGGGCCACCGCAGCCATGTATCGGCTCGCCCGGAGGTTACCGCGACCCGTGTAAGTCAGTGATATCGGAGTCGTCCCCGCGAAAGCGGGGACCCAGCGTCGGCGTTCGGGCTAACGACACTGGATTCCCGCCTGCGCGGGAATGACGCGTATTGTCACGTACCTTCACGATGCTGACTCACTCAGCCTTTGAACGTCTTGTCCCACCACTCCTTGAACGCAGCATCGTTCTTCGCCAGATAGCCGTAATCGAGATCGATCAGCCGCTTTCGTTCGTCGGCACTGAAGCCGATGCGCTTTTCTATTTCGGCCGGAATCTTTGCATTGGTCACGGAGCCGTTGTAGCCCATGTCTTCGGCAAAAGCTTCCTGCGCCGACGGCTGGAGCATCTCGTTGAGCCAGACATGCGCACCCTCCTTGTTCGGCGCGTTCTTGGGAATGACGAACCCCGAGATGTAGAGGGGGATCCCCTCCTTGGGCGCGACGGTTTCCACTTTTGCGCCGGCCTTCTGCCATTGCACGGCGCGCGCCTTCCACATGATGCAGATGCCGACTTCCTCGTTCTGCAGCGCCTGGGCCATCGCCTCGTTGGTCGGCAGGATCTTGGCGCCCGCTTTCCGGCACGCCATCAGCCGCTCCTTGCCCGGCTCGTAGTTGGTCATCGAGCCACCCGAGGCCAATGCCGCCGCCATCATCGTGAATTGGTACTGGATGTCGATGATACCGAGCTTGGCTCCGTGCCTCGCATCGAGCGCATCGGCGAAGCTCGTGGGCGGCGTTGTGATGAGCTTCGGGTTATAGAGGATGACCTTTCCCGAATAGATATGCCCGATGCCGTACGGGTATCTCATCTGTGGCAGCAGGTACTGCGCATTCGGGATCTTCGCGTAGTCGACCGGCAAGCACACGCCCGCGTCGTTCATCTCGTACATCTGCGCGGCGGAGAGTCCTTGTAGATCGCTGGTGCCGCGCGGCAGCCGCGCTTCAGCGCGCATCTTGGCTCGGCGTTCGGGATCACCACCGATGTCGTGCACGACTTCGTATTTCTTCGGCACCATCAGCGGCGTGTCGATATTCTTCGACAGGAGCTTCGAATAATCGCCGCCCCAGGTGCCGATGACCACGCGTCCCGCGGCCTGCGCTCGCGCGGGCGACCAGCCACCGACCGCGGTGACGCCTGCGAGCGCGCCCGCGGCCTTCATCAATCGGCGCCGTGTAATGTCCGAGCAGTGCTTTTCCATATGGATACCCCCCGTTTTACGGATGGTGTTTGTTGATCAGCCCGTGCTGCCGCCATCATCGGCAAGTACGAGGCTGGCCTGTGCGGGCCAATGCAGATGGACCCGATCACCGACGGCGTGCGCGGCATCGACAAACTTGTTAGGTGCTTGCACCATCAGCCGGTCCTGGGCCGTCAAGCGCACATAGTATTCCATGATGCCACCGAGATACGATGCAAACTCGACGATTCCGGGAAAGCAGTTGTCGGCGGCAGTGATTCGATCTGTGGCGAGCGACAGCCGCTCGGGTCGCAGCGCCCCGGTGTTTCCACGCGCCCATGGAGAAAATTCGTGCGGCCGACAAAGCCCGCGACAAAGGTGTTGGCCGGGTTCTCATACAGGTCACGCTGCGAGCCAACCTGCTGCACTCGACCGTTAGCCATGACGACTAGGCGATCGGCCATGGTCAGCGCCTCTTCCTGGTCGTGCGTGACCATCACGGTGGTGAGCCCGAGCTCCTTCTGCAGCTCGCGGATCTCGACGCGCACTTCATGTCGCAGCTTGGCGTCGAGATTGGACAGCGGCTCATCGAGCAACAGGATGTCGGGTTCGATTACCAGGGCGCGCGCCAAGGCGACGCGCTGTTGTTGCCCGCCTGACAATTCGCGCGGCAGACGCTCCGCCAGGCCTTCGAGTCGCACCAGGCGCAGGACTTCGGCGAGCTTCGCGGCGATTCGATCCTGCGGCAGCCTGCGCATTCGCAATCCGAACACGATGTTATCCGCCACGCTCAAGTGTGGGAACAGCGCGTAGCTCTGGAAGACGAGGCCGGTATTGCGCTTCCACGGCGGCTGGCGCGTAATGTCATGGCCGCCGAGACGGATCTCGCCGGCCGACGGTGCGATGAAACCGGCGATCATGCGCAAGGTCGTTGTCTTGCCGCAACCGGATGGGCCCAACAGCACTACGAGCTCGCCTTGCCCGATGTCGAGATCGACGCCGGCGACCGCGTGAATATCGCCGTATGTCTTGGTGAGACCGGTGAGTTGCAGTCTTGCCATGGCGGTCCAGCAGACTCGTTACAACACCCGTGTCAGCTTGACATAGCGATCTGTGACCAGCATGCCTGCTCCGATCAACACGATCTGCAGCAGCGATACCGCAGCGATGGTTGGATCGATGCGCCACTGCAGATACTGGAGAATGGCGATCGGCAGTGTCGTTTGTCCTGGCGCAACCAGAAACAGGGTCATCTCCAGATTACCGAAGGAGATGATGAAACCAAACAAGGCGGCGGCCACCACGCCGGGCTTGATGACAGGCAGCGTGACCTTGAGAAAAGCCTGCGGCGGCGTGGCGCCGAGATTCTGCGCCGCCTCCTCGATGGAGCGGTCGAACCCGCTGAGACTGGCGCTCAACAGTCGCACGGTCCAGGGAATCGTGATCATGATGTGCGCCAGGACAAGTCCGGTGAGCGAGCCCAGAAGCGGCCACTCGGTCGCGATCTCGATCTCGATCTGGAAAACGTAGATGGCGGTGCCGGCCACGATGCCCGGAACCACCAGCGGCAGGAGAAGCAAGGTGTTGAGCGCCTCGCGTCCGGGAAACTTCCGGCGCGCCAGCACCAGACTCGCCGGCACGCCGAGAGCGAGCCCGCCGATCATTGCCGCAATGCCCACCTGCAGGCTCGTGATAAAGCCGCTGACAAAATTGTTCTGGTCGAAGATGTGAGCGAACCAGCGGAGCGTGTAGCCTTGCGGCGGAAACGTCACGATCTCGTTGGCGAAAAAACTCAGCCAGCAAACGAAGACGATGGGCGTCAGGATGACCGCGTAGCCCAACGCGGCGGCGCCGAGCAGCGCAATGCGTAAGATCCACCGCGAATCGAGGACTGGCGCACGCCCCGCCGCAAGCCCCGCCGGCGCTCCTATCGCCCCTTGGGCCATCAGACAGCCAAGCGGTTCTTGTGGAAGCGCCCCGCCTTCATGATGACAGACAGGTTCTCGCCCTGTCCGGTCAACAATTCGATCTTCTTGATCGGGTCGCCATCGACCACGAGAATGTCGGCAAAGGCGCCGGGCTTCACCACGCCGAGTTTCTCGGGCATGCGCACGATCTCGGCACCGACGAGCGTGGCTTGGCGGATGATTTCCATCGGCGACAGAACTTCGCGGCGCAACAGGAACTCCCGGCTCTGCTCCACCTGCAACTGGCCGAGGAGATCGCTGCCGTATCCCACCGGCACGCCGGCACGCTTGCAAATCTCCAGCGACTTGAGCCCGCCGTCGATGACGAGATCGTTCTTCGCCAGCATGTCGTCTGTCATGCCGAATTCCTTCGCGCGTTCCCTCATCGCGTAATAGGTGACGAGGTTCGCCACGAGGTAGGCGCCTCTTTCCTTCATCAACGCGGCCGATTTCTCGTCGATCAAGTTGCCGTGCTCGACGGTGCGCACCCCTTGGCTGACCGCGCGCGTGATGGCCTCTGACGTATAGGCGTGCGCCTGGGTGTACCGGCCGAAGGCTTCCGCCTCCTCGACGGCGGCACCGATTTCTTGAAGCGAAAATTGCCGGCTATCGAGAGGATCGTAGGGGCTCGCTACACCGCCCGATACCATGATCTTGATCTGGTCGACACCCTGGCGAAGCTGTTCGCGCACCGCGGCGCGAACGCCATCGACACCATCGACCACCTCCAGGCAGAAGCGCATCGCGTTGCAGCACCTGCAGGCGCCCGACCCTGTATCGGTGCGCCGCCGCGCATCGGAATGGCCGCCCGTGGGCCCGATGGCGCGACCCGCGATGAACATGCGAGGACCGGGCAGGAGTCCTTGCGCCACCCCGTCGCGCAGGCCCCAATCCGCGCCGCCGGTATCGCGGACCGTCGTGAAACCGCGATCGATCATCGCGCGCATCAGAGCGGCGGCGCGGACCGTCATCATGGTCAACGGGATCGCTTCGAGATAGCGGATGTTCACTTCCGAGAGCATCACGTGCACATGGCAATCGATCAGGCCAGGCATCAGCGTGCGGCCCTTGCAATCGATTACGTCGGCATTCGCCGCCTGGATCGGCTTCGCCGAGACTTCGCGGATCGTTTCGCCTTCAACGAGAACCGAAAACCCGCCTTGGAGTGCCTCCGCGCGAGGATCGAGCAAGTTGGCGTTCTTGAACAGGATCTGCGCCATCGGAAATCCTCCGCGCTCTGGCGGCCGCGGGGCCGCGAGCGTCGAGGATCATGCCATGGCAATATCGGGTGTGCAACCAACCGTGACGGCGTCGCAATATTGGCGACTTAGTCGCAACGCAACGCAGTAACCGCTCGATTCCTCATCCGGGCAGGGTTCGCAACAGTGCGCTCGCACCGTTCCAGACGATTTGCACGCCGATGCAGAGCAGGATGAACGCGGTCAATCGCAACAGAACGTTCATTCCCGTCTCTCCAACCATTCGGCTCAGCCGGTCTGCGTAGCGATACGCGACAAACACGGTTGCCGCCACGAGAGTCACACCGATCAGTATCGCAGGGCCATTGATAAGCAACGAGCCCACGCTGTGGGGGTGATTAGCGCCGATGGTCATCGCCACGGAAATCGATCCCGGCCCGACGGTAAGAGGCATCGTCAATGGGTAGAACGCGAGATTGCGTCTTTGAGGCGCAGTTTCTGGTGATGGCCGGTCAAGTGCGCTGGGGTCTTGAAGAAGGCGCCATCCCAGGGTGCTCACCACGAGGCCCCCGCCAACCTGGACCACCGGCACCGACAGGCCGAAAAACTCCAATACATACGTTCCCGTGGCCACTGATGCCAGCAACAGGACAAAGGCATTGACGGTCACTGCCCACGCCAGCGAAGCACGCTCCGCTTGCTCGAAATGGGACGTCATCGCGAGAAAGATCGGCGCGCCGCCGAGCGGATTAACGATCGGGAAGAGCGCGACGAAAACCAGCAACACGCCTTCGACGATCTGGCCCAGGTCAGCGGTCATAGGGGGCGGCAAGCGGATTTCGCCGCCGTCGTATGGCACTGCGCGCAGCGTTCGGGAACCTGAGCATGGGTAGATCTGTTCTAACAGAATTCGGTCACATAAGCTGGCCAAAGAAGCCCAGTGACCTTGCTTCGAAACGTCCATCTTTTTTGCTTCTACAGGAGCGTTCTATGAATGAGACAAGAAACGAATCATCGGCAGTGTCCCAGAAGAGTGCCGCACCGATAGGAGAAAAAGGAAACTTCGTCCTGGACTTTCACGGCGTTCGTTATCAAGTCAAGGACGTGAGCCGCTCCGTCGCGTTCTACACCAACCAACTTGGTTTCAAGTTGGAGCACCAGCAGCTGCCGGCCTTTGCTAACGTGTCATTAGGGAATCTTACGATTCTGCTCAGTGGCCCGGGGGCATCGGGCTCGCGCCCCATGCCCGACGGTCATCAGCAAGAGCCCGGTGGATGGAACCGAGTGGTCCTTCGGGTGACTGACCTTCCGGCGCGAATTGAGGCACTGAAGTAAGCGGGCGTCCGTTTTCGGAACGAAATGGAAGTCGGTCCGGGCGGAAGGCAAATTCAATTGGAAGACCCCGACGGGAACGCGATCGAGCTGTTCGAACCGGGTCGAAAGTCCTGACCTGGTGCTAAGGAACCTCTGA
>VBCY01000523.1 GCA_005882995.1 Betaproteobacteria bacterium
CAGCCCGAGTTCAGTTCATCACCATCCACTTCGCGAAGCGCTCGCCCTGGCTTTCGCGCGGCGTCTTGCCGTCGGGGCCGGGCGTGCTCCACCAATCGGTGTTCCACCAGAACTGGTTCTTGATGTTCTCTGGCGACGTCGCCAGGTCCGCCGCTTCGGCCGCCGACAGGAACTCGAACGCACCGCTGTTGCTCGGTCCGTAAGGAACCTTTTGCGCGATCAATGCCTGCAGCTTCGGATCGAGCGCGATGTTGATGAATTCCATCGCGATCTTCTTGTCTCGCACGCCCTTCACCAGGCACCAGTTGTCGGAGGCGAGCTTGCCCTGGTTGTAGTCGACGTCGATGGGCGCCCCCTGCTTCTTCGCGGCGATGCCGCGCGAGCCGATGGTGTTGCCGACCACCACTTCCCCGGCGCTGAGGAGTTGGATCGCCTGCGCGTGAGATGTGTACCACTTGGTGACCAGCGGACGCAGCTTGTCCATCATCTTCCATGCACGCTCGATGTCGAGCGGATAGAGTTTGTCCATCGGCACGCCGTCAGCGAGCAGCGCCGCTTCGAGCTGCGGCGCGGTGCCGCCCTGGAAGTTGAACGTGCGCCCGCCGGGAAAACGGGTGTGCTTCGCCTTCGGCATCAGCTTGCTGTTGTAGACGATGTTGAATGAGTAGATCCTCTGCCCGAGCGCATATTGCTGCTGCAGCTCCTTCGGGATCTTGGCGAGCCTGACCTTGTCCACGGCCGCATACTCGATGGGTTCGAGCAGTTTGTCCTTGAGCATCGCCTGCACGGCCGGCGCGTCAGTCATGATCACGTCCCAGCTCACGTTGCCGCTTTGGACCATCGCCTTGACCTTGGCCGTTTCCGGCGGCGCATCGAGCTTCACGGTATAGCCCGTCGCCTTCTCGAATGCGGCGACGACGTGCTCGCGCAGCGCCGTGTCGTAATCCCCGCCCCAGCTCACCACGACCAGCTCGCCCTTGTCCGCGCGAGCCGGCCGGATGTGAAAGAACGGACCCGTCAACGCCGCCGCGGTGACGATTCCCGCGCTCTTCAAGACCTCACGTCTCTTCATTGCCTGCCTCCGTGTGTTCACCCCTGCAAAATCCGCGCGTCGGCGGGATCGAGGAAAAGCTCGACTGCCTCCCCTTCCCTCGCGATGGCGGCGCTCCGATTGTTCTGGATCTTAACCGTGAGGACGAGTTGCTCGCCCACTTCCACACGGTAGCGCGTGAAATCGCCGACATACACGCGCCCTCTCACCTGGCCGCGGAAACGGTAGTCGTCCGGGCTCTGTCGGGTCAGCGCGAGCTTCTCGGGTCGCACCACCAGGATGGCGCGCTGGCCCGCGGCGGGATTCGCGCTGCCGGCCACCGTGAAGCGCAGGTCGCTGGCCGACACGAAGATCGATGCCGTCTCCATTGTGCCCTCGATCACGTTCGATTCGCCGATGAACTCGGCGACGAAGCGTGTCGCGGGCCGCTCGTAGAGGTCGTGCGCGGTGCCGAGCTGTGCGATCGCGCCGTCGTTCATCAGCGCGACGCGATCGGACATCGTCAGCGCCTCCTCCTGGTCGTGGGTGACGTAGAGCACCGTTACGCCGAGCTGCGCGTGGATGCGCTTCAGCTCGAATTTCATCTGCTCGCGCAGGTTCTTGTCGAGCGCGCCGAGCGGCTCGTCCATGAGCAGCAGGTCGGGGTCGAACACGAGCGCGCGCGCGAACGCCACGCGCTGCTGCTGCCCGCCCGAGAGCTGCTTCGGCAGGCGCGCTTCGAAGCCGTCGAGGCGCACGAGGCGCAACGCGCCGCGTACCTTCTCCTCGATGACCGCGCGCGGCTGCCCCCGCATCTTGAGCGGAAAGCCGACGTTCTCGGCTACATTCATATGCGGAAACAGCGCGTAGTTCTGGAACACGACGCCAATGTTGCGCCTTTCCGGGGCTAGGCCGGCAATCGAGCGGCCGTTGAGCCGGATGTCGCCGTCGGACGGTGACGTGAATCCGGCGACCATCATGAGGGTACTAGTTTTGCCCGAGCCGGACGGTCCGAGCAGCGTGAGGAACTCTCCGGCCTCCAGCTCGAGGTCGAGCGCGTCCACCGCGATCTGGTTCGAGTAGCGCTTGGTCAACCGGGACAGCACGAGCTGGCCGCTCCGCGACGCCCGTCCCTGGCAGGTTTGTAGCGCTGCCTCCTCCCGCACCACGGTGCCTCACTCCTCGCGCCACCTCACCGGCGCCAGGCGCCATTGTGCAACGGACGGCGGAATTTGAACAACGCGATGGCCAGCTGTCAGTTGACGACAGGCGCAAAGCGACGCGCCCGGGGCTGCCCTACGCAAGATCGCCGACGAAAAACTTGCGGATTCGTCGATCATCGACGGGTGGCACAGATCGATACCACCCAGGCGACCTCGACTTGCTGATCGAGGTGAGTCACGCCGTGGCGTCGCCCGCCGTGGATTTCTGACCCTGCTTCTGTCGGTCTCAGCTTGGCCGAGCCGTCGGCTTCGGGTCGGTTTCGACGAAGCGCTGTATTGCTCGATTCCGGTCAGTCAGCAAAACGCCTACGACAGCTTTCTGCCGGCCGTGACATTCACGCAATCACAGCCGGCCGGAAGCGGAACCGACGGATGAGGTATAGCTACAGCTTCCCGTGCGCAGCGCGCAACTCTGCGATCAATCCGTCACGATCTTCAGCAAGGCGGCGCACGAGGTGGGCCGGCGCGCTGCAGCCCTTGAGTTGTACTTCATGTTCCAGCGCATGAGCTCCATCAAGACCGGCAGCAGATCGAGGGCCTTCGCGGTCGGTGCATAGATCACGCGCCGCGACTGGTCCGGATCCGCACGCCGGGTGGACCAGGCCCGCAGCTTCCAGCATCTTCAGCCGACTCGCGAGGATGTTCGTCGCGATGCGTTCGTTGCCCTCAGGAGTTCCTGGAAATAGCGCTTGCGCCCCATGATCAGGTCACGCAGAACGACGAGCGTCCACTTGTCGCCGATCAAATCGAGCGCGCACGAGATCGGGCAGTCGGATCGGCGCACCGGTAATTTCTTCTTCATTTCGCGAGCCTAGGCTGTCAACTTGCAAACAACAAGTTGATGGCTATACTCACTTGCACTTTGCAAGTAACACTTGCGAGTGACCACTCCCAACCCCGAGGAGCCCAAAATGGCAAAACTCAAGCTGACCTACTTCGATTTCGACGGCGGACGCGGCGAGCCCGCGCGACTCGCCCTGCATATCGGCGGCATCCCCTTTGAGGATGTGCGTATCGCCGGCAAGGACTGGCCCGCGTTCCGCGACAAGACGCCGTTTTACGCGATGCCCACGCTCGAGGTCGATGGGCGAGGCGTGACGCAGTCCAACAGCATCAATCGCTACGTCGGCAAGCTCGCCGGACTGTACCCGAAGGATGACTGGCAGGCGCTGCTGTGTGACGAAATCATGGATGCGGCCGAGGACATCAGCACCCGAATCGGCAACACCATCAATATCGACGAGGGCGCCAAGAAGAAAACGCGCGAAGAGCTCGTTGCGGGGCGCCTCACGCGCTACCTGGAGCAGTTCCAGACCAAGCTGAAGGCCACGGGCGGAGATTATTTCTCCGACGCGCGCCTGACCGTGGCGGATCTCAAGATCTTCATGTTGATCCGGTGGCTCCGGTCGGGCGTGCTCGACCACATTCCGAAGGACCTCGTGGACCGCGTCGCGCCGCTGCTGGTCAAGCACTTCGAGCGTGTGGCAAGCCATCCGATGGTCGCCGAGTACTATCAGCGCCGCAAGGCCGCGTAGATGTAATTGCGAATGAGCGAGGGATCTCGCAGGAGATCCCTTCTCGCTTTATCGTCTGGCTTTGCGAAAACGAAACTGTACAGATGGCGAGGCGATCAGGGACTCGTCAAGTCATCGCGAATCTTCGAACGCCTCGGGCGTAGAGTCCGATGGTCGTTTGGAATTGGCTGCCGCAAAGCCTCGCCGAGGGCCCCATACTATTTCGCTCCAAGGTTGGCGCTATCATTCTGATCGCGGTAGGGTGCCTATTACTCGCGTCGAATCTTGGATACCTCCCGCGGCTTGGGCCGCTGTTCCATCAATGGTGGCCGCTGATCCTCATCGTCGTCGGCGCGTGGATGTTGTTGAGGCAGTAGCACTGTGAGCGATCAAGCGAATCTGAGCAGCTTCGATCACCACGAAAGAAGCAGGGTACAACGCTGCATTACTTATGCTCCTGCCTCGAAATCCAGATGACGAGGTCCCAGGCGTTCCTAATGCCAATTACAAGCAACAGTATCAGCGCCGCAGCGACCGCGTACCCGGCAAGCGCAACGTTCAATACGAACCCAACGCCAGAAAGCAGGAGCAAGACGTACGCCGCTATCGGAAGACCGACGAACCAAGCCCAGTCAAGAACAGGAAGCTTGTTGTCGCGCCACTGTCGGTGGACCTTCGTCAATGCGAGGTAGACCAACACGCCCAGCGCGCCCAGGGAAAGCAAACCGCCAGACACAAGCACGGATAGATGCGGGGATCATCAGGATCGCCGATACCACCAGCGTCGTCGTAAAGTAAACAGCATTCGGTGATATGAACGCCCTGACGCCAGTTGCCTCGTGACTCGCCACCACGCGAGGACCCAGCGACACGACCACGAACAGCAGACCCGTCAATGTGAGGCCCGCCGTCCCAATCAGCAGGTCCCTCCAATCGAACCACCCCTGATCAGTGCGTGGTCGGCCGCGCGCTACTCCGGCCAGGCCAATTCATCGTCACCGCGCTCATCTCCCGCCGTCTTTCCCAACCCAGCTGTTCTGAGAGCTTGACTGCGGCTTTCTTGATCGCGTCTTCGACCTCAGGCAGTTGATCAGTCGCAGTTCAATTTCAAAGGTTCTCCGGACGGAAACTCTTGCGCATGCTTATGTGTCGGCCGGATACCATGAAGACGCCGTCCCCACGGTAATGGAGTGTGCGCGGGTACTTCGGAGTCA
>VBCY01000524.1 GCA_005882995.1 Betaproteobacteria bacterium
GAGTTCGACCAGCGCCGCAGCTGGTAGCCAGAACCGGTAGCCAGAACCGCCTCCGCTCATCTCGGTGCGACGCCTGGCGGGCTCGTGCCCGCGGCCGCCAGCCTGCGCGCGCGGCTACCTTGGCGTCGGCGCCCGCGCAGAAGTACGACGACAAGCGCGCGGAGCAGCCCATTGCCGCCGAAAATCCACGCTTGACCCGCACCACCGACCCAACCACAATCAGGCTCGCGCGATCGCGATCGATTGAATTGACTATCCGTCATGACTCAACGAGCAAAGCAATATTTCACGTACTGCTTTGAAGCCGTTTGATTTTATTGGAGTGCGCTGTCATGTTTCAAGACGTGGTTCGCAGCTCATTGACGGGAGAGCAGCAGACGTGAAGACCAGGTCGAAGACGGCGCGGCGCTGCCTTGACCCCGACCGATAAGAAGCAATACGAAACCCGGAGCCACGAAGTTGTTGTCACACAACCAGGGAGAAATCCATGAACCGTTGGAATGCATGGGGCACCGTACTCGTGATTGCGGCAACGGCGTGTTCGCTCGCCACTGCCGCACCCACGTGTCAGAACTACGAGCAATACCGGCAGGCGCTCTTCGGCGAACTGCATCTCCACACCGAGTATTCGGTTGACGCCGCGACGCTCCAGACTCGCAACACGCCGGCCGACGCGTACAAGTTCGCGAAAGGCGGCAAGGTTGGACTGCCACCATTCGTCAACACGTCGAATGGCATGTCTCCACCGCCATCCCCTGGCGCACCGTCACCTGCGGTTTCCGCCCACGCCTATTGCATGCCGGGCGAGAAGTGCAATTACATGGCGACTCGCACGATCCAGTTGCCGAAGGGCCGCGAGCTCGACTTCGCGGCGATCACCGATCACGCGGAATATTTCGGCGAAGCGAACATCTGTCTGTATGAGCCGACACGCTCGTGCACGGTCGACAGCGATTGCAACACGGCGGCCGGACAAACCTGCGCCCTCGGCACCGTGTGCGCGCCGAAGGATTGGGCCGATCCCGCGTGCATTCTGGTCCGCGAGGAAATTACCCGCATACAAAGTGGCCTCGGCACGGACGTTTTCAGCACATATGTCGTCGCCGAGAACCCCGAGCGGCTGCCGTTCTGTGCCGACCCGAGCAATCCATCAGGCAATACGAACTGCAGGCTGAATTCGGGCGCATTGTGGACGCAGATCCAGAACGACGCGAACACCGCCAACGATCCGTGCAAGTTCACGTCCTTCATCGCCTACGAGTACACGGCGATGCCATCCTTCAAGATGTGCGGCCTGCCGGGTGGCGGCGGCTCGCATGCGGCGTGCTGGGACAACGTGGAATGCACGTTGCCGGAGACCTGCAGCCTCCCCGGGTCTGGAGCAGCCAATCTCCATCGCAATATCATCTTCAAAGGCACCTCGGTGCCACCGTTGCCCGTGACCAACTTGGAACAGCCGACGGGTTGCGGGGTGGGAACGAGCTGCAACCCCGGCCACAAACAACCTCTCGCATCGCCGCAAGCGCTGCTCGCCACACTCGAGCAGACCTGCACCAACGGCGGGTCCGGCTGCGACTTCATTTCCATTCCGCACAACCCGAACATCAGCGGCGGAGCGATGTTCCTGCTGCCAAAAACCGGCGAGGAGGCGCGCTTGCGCAATCAATACGAGCGCCTGGTGGAGATCATGCAGATCAAGGGCTCGTCGGAGTGCCGCTTCTCGGTGACCGGCGCGTGGGGAACAACCGACGAGAACTGCAACTTCGAAAATATGAGCTACGGCCGCCTCGCTGGCACCTACTTCGCCAATCCGGGGCCGAGCGACATCCTGCCCGGTTCCTTCGTCCGCAATGCGCTGAAAAACGGCATGAAGTACCAGAAGGACGAAAAGGACAAGAACAACAATGTGCTGAACCCGTTCCAGCTCGGCTTTGTCGGCGCGCTCGATAACCACAACGGCACGCCGGGAGCCACCGACAACGCGCAGTACGCGCGCAACGGCGCGCACGGCATCCCGTCCTTCTCCGTGCTTGCTGTTGCTCTAAACGAGCTCAACTTCCTGGGACTGGAAACGAATGGCGGCGGCATGACGGGCGTGTGGGCCGAGGAGAACACGCGCGATTCGATCTTCGCTGCAATGAAGCGACGCGAGACATTCGCGACCAGCGGCACACGCCCTGTCGTGCGCTTCTTCGGCGGTTTCGACGTGCCCGACGACATGTGCCGCAAAGGCAATTTCCCCGCGAAGGGATACGCCGGAGGCGTGCCGATGGGTGGCACGATGCCGGCCATACCTGCGCAATCGTCGAAGCAGCCCACATTCGCGGTGTCGGCAGTTGCCGATCCGGGTTGGACCGGCAATCCCGGCACGAAGCTGCAGCAGGCGCAGATCGTCAAGGGCTGGGTCGATTCGACGGGCAAGACGTACGAGAAGGTGCTCACCGTCGCGGGCGATTCGAAAAATTCCGGCAAGGTGAATCTCGACACGTGTCAGCCGAGTGGTGACGGATCGATCGACCTTTGCGGCGTGTGGACCGACAACGAATTTTCACCCGATCAGCGCGCCTTCTATTACGCGCGCGTTCTCGAAAACCAGTCCTGCCGCTGGAACCAGTTCGCGTGCAATGCCATCGCCGTCGACTGCAAGCAGCCGCTCGGCGCCTGCGCGAGCGGCAAGGGCTGCAATTCCGATAACGACTGCAGCGCAGAAAAAGACGGCGGGCAATGCATCACACCGCCAAGCTACACGCAATACGAGTATCAGCAATGCTGCTCGGCCCTCGTGCCCAAGACTGTGCAGCAGCGCGCGTGGACGTCTCCCATCTTCTACGAGCCGTTGTAAACCGTGGTGTCGGCACGCTTTGCAGGTTCAGCTTTGAGCTGGTTGCGAAGCCCTGTCCTGCATTTCGTGCTGATCGGCGGATTGTTGTTCGCAGGAGCACAGTGGCTGGCGCCGCGTGCGGTCAGCCGTGCTCCGGCGGCAATCGCGGGTGCTCCGGCGTCCGCTTCGCTGCCAGCGCCCAAGGTCGAGCGTCCCGCGATTGTCTTTACCGTCGATCGCGTGGCGCAGCTCGCGGATGACTTCACGAACCGTTACGGGCGCGCTCCGAATCGCGCCGAGCTCGCGGGCTTCGTCAATGAAGCGGCGGACAACGAGTTGCTGGAACGCGAGGCGCGCCGCCTGGATCTTGGCGCCGGCGATCCGAGTGTGCGCCTGCGTATCCTGCAGAAGATGAAAGTCGTGGGCTTCGACCCCGTGAAAGACGAAGACGCACATTATCGCGAAGCCTTGCGTCTTGGGCTCGACGACGACATCATGATCAGGCGGCTCTTGCGCGAGAAGCTGCGCATCACACTGTCGCGCGATCCTGCGGATGCTGTGGTGACGGACGCCGATGTGCGCGAATACGTCGAGCGCCACCGTGAACGATACGAGCGCTCCGGGGCGGTAACGTTCGCGCATGTTTTCTTCAGCACGCGCGGCGATGCGAAGCGTGCGCGGACCGAAGCCGAGAGTGCGTTGCGCGAGTTGCGCGCAAAGAACATGACGCCGCCCGCAAGCGACGGCCTTTCCGACGCATTTCCGCTCGGACTTGCATTCACTGCCCGGCCGGAAGATGCGCTCATCGGACAATTCGGTGAGCAATTCGCGCGGCGCGTGCTGGCGGCGGCGCCTGGCAAATGGGTCGGCCCGATCGCATCGACGTACGGCTTGCACCTCGTCCGCGTGCAGGAAAAATTGCCGGCGGAGCTGCCTCCGATCGAAAGTTTGCGACCGCGCGTCGTACGCGAATTGCTTCAGGAGCGCTCTGCTGCGCGGCTCGCTGTCGCGATGCAGCGGCTCCGCGCCGAATACGATATTCGCATCGATCTGCCGCGCGACAGTGCGGGCATTGCCAACAACACAACATTCGCGGGGACACAATGAGCAGAGTTCTTCAGTCGGTGCTGATGGCGATCGTGCTGTGGATGGGGTCGGCTCCCGGCGTCGTCAATGCGCATCCGCTCGATCCGGCTCTTCTGGAACTGGTGGAGTCCGCCGGGGGGGTGATTGAAGTGGCGTGGCACGTTCCCGCGACCACGCAGGTGGCGCTGCGGCCCGTGCTACCGCAGCGTTGCATCACACAATCGGCACCCGAAAGCGTGGCCGAGGAGCAGCGTGTGACCACGCGCTGGCGCGTCGACTGCGGCGGCGCCAGTCTGGTCGGCGAGCGAATCGTTATCGAAGGTTTGCGCGAGCGCGGCACCGATGCCCTCGTGCGCGTTGCGCTTCTCAATGGCCGCGTGGTTCAAACCGTGCTTCGCGGCGATCAGCCGGACTTCACCGTGCCTCCCGGCATCACACGTATGCAAGTGTTCGCGGACTATCTGCGCCTCGGTGTTCTCCACATCCTCACTGGCTTCGATCATCTGCTGTTCGTGCTCGGTCTCGTGCTGCTGGTCAGCGGATGGCGCCGACTCGTCTGGACGATCACCGCATTCACGCTCGGCCACAGCGTGACGCTCGCGCTTGCCACACTCGACATCGTGAGCTTTTCCTCGCGTGTCATGGAAGCACTCATCGCGCTCACCATTTTCGCGGTTGCCGTGGAATTGGTGCGCGATGCGAAAGAGCGCGGGAGCTGGATGCTTCGTGCACCGTGGGCCGTTGCGTTCGCGTTCGGATTGCTGCACGGCTTCGGCTTTGCCGGTGCGCTCGCTGAAGTCGGCTTGCCGCCGCACGAGATTCCCGCCGCATTGTTCGCGTTCAACGTTGGGATCGAAGCGGGACAACTCATGTTCGTGGCGGTGGTACTCGCGACGCGCATGTTGCTGCGCGCCACGCCAGTGCAGTGGCCGGCGGCGGCCGCACGGATTCCCGCCTACGTTATCGGC
Source organism: Betaproteobacteria bacterium (assembly GCA_005882995.1). Lineage (GTDB taxonomy): Bacteria > Pseudomonadota > Gammaproteobacteria > Burkholderiales > Casimicrobiaceae > PALSA-1003. The sequence continues at coordinate 4,876 of VBCY01000524.1, forward strand.
TCACTGGCCGCTTATTGGATAATTGACAGGACGTTGAGCGTGCTGGCCTGAATAGCCGCGCGTGATCGCATCACTGGATCACCTCGTCCGCGCGCAGCAGCAGCGATTGCGGAATGGTCAATCCGAGACTCTTGGCCGTCTTGAGATTGACCACCAGAAAGTAGCGATTCGGTTGCTCCACCGGCAAGTCGCCCGGCTTCGCTCCCTTGAGAACCCTCGCCACGTAATCGGCTGCGAGCTTGAAGGCGTCGGCCTGGTCGATGCCGTATGACATCAATCCTCCGGCGCGAGCGACGGCGGAGAATTCATACATCGGGGAAATTTTCTGTTCCGCAGCATAGTCGAGAACGCGCTGTCGATTGAGCATGGTCAACGCATCGGTCACCATCATAAGACAGTCGGGCCGCGACCGGCTCATTGCGCTGAATGCGGCGTTGAAATCATCCGGCTCGCGCACACCCAACGGCTCAAATGCTCATGCGCAGCACATCCGCGGCCTTTTCGATCTGCCGATAGCGCAGCGTCATCGCATTATCGCTCGCGTTCCAGAGGACGGCGACGCGCTTCGCGGACGGCAGCACCTCCTTCAGACTTTCAAATTGTTTTGCACTCAGCACTGCCGCGGGATCATTGACGCCGCTGATGTTGCCGCCCGGCCGCGCGAGGCTCGAGACGAGTCCGGTCTCGACCACATCGCCCGCATTCGCCACGATGATGGGAATCGCTGACGTTGCCTGCTTTGCGGCGGCAGCCGAAGGGCCGCCACTCGTGACGATCACTCGACTTTAAGTGCCAGCAACTTGGCCGCGAGTGCCGGCAGCCGGGCATTTCTCGCCTCTGCCCAACGCCCCTCGTACACGATGTCCTTGCCTTGCTCGAAGCCGAGCGCCTGAAGCTGGTTGCGTAGCGCGGCCGGGGGAGCGCCATCGGGCGGACGAGCGCTGCCCTCAAGAAATTCGACACGCCAGAGCTTGCCCGACTGCTGCGCGTGCGCGATCCGATTGCACGCGAAGACGCCGTCGGCAACGCCGCCGATAAATGTCCGCCGATCCATTCCTGACCTCATCGCAGAACGCAAGCGCAAACAATACTACGGCCGCGAAAAAGCCGTCATCGACAGCAGCCGCATGAGTTCGGTGCGGGCGCGGCGATACACTGGCACGCGCCTGACGCGTGCTCGATTGCATTACGGGGCCGGCAGCCATTGCGTCAGATTGGCGTTCACCGACAACGAGTCGGTCACGCTCAGCGTCCCGCTTGCATTCACATCGCGCAGATAATTGAGAGCGCTCACGAATTGCGACAGCACGGCATTGACCGCAGCAGGTCGGATATCGTGACGACACGGTTCTGGTTGACGTCCCCGGCGAGGAAGCCGATCCGCACCGAAGCGCTGCCGCCGGTCCCGCCGTCGGCCAATCCCCATTGGCACTTCCACTGCATCGTCATCGACGGGTGTTCGCTGCTGCGGACGGGGTCATCTTCAGTGCCGCAACCGGGCTCGAGTTGCTCGACTGCCTTGCCAACCTGGTGCTGCCTCCGCGCATCCACCGCTACCGCTACTTTGGCGTGCTCGCGCGAACGGCCGCTGACGGGGGATTTCCGCGGCGACCCCCGCCGGCCGGAGTTGGCCGATCTCGGCCGGACAAGGCAACTGCGATCTGACAATGATCGGATTAAATCTCGGTTACTACAGATCAGTTAATGCGCGGCTGGCTGATTTCACGCTTCGGCAGCAGCTTGCAGCAATAGCGCTGCCAGTTCGCGCGCTACGGCCGGAGAGATTCCGAACGACCGCTCGCCGACCTGGCCGCTCGCATACTTGCTCACGTAAACAAGCGGGCCGGGGTCGTTCGCCCGCGCGGTGGACTTTCGGCCTAGCCATACTTCGACTCGGCCCAGAGCCGAGTCGTCCGGCTCCACAACTTGGCCGATGAAATCAAACGCCGCGCCGCTTTTCGCCACAGACATATCCTCCTGGTAAACCTATAAATATCACCGCGAGACGGTGACCGTGTGATTTGCGCCGTTAATCGCCTGCAAAGCCAATACTGGCCCGGGATTCCATTGCTCTTCCGGGTCACCGCCGCACGGTACAGTTCCGGCATCTCGTTCACCGGCAAGCGGTGACGTCTCGCACCGCGTGGCGGTATCGTTCGACACCGTGTCGGAGTGAGCGCGATTTTTTTTCTTCGTTTGGGTCGGAACCCACTTCACGTAATCGTGGGTTGGCTGCGACGACGCGATGCCGTGCCTTTCGTTATCCGGCACGGGGAGGTCTGTGAACGCAAACATCGACGCTTGATGGTAGACGTTCGGTCCACATCGCTTTGTGTATCGCAGCAACTTCCGTTGGACCAGTTCCTTTATCGCGCGCGTGAGCGTGCTGTTGGAGTTCCAGCCTCGGTGTTGCAGCTTCTTCATCGTCGCCACAAGCGTTCCATTGTT
>VBCY01000525.1 GCA_005882995.1 Betaproteobacteria bacterium
CTCTTCATCGAGCACGAGCGCGCCTTTGTTGGACTGAATCCATCCGAACGGGGGGTCTTGTGCATCGTCTTTACTACCGTCCTTTACCTCTTCGAATGTTTCAAGTGGCATCTTTATGGTTCCATGGTTGCCATGGTAAGCGACCCACGCCCAGAACTCGGGGACAGCATCGATGCGATAGTACGAATTGTTCGCCGTTATGACGACGTTCGCATCAAGTAGATACAACATCGCTGCTGCGAATCAGACGGCCAGCGAGGCGCCGCTAAGGAGGGGCTGTACGCTCCGCGGTTTAACGCCCAGGAGCTTTGCTGCCTTAGTCGGAGTAAGTAGTCCCTCCCGCATATTGCTTGCAACGAAGCGGAGCAAAGCCGATCCGAGTCGGTGCCTCCGGACAACGTAGTAGTCGGGTCCTTCTCGACCGCGATTACGCACTCGCTGCGCTTCGCGAGTTTTGAGCCACTCAACTTGGAACTGGGCAGTCAAGTGGCGCCATTTGGCTTCAGTGAGATAACCTCCACGGAACAGACGATAAGCAACCATCGATCGGCTAACGAGCCTGTCCCCTGCGAACCGACTGATTGATTCTGCCGCAGCCTTACTAGGAGTCCGAACGGTTACGCCAACACGTCGCAAGGCGTGATCCTTGAGGCAGTCCCGTTGAAAGTGCTGGGCTTAACCCCAAAGCTTGACCGCTAACGCCGCAGAAGTCCGGTCCTGAATATCGATGAGCGCTAGCAGGGACCCGACAAGCGCGGCCGAAGGCCCCCCACATTTAAGCGACCTTGGCTAGGCTTTTGGCGATGATGGTGGGTATAGCGACTGATCCCCGTGGGGACGGCAGTAAAAACAGTGAGTTCTGTGGACACGACCCTGACCGGGATCCGATCAGTCCAACAACCGCGGCAGGAGCCGCCGACGTGTCCATTACCGCACCGCACGACGTCGAACGCCCTGAGCGATTCCGTGCAGCCGGATCAGCGGTCCCGAGCGCGTCGGTCGCAGCCGCTTTCGAGCTTGAAATATCAACCACCCTGGCTTATCCGCGTCGGGATATTTTGCATCTCACGGTCGCCACTGCCGATCGTACCGCCGCAGTTTATTGATTTAATGAGAATGCAGCCGGCTGGCGCGGATTGTGCTATACAGACTACATGGAGAGCGAAAAGATGGACAACAAACCAATCGATGAGACCTCCCGCCGCGAGTTCGTTAAGAAGCTGGCATATATCGCGCCGGCGATCGTGACGCTTAGTGTGGCGCCTTCGTTCGCTAAGGCAGGATCTTGCCACGCTGGTGATCAAGGCAACCAGAATTGTCAGGGCGGTCAAGGCCACTAAGTGGAGCTGCCGGCGGGCGGCGAGATGCTCGAGTTCGCCGGCCTAGGGCGGCTTTGCTACACAGGTGTTCGCCGCCATGAGCAGGGAGATACCGCCGGGCTCCCCCGACATTCCCAAGCTGTTGGAGGTACTCAAGCAAAACGGGGTTACCGTCGCGGTCTAAACGCGCGTTCCGGTGCGTGTGAACAAGATGGGAGCGGGTTGGACGGCCGCTTCCATTTTTTACCGACCGCTATAGGCGCCTTCGCGTCAAATTAGGGTCGGATCCAGGGTTAGATGCTATCGGACGTTGTCTATCAGGTCGAATACCGATCAGGACACTCATGTGAGGTTGTTACTGAACGCCAAACGTTTGGTAGTTTGTTTCTGTGTCACCGCACTGGCGCTGATGTCCAGCGCTGGCCTGGCTGACCTGATTCAGATCGACGACTTGGGTGAGTCGATAGCGGTGAGCTTCACCAGTACCGGGTTTGGATCTATAGGCACGATTACGAATACCGGCGAGAGTGTCGTAATTCCCTACACACTTATTGGTAGCGTATGGGGAGGTAATACCTTCATTGCGATCCAGTTGATTGATCCGGCGGAATCCGATGACCCCTTCGGCACTGTCAGCGATCTATGGACCTTTCGAACATTTGACGGTACTCCGGACACGATAATTACATTCTCATCGGACCCGGCCGATCTCTCTGTGCCGCCGGGCGCACTTCTGCTAAATCGGGTAGTCGAGACGGGAAGTTACCAGCGTCTCATCCAGGGTTTTATTAATGTCGACGTTCGCTCGGACGTTGCAGAGCCGGACGTTGCGGAGCCGGGCACTATGGCGCTACTCGGCCTCGGGTTCGCCGGACTCGGCTTCTGGCGCTGTAAGCAGTACGCAGCCCGAACGCGGGCTGCGCGTTCTGGGAGCGCGAGCAGGGTGCGGATTTCGACGACCCGCCGATGAGCTCCAGCTTCGAATATCGGGGCAACTTGGAACGCGTCTAGTGTTTCGGCGAAATGCGTCATGAGCACGGCGGCAATCAGTTGAAGCGCAAAGCCAACAAGAATTAGGGCGAGAGCGACAGGGCCTCCGCGACGCGGGAAACGCCGCCAGGAGCCTCTACCGCAGCCGAATCGGGATCGGCGTACGATGCTCGGCGGGCTAACGTTTTATTTTCCGCCCGGCGAGTCGACCATTCGCGAGGATGGCACGCTGGAGACTTTCCCCAACGCGTTCGTCAGCGTGTTGCAGTTCAATAGCTGCACCAACGCATTCCTCTACGGGTCCGGGGTCACTTTCACCCCGAGCTTCGCCACCGACGGCGGCCTCAATGGCGGCTCGCGGCAGGGCAGCGTCCAGGTCTGCGGCTTCAGCTCCGACTCCAGCAGCGTCGTCTGCTTCCCGGTGTCGTTCGACCTCACCTGGACGGCCACCAGCGATCTCTCCCGCGAGAATGACGTGTTCCAGACGAGGTCCGGAAACTCGATCGTGGTCTCCCACTTCAACGGCAGCGCCCGGCTCGGCTACGCCAACGGCACGATCACGGACGCCAATAGAAGCTGGGTTCAACGCAACTCGCAGACCGGGCTGATCGGATTCGCGCTGGCCAACGAGATAGAGATCAACTAGCGCGTAGGGTGCCGGGCCCGGAAAATCTAGCGGCCCGCTTCCCCGGCGCGGTGCTTCGGGCGCTGGACGCGTCGCTGGTAGCCCGCCGAACCCCTAAGGAGGAATAGAAGGTCCGGCGGGCCCAGCGCGCCCGCGCGTTCCCGGTGATCGCCCCCCAGGCGCGCGAGCGTCAACTTGAACTGCATGAAGGCGGTCGACCGCGCATGCTCCTTCAAAGATCTTTGCGCGCTCTCGTCCACCGTGGCGAGCTTGCCGTTAATTCTTACGGTCAGGCTAGCACTACCGTCCCTGTGTCACAAAGTGAAGATTGCTGTGTCATAAGGTGAAGATTCACAATGCTCGGGCAAACAGCTTTATTTGATCGCGCCATCAGACGGTCGGTGCGCCGGTCTCTGAATCACGGATGATCGCGCTACACTGGAGCGGTCGAGCCGCGACCTTAGTTCCGATCGGCGGTCGCAAAGGCTTTGATGTGCGCCAGGGACGCGGCCAGCGAATGACCCGCCATGCGGTTCTGAACCCTCTACGAGCCATCGGCAGCAGCCACGAGATGCAGACTCGGGCGCCGCGGCTTGCGCTTTCCGGGTTCGATGACAACGGCCCTAGCCGCCAGTTCGCTGAGCGAGACATACGCGACCGCGCAGCCGCCGCCTTCCACATCGAGAAGAATTGAAATGCATGTCGCATCATCGTTGAGCGCGGCGGAATGCAGACGTATCCGTCACCGCCACGCGATCGGGATCGACGAACGCCTCTTCCAGGCCCGCGGCAAGCGCAGCTCTGCAATCGGCGGCGATGGTTGCCGCGGCGTGCGGCGATGAGTCTTGCGCTAATTCCAAAGTCAGCGGCGTGATGATTACTAGTTGGGCGATGGCTAATGCTGGCGTTGCGAGTGACAGTGCCGAGGCCGGGTATGGTTTGCCTTGGCCAACGAATGCCGCGCTAACGTCGGCCGTTACCTCGCCAAACTTTACGTTGAACGGAACGTTGCGAAGACCGGGAATCCGTCCGATGATTGTCGCCGGCCTCAGATATTCGACGAATTCGCCGGCGAGCGTTTGCTGAGGCGCCAGTGGTCCCGCCCACGATGAATCGGACGTCGAGCCCGCAGCAACCGCGCCTTTGACGATGAGTTCATCGAGCCGCCACATGCTCGCGCGTCGGGCCGGTTTTTAACTCGAATATTTACCGGTAATTCAGCTTGCGCAGGTACTCGAGACCTTTATCAGTCACTGTGATGACCCCTACCACGCTTCTCTCAGCATAGCCTCGCTCAATCAGCGCGCTAGTGATCTGCCGGCTTTCGAAGCGAATTGAGATCCCTTGCGCACAACTACGCAAGCACTCAAGCTGTTCAATGGTTAAAGGTTCCTGATTTTCCACGCGCTGATTCCCGTTTGACCGAAGGCGATGATGGCACGCGCAAAGGGCGTACCAGATACTCGTCAAACGAATGGCAGCCTTTTGGGTACGAACGAGTTGTCACGAACAACGCGTGAACGCAGTTTGCTTCACACTCCGTTGAGGCATGTGAGCCACTTGCATCTAAACAGTGTCGAAACTGCTAACAGTTCAATTGATGTGGATGGCGGCACCGGTCGCAACGCCATGTATAAACGATGGTTGCGGATCGTGGATCGGCAATTGCTACATAGGTGCTGTCGCGACTCGTCGGGTCAATCGACTATCGGCGTTGTTATGGACAAACGCAGGCCAATTCGGCAACAAGGGGCTAAGGTGATGACCCACAAAGCCCAGCGACATTTTCAGTGTATTGCCGTACGCAACGGCCTCGACAGAACCGAGCGGCATGCTACGGCCGAGCAATTCGCGACAGCAGCGAGAATGGCTGCTGTCGCCGTGTCAAAATGCTCGAAATGAGTCCCGGTTACTCACTCGCCGTCTGAGTGATCTGATCCTTGTCGGGCGCCCGTAGAGTTCAAGATCCAATTTTTCTTATCCGCCACAGCCATGTTCCGCTTCAAAAGGATCCAAGGTCCAACAAAGCAGGTCAGCGTCGCTCAGATAACTGCTAGGCACCAGTGGCATGCAGTTCGCGTCGTAGCTGCTTCTCGCGCGTGCGCGGCTGTTGAGCAGATTGGGCACAAACGTTACCTGTCTGACGAGGCTCCGCGATTGCCACTCGCTGACTGTTCAGCAGCGTGGAGCTGCAAATGCACTTATCGGCATTTCCATGATCGCCGAACTGGCCCTCGTCGGGCGGCAGATCGGGATGAGCTGATACGGGCACGAACCGGTCCAGAAAATCGTCGATTGCTCGGACGGCGCACAACTGATCAAAGCAGTTCGTGACATCGCTCCCACGAAAGAAGACCGTAGCGATAGGGGGCCTATCCAAAGTAGTGGCACGCTCGCGCAGGAAGCCCGAAGCGCCAGTCATAGGCGCACCCGGAGACGACCCGGGGTCAACGAAACTCAATGGGAGGGGTCAATGGGAACACATCGTGCCGCGGTTTGGGTTATGGCCGCAGCAAGCGTCGCCGCATTCGCTTCTTGCAGCCACCAGCCCCCGCCGCAGCCGCTTGCGCCACCGGGCGAACCGCCTCAGATCGGCCGATACACAATGATCCCCGCGCCCGCCGGTGCCATTCCGGGGGTATGGCGCCTCGATAGCGTCACTGGCAATCTGCGCTTTTGTGCCGTTGGACAGGAGCTGGTGGTGAGCTGCGCGCAGGCGCCGATATAGGTTTTGCGATCGGTTGGTTCTTGCGGGAATCACCGGCGCTCTGCACAGCAAACGAGCGGCACGTATAGCCACCTGCCAGCATGGTCTCCAACAGCGTGGAAACGCGCTCGACGCCGTATCGAGATAACTGTCGCTGATACGCTTCACGCGATAGCCGCTGCAATCGATACCTTGCGCCGCATCGAGTAAGCGTCCTAGCGATTTCGCGCTTCCGGCGCGTATCTAACTCCGTGGCGAGCGAAACATGGTTAGCACCGACCGCTGCGCCGTGCAAAGTCCGCGACGTGAAAGTCATTTTCCATTGGCTGATAGTCGCAGACCGGCCAACTCGAGACATTCGGTAGCGACGCGAAAA
>VBCY01000526.1 GCA_005882995.1 Betaproteobacteria bacterium
GACGTGTCAGCGGCGTTGTTCGGCGAGGGCGGCGTCGCCGAGGGCCTCTCGCCCGGCAAGATCGTGATCGACATGAGCTCGATTTCACCCGTCGAGACCAAGCAGTTTGCGCAGAAGATCAACGCGCTCGGCTGTCAATATCTGGATGCGCCGGTGTCGGGCGGCGAGGTCGGTGCCAAGGCAGCGAGCCTGACGATCATGGTCGGCGGATCGGAAGATGCGTTCAACAAAGTCAAGCCGCTTTTTGAATTGATGGGCAAGAACATCACACTGGTTGGCGGCAATGGCGATGGGCAAACGTGCAAGGTGGCCAACCAGATCATCGTCGCTCTCAACATCGAAGCGGTCGGCGAAGCGCTGCTGTTCGCCTCCAAGATGGGCGCCGACCCCGCCAAGGTGCGGCAGGCGCTCATGGGCGGGTTCGCTTCGTCACGCATTCTGGAAGTGCACGGCGAACGGATGATCAAGCGTACGTTCAATCCCGGGTTTCGGATCGAGCTGCACCAGAAGGACCTGAGTCTGGCGCTCAGCGCGGCGCGCCAGGCTGGACTATCGCTTCCCAACACCGCAACGGCGCAGGAGCTGTTCAACGCCTGCGCGGCGCAGGGAGGCAAGGGCTGGGATCATTCAGCCTTGGTGCGTGCGCTCGAGCTTCTCGCAAAGCATGAAATCGGGGCAGGCTCCGCTCCTTCGGCCAAGTAGAGTATCAACACGTGGGTAGCAGGCTAGATCATGCTGGCGCGCGGCAATCTAGGCGTGGAACTGTCCGCCGAGAAAGTGCCGGGCATCCAGCGCTCCGCAGTGCGCGCCTGTCGACGTCTCGACAAACCCGTGATCGTGGCGATGCAAATGCTTGGAATCTATGATCGCCGCGCCGGTGCCGACGCGCGCCGAAGCCTCCGACGTCGCGACCGCCATTTACGACGGAGTCGACGCGGTGATGCTCTCCGCCGAGTCTGCCAGTGGCAGCTATCCTGTCGCAGCGGTGACGATGATGGATCGGATCATTACTTGCTGAAACTGCGTTCTGACCAAACAGATGGCGTCAGCGTCGATCTGCATCAGCAGCGATTGAATGGAGACGGACGCCGGTTGTGCTTCGGCCATACTTGTGGCCGCTTGCGCAGGCGAAAAATCACAAGCCGCCATTCAAGGATCCTGGGACACCGGCGGCGGTCGGGCCAACTGGAGACACCCATTAGCCGGCCGGAGTCAAGGACAAAATAAAATCCTCGCAAAATAATTGCGTCAACACTGTGCAACAACAACGCCTGCCACCTTCGTTCGTGCAGCCGCTCACCGCGCCCGTTTTCTCACTCTGCTGGTTGCGAACCGAATCGCACCAGACACCCATCGGGATCAAGCTTGCCGCGATGCTCTGCGACCGCCCTGGTGGCTTGGCCACCCCAGAGAAACTTTGGTGCCAAGCCGTGTCCAAGGGGGTTGCTTACATTCCCGATGGCTGTCGCCGTGGCGACGCCAGTCTTTAAGTGGCTCACGACTTGAGCGATTCAGCAATTCTGCACTCCATCAGTTGGCGCAAAGGCGGTGTCCAATCATTCGAGGTGGTTGCACACCAGTCTCCAGTCCTGGCTCACCGTCTTTGGCCAAACCGTTATCCGAAACATCGACTCACATCGAACGGTTTCTGTTCGCGCAGCATGTGATAGCACGCCCGGGCCAACTTGTGCGCCAGAGCCTTGGTCGCCAGGATGCCATTGGTCTTGCGTTTCTTGCGTTCATAGAAACTCTTGGCCTGCGGGCAGTACCGCCGCGCGAAGTTCGCCGCCTCGACGAAGGCCCAGGCGAGATACTTGTTGCCGTTCTTGGCATTGCCTTCACCTTTCTTCTTCTCGTTGCTCTCGCGTAAGCTATCCACGCACCGGCAGTACGAACTGAAGTTGCCCACCTTGGCAAAGCGTGTCGGGGTGCCCATCTCGAGCATGATCGTGGTGGCGAGCGTGTCGCCGACGCCCGGCGTGGTCTTCAGCAACTTGAATTCGCCGCGCAAGCGCACCCGTTCCTTGAGCCGCTGCTCCAGCGCTGCGATCTGTTGCGCCAACGCTTGGCTCACCGCCCGGTTGGCCTCCACCGCCAGCGCCACATCCGGTGCAAAGCCGAGTTCCTCAACCTGCGCGGCCGTCAACCGCTTGACCGCCTCGCTGCTCAGCCGCGCACCGGTCTGCCGCGCGAGGATGTTCTCGATCGACAGAACCTGCGCCGTGCGGTAGCGCACCAGCTGCAGGCGCTTGCGCGAAAGGTCGCGCACCGCGCGCTCTTCCCGCGGATAGATATAGCCCTCGGCCAACAAGCCCAGGCGCAGCAGCTGCGCCAGATACCCGGCATCGGCGAAGTCCCCGCTGTACTTCAGCCCCTCGTACTTCTTGATCGCGCTCGGGTGCGCCAGATGTACCCGGTAGCCCGCATCCATCAGCCCATCCACCAGCCAGTACCTATTGAACGTACTCTCGACAACCACGCCCACCAGCTCGTCCCGATGCGGCTCCAGTGCCGCCTGAATTTGCCCCAGCTCGTTCGGTAACCGCTTCTGCAACACGATCCGATCTTTCTCGTCACTCACCAGCACGACACTATTGTTCCAA
>VBCY01000527.1 GCA_005882995.1 Betaproteobacteria bacterium
CGGAGGTAATTTCCGAACAGATGAAGGCAACGGGCGTTATATGCGGCCCGATTCAGGTCCCCCAACTCCTGGAGCTTCTGGTTGTCATATTGCCTTCCAACGATTCGGGGACAACCTGATCCAAGCCAAAATCTATCTAGACGCCCGCACTTTCCCAAAGCAATACCAAGGGAAGGCCGGTGAGTTTCTCGCTCAGATGGGGATGTCCCCTAAAGTTCTAAGCAACAACATGCTCTTGCCGTTCCTCGTTGCTACCCTAGAGGACTACTTCAAGTCCACCTTCGTCGCGCTCCTGAGATACTCCGCGCGTAAACAAGCTTTTTTCAAAGGGCTTCGATTGCAGGGTGATCATCTAGTGGCGATCTCAGACGGAGAGTCCGTTGAAAGCCAAGTCGCCGAAACCTTGCCGTTTCAGAGGATCTCATCAATTGCTCGGCATTTTGAGGCCCTTGATCCCAAATTAGACCTCGCCGGCTTTCTGAAGAAGCCGTATCGACGCAGGAAACAGTCGCTCCACGACTTGATAGAGACGCTCGTCATTGCTCGCCACAGTTTCATCCATCGGGCTCAACTAGATTTGTCGCTTACTGACAAGAAGATGGACGATCTAGTTTACGATTTGGACGAAGCAATTACCCGTGTGTACAAAGGCATCACCAGCTACTACAGCTGGCACTTTGATCGCGGGTGGTATCTCGGCAACAGAAGGGCCGCCAAAGGATTCTTGGCTCAGAAGGCCCAACAAGGCGCTGCAGGGGACGCGCCAAAAGCGGCGCGCCCCTGAGCTCGACGTTGGGCGTCATCGGCCACACGGCACAACAGGAGGTTCAGATGATTACCGTCTTTACTACGTTCACTTTGCCAAAGCCAATCACTCGCGAGGAAGCTCGCAGCATCTTCCTGAGCACGGCGCCAAAGTATCGAGGCGTACAGGGTTTGTTTCGGAAGTACTACGTGCTCTCCCAAGACGGGGCAACAGTAGGTGGCGTCTACCTTTGGAATTCGAGGTCAGAGGCAGAAGCAATGTACACAGAATCATGGCGCTCATTCGTCCGAGAGAAGTACGGCGCTGATCCAACCGTAAGCTACTTCGAAAGTCCCGTGGTGGTCGACAATGTGGCTGAGCAGGTCCTTGCCGACGAGTAGGAAAACGCCGTCCTGCAGCGCAATGACGCCCAACCCTTCCATCGGGCGACTTCGGCGGGTTTTGCCCGCCTGCGCATCGCTCATGTCGAACGTTAGAGGTCCCCTCCCGTGAAACCCTGCCGGGAGTGTCACCGCGAAATTTCGGAGCAGGCATTTGCCTGCCCGCACTGCGGCGTCACCGTATCCGGCGCGCGACGCGTGGGATGGATGGGGCTACGAATACAAGTCCAAACTATCCGTCGCTGGGCTGCCTCTCTTGCATATTTCGTTCAAATTCCGGCCTAATCGAACACCGGTTGTGGCGTGCGGCATAATCGCCATTGGTCAATTCGGCTGCGGCGTTGTCTGCATTGCGCAATTTGGTCTCGGCGTGTTTAGCATCGCTCAGTTCACCATCGCTGGCTTTGCGCTTGCTCAGTTTGCGTTGGCGTATTCGCTTATTGCGCAAATGGGTGTGTATCTAGCCGAGGGCCATGGCCAACTTGTGTTCAGTCTGTCAAGACTCCTTGGGTACCTCTAACCTCTCGCTCAACCCGGACGCTCCTCGGCGGCGCTTGCGCGCCGTCCGCTCGCGGCCGGTTAGCTTGGTTCGTTGGCCGTCACAGCAAAAGGAGTTGAAATGAAAAAGGTCTCATTCAGCGAGTTACCGTCTCTAGTCAAGGCATCGGTCTTCGTCAGTTTGCTCAACGCCTGGGTTCTTTTCGAGGAGGTGGTGATTGATCGTCACGGTCTGTGGCGCTACCTGCCGTTCTACAAGGTCGGCCTGTTCTGCGTGTGGGATCTCGCTGCAATCTTGCTCATAGGCG
>VBCY01000528.1 GCA_005882995.1 Betaproteobacteria bacterium
TCCCACTTTGGTGTGGAAGACTTTGCTCAAGGCGGAGTTGAGCGATGCGATAGATGCAAACGTTTTGGCAACGCTTGAGCAGCTAAGGCGCAACCTGCCAACGCTCAATCCAGGTGATGGGTGGCAATCAGAGCAAACGCTACATCAACGCGACGAATTTCGGGATCTCATTTCTTGCGTTAGCAATGTCGCAAAGAGCATTCTGCGATTCTTACGGATCAGTCAGGAAGCTTTCGAAATCACTGGCTGCTGGGCCACGGTTCTCGCCAAGGGTGCAATTCACAAAACTCATAGCCATCCGAACAACTTTTTGAGCGGCGTCTACTACGTCCGAGTTTATCCGGGTGCGGACACAATAAACTTTCATGACCCGAGAAGTCAGACACGTATAATCCGGGCGCCGGTCGTGGAACTTACCGCGGAGAACACGGACCAGGTCGTAGTTAGAGTGACCAATGGCACTCTTCTGATGTTCCCGTCCTATTTGGAACACTCCGTTGACACCAACATGAGCGCGGAAGAAAGAATCAGCATCAGTTTCAACATAATGTTCTCTTCGTTCGCTGAGCAGCTGAGCAAGCCTCTGTGGTGAAACGCACCGTTTCGTGCAGCCGCCTAACTCGGCGCCGGTTAGGTTGGTTCGTTAGGGGTCAACAATCATCCCAAGAGTAGAACTGGTCGGGGAACGCATCGCTTGGTTCGTTAAGGTCTCTTCAAGCACACCGCTCGTGCCTCGGGCTGCCCACTCTTCTGAAACACCTGCCAACCCCCAATCCACTTCGGGTGCCGAAGGATCGATCTGGTTGTTTGTCGCATCGAAGCGCAGAATAGCCGATGCTGTCGCGTCGAAGCGAGGCGTCGAGCGCCTTGATCGCGTCGACCGGTCGGCACAAGGAGCCCAAAATGTCCAAGCAAACTCCTGCCGCGGTGGTTTTGACGGTGCTTGCCTGTGCCTTCGGGCAGGTAGCCACTGCCGGCGAGCAAGTTCTTGAGTTCAAACTGGTTGTCAAGGCCATTGACGTGAAAAGCCTGGAGGCACCCAACATCGAAGGGCAGTCCGTTACCCTGACGAAGATGCACGGCGTCGCCTTCTTCAAGGACGGCCGGGTCGCTTCGAAGGAGTTCATCTTCAATACGGACTACAACAAAGGCTCCGGCCCCTTTTTCGGCTACAGCACCTACCAATTCGAAGACGGCTCGTCGATCACCGCTCGCTTCGCAGGGACGGCGCGGGCCGGCCAGCCGACCCACGGCGAGTACACGGTAGTCTCGGGCACCGGAGCGTACGCAGGTGCAAAGGGCACAGGAACCTTCGATGGCGTCCCAAGCAAGCTCACCGGCGCTAATCTGCTCAACGGCAAGTTCACGATTACGACTCCTTGAAATGACGTGCGGGCGGTTGGCTGTGCGGTCGGGTGGCGCGGCAGCACATCCGCAAGAGGCCTAACCATTCGTTCCAGCGGACTGCCTTCGGCAGCCGCTGAACTCAGCGGGCAGATTGTCCACAAATCAACGTGGGCGGTCGTTTGCGATGCTGCATCAGCTGCTTGAGACAATCGACGAATCGCACCGCGTTGAGCGCCCTTGGTGGATCTTCATTGCGACCTTCGGAGAACTCGTTTTCGGGCTTTGGCTGTTGATCATGGGCTGGAGGATTCAGGAGCGGCAGCGCTCCACGAATGACGGGGCACGTGAACTCTATGGACGAGCTCCACCAAAGTCTTCGAGAACTCAAGGCGCGAGACGCAGGTGATCGAGTAACTTGTCCGAGTTCGCTTTTGCGTTCCGCGTGCGTTGCGCCGATCGCGTGCCCATAGACTTGGGCGCGGCGCGACCGGCTGGCCACTGTATGGGTCCTCAAATCCGATCGGGAATCGTGAAGACGAGCTTTGCCGGGATCGCAGCGATCGTGCTCCTGTTGGCGCTCGCCGGATGCGGCATGTCGAGCGACGAGCGAGACCGCCAAAAACAGGCACGCGAAGCCGCAACTAGAAAGGCGGTGGCAGACTCTCTTGCCGAAGAACGCGACAAGGACAGGCGCATGCTCGAAGCAGCAACCGCCGACGCCGGGGAGCGCATTGCCCGCTCGGAAAAAGAGCGCGACCAGGGTCTCGCCAAAGCCGCTGCACTCGACGCCGCGAACGCGCAGGCCCGCACAGCCGAGGAACAGAAACGAGCGGCGGACGCCGATGCCTTGCGGCGCTACACCGAAAAGTTGCGAACTTCATTGGCGGATCCTGATTCGCTGCAGCTCCGCACTGCCGAATTGAGTCCGAAACGCAACGGCATGTGTGCGATGTTCACCTCTCGCGACAAGACGGGACGTAATCTGGGTTTGAAACGTGTGGTGGTCACCGATGCCCGTGTGGCAGCGGAAGAGGCGCCTACGCGCGAAGCGATGTCGCAGTATCTGCTGTTCCAGCTCGCCGCGAGAGATACCGGGTGCTTCCCGGACGTGCTGCAGGTGAAGATGCTGCAGTAATTGCTCTTGCGCGCCGAGTGCGCAGGCAAGCGTGCAGGGCGGGGCGTAAAGCGGCGTCAGGAACGCCGGCAGTATAATCGCTTGTGTTGCCTTCATCGCGCCAGTGCTGATGTCTCGCTCTTCTTTCCCTTCGGATGTCGACGCGGTCGTCGCGATGCTGGAACGCCACGACTACTTCGCCGACCGGCGCCTGGCGACCAGTGTGTTTCTCGCGCTCAAGATGCAGCGGCCGCTCTTCCTCGAAGGCGAGGCTGGCGTCGGAAAAACGGAGATCGCCAAGGTGCTCGCAGCTGGACTCGGGCGCTCCCTGGTGCGCCTGCAATGCTATGAAGGTCTCGACACCGCGTCGGCAGTGTACGAATGGAACTATCCGCGGCAGATGATCGAGATCCGGCTCGCCGAAGCCGGGGATCACGTCGATCGCGACGCATTGTCCAACAACATTTTCGCGGAGCGTTTTCTGATTCGGCGACCTCTCCTTCAGGCGCTCAAGCCCGATGACGGCATCGCACCGGTTCTCCTGATCGACGAGCTCGATCGCAGCGACGAGCCCTTTGAAGCGTACCTGCTGGAAGTACTCGCCGAATATCAGGTGACCATTCCGGAATTGGGAGCGATCAAGGCCAGCGAGCCGCCGGTCGTCGTGATCACGTCCAATCGCACTCGCGAGATCCACGACGCGATCAAGCGCCGTTGTCTCTATCACTGGGTCGATTATCCGGATGCGTCTCGCGAGCTTGCCATCGTCAAACGCAAAGTGCCCGGGGCCGACGTGCGTCTTTCACAAGAGGTCGTTGCTTTCACTCAGCAGTTGCGCAGCATGGACCTGTTCAAGTCGCCTGGCGTCGCAGAAACGCTCGACTGGGCTGAGTCCCTCGTTGCGCTGGACCGCATGTCGCTCGATCCGGACACGGTCGCCAATACGCTCGGCGCGCTGCTCAAGTATCAGGACGATATCGGCGCAATTACGCCCGAGGTGGCAACACGGCTCATCACCCAGGCGAAGAAGGACGCGGTCGAGCTAGGGGTGGGATGACTTCCATAGCGCTTCCCTTGGGCCGAGAGCGCCTCGCGGAAAACATCATGCATTTCACGCGGGTCCTGCGCATGGCGGGACTGCCGGTCGGTCCAGCGAAGGTCATCGCCGCGATCGATGCGGTCGAAGCGGTCGGGATAGCAAATCGCGAGGATTTTCGTGCAGCGCTCGAGTCGGTGCTGATCGAACGCCACGATCAGCAGACGCTGTTCGAGCAGGCGTTCGAGTTGTTCTGGCGCAACCCTCGACTCCTCGAGCGCATGATGCAGCTGCTGTTGCCCAAGATTTACGGGCGTGCCCCGCGTGATGCCTCTGAAGCACCGCTGCCTGCGCGGCTGGCAGAAGCGTTGGCGCCGGCTTCAGATCGCAGCGCCGCGGAACGTGAGCAAAGAGAAGTCGAGCTTGACGCGGCGCTTAGCTTTTCGCCGCGAGAGGTACTGCAAAGCAAGGATTTCGAGTCGATGAGCGTCGATGAGCTGGCACAGGTCAAGGCGATGATTGCGCGACTGCGCCTGCCGCTACCCGAGCTCGTGACGCGCCGCACCCGGCCCGCCGATCGCGGCGTCGAAGTCGATTTGCGGGCGAGCTTGCGGGCGATGGCATCGGCACGCGGAGTAGTCGTGCCGCTCGCCTGGCGTGAGCGCCGCCGGCGTCATCCGCCACTGGTGGTGCTCTGCGACATTTCGGGCTCGATGGACCGCTATTCGCGGATGCTGCTCCTGTTTTTGCATGCCATTACCAACGATCAGGATCGCGTGCACGTGCTCCTGTTCGGCACGCGGCTTACCAACATCACTCGTCACTTGAAGCAGCGCGACGTCGATGTCGCCATCGCTCGTGTCAGCGTCGCCGTTTCCGACTGGGCCGGAGGCACTCGCATCGGCGCGTGTCTGTCGGAATTCAACCGGCGCTGGTCGCGGCGACTCCTCGCCCAAGGCGCGATCGTGCTTTTGATCAGCGACGGGCTCGATAGCGACGTTGGCGAAGGCCTCGCAAAGGAAATGGAGCGGCTCCATAAATCCTGCCGTCGACTGATTTGGCTCAACCCTCTGCTGCGCTATGCCGGTTTCGAGGCAAGACCTGCCGGCATTCGGGCAATGCTGCCATACGTCGACGAGTTTCTGCCGGTGCACAATCTGCGAAGCCTGAAGCAGCTTGCGCACGCCTTTGCACATCGGATGCTCTTGCGCGGGCGTGCCATGCCCCTGGCAACGAAGGCGGCGTCATGGAGATGACGGGCACACGAAGCGTGCCCGCGGACGTCGCGACGACGTGGCGCGCTCTCAATGATCCTGAGACATTGAAGGCGTGTATTGCTGGGTGCGAATCGGTCGAGCGGATCTCGGACTCCGAGTATCGGATGGTGATGATGGCGCGCGTGGGCCCCGTATCGGCGAAGTTCAACGGCAGCATTGTTCTCGCCGACGTCGTGCCGCCAAGCTCGTACACCATGAAGCTGGAAGGCAAGGGCGGTGCCGCCGGTTTTGCCAACGGTGAAGTCAAGGTTGCGCTCAAGCCTGAGGGCACCGGAACGCAGATCGAATACCAAGCCAAGGCACAAGTCGGCGGCAAGCTTGCCCAAGTGGGCTCGCGGCTCGTCGATGGCGCTGCGGCCAAAGTCGCTGAGGATTTTTTTGCGCGACTTGTCGAGCGCCTCGGCGGCGCCGCGCCGGCGCCAGCCATCGCGCTTCCATCCAAAGAGGCGTTACGCAAGCGACTCTGGTGGCGCGCTGCGATGGCGGCGCTCATTCTGCTGGCAGTGGCGATCTACTGGTTCATCCGGCGAGCGTAGAATGGGTTGAACTCCGACATTATGGAAGCTGTCGACATTCATTACCCTGATTGCTACGAATTCCATCATGGACAGCGTCGATCTGGAAGTACTGCGCAAGAGTTCTCAATGGCTTGACGAGGGCAAGCGAGTCCTGCTGGTCACGGTCGTGCGAACCTGGGGATCGTCGCCCCGGCCGCCGGGCGCCCTGCTTGCGGTCCGAGAAGACGGCATCGTAGTCGGGTCGGTGTCCGGCGGTTGCATCGAGGACGACATTGTCGAGCGCTCGCGGCGCGAAGGCCCGTACGTGACTCGTCCGCAAGCGGTAACCTATGGCGTGACGGCGGAGGACGCGCGCAAATTCGGTCTGCCTTGCGGCGGCACGATCCAACTCGTGCTCGAACCCTTGAACCAAGCGAGCCGTATCGCCGAATTGCTGCGCCTGATCGAACAGGGAAAGCTGGTCGCGCGCAAGCTGGATATCGAAGCGGCAAGCGTCACGCTTTCGCCGGCGCGAGCCGCCGACGGCCTCGAGTTCGACGGACTTACGCTGACCACGGTACATGGCCCGCGCTATCGCATGCTGGTGATCGGCGCAGGACAACTCTCCAAATATCTGGCACAGATCGCAGTAGGGTTGGACTATCAGGTCACTGTTTGCGATCCACGCGAAGAATACACCGACACCTGGGACGTTTCCGGAGTCACACTCGTGCGAACCATGCCCGATGACACGGTGGTCGATATGAAGCTCGACGACCGCTGCGCCGTCGTCGCGCTCACGCACGATCCCAAGCTCGATGACCTGGCGCTGATGGAGGCGCTCAAGTCAGCTGCGTTCTACGTCGGCGCCCTCGGCTCGCGGGCCAACAACGCCAAGCGTCGCAAACGCCTGGAGGAATTCGACGTGACGCCTGAGCAGATCGCCCGGCTGCACGGGCCGATCGGGCTCTACATCGGCAGCCGCACGCCGCCGGAAATCGCGATCTCGATCCTGGCCGAGATTACGGCGGTCAAGAACGGCGTGGCGCTGCCCGATGTTGCCCAGGTCGCCGTTGCCAAGGAAAGGCTGGGGCCCTCGGTCGCCTGCGCGACGAGCTAGACGATTCGTTGACGGCTCTTTCCCTAACCCCTGCCCCTCTCCCCGAGGGAGAGGGGTTTATTTGTGATCGCCTCTCCCTTTGGGAGAGGCCGCCGCGTGAGAGCGCGGCGGGTGAGGGAGGCTTCTTGTTCCTTGTCAGAAAGCTGGTAGCCAAAGCATCATCGCCGTCCGTTTAGCGGCCCACCCGTAGGTTAGCCCGCCGCGATCACCTGCGATCGATCTTCGGATCCAGCGCATCGCGCAATCCGTCGCCGAGCAGATTGAAGGCGAGGACGGTGAAAAAAATCGCGAGGCTGGGAAAGATCGCGACGTGCGGCGAAGTCATCATGTCGGAGCGCGCCTCATTGAGCATCGCCCCCCATTCGGGCGTCGGCGGTTGCGCTCCCAGGCCAATGAATGACAGGCTCGCCGCGGTAATGATCGACGTGCCGATGCGCAGTGAAAAATAGACGACGACGG
This sequence comes from Betaproteobacteria bacterium, assembly GCA_005882995.1. Classification (GTDB taxonomy): domain Bacteria; phylum Pseudomonadota; class Gammaproteobacteria; order Burkholderiales; family Casimicrobiaceae; genus PALSA-1003. The sequence continues at coordinate 6,851 of VBCY01000528.1, forward strand.
CGGCAATCGTTCCGGGAAAGATGTGGCGCATGACGATGGTCCAGTCGGATGCGCCGACGCTGCGAGCGGCCTCGACGTAGGTGAGGTGCTTGAGCGACAGCGTGTTGCCGCGCACCAGTCTCGCGAATGTCGGAATGCTGAAAATGGCGACGGCGATGATGACGTTGATCATGCCGCCTCCGAGAATCGCGACGATTCCGATCGCCAACAGGATGCCGGGAAACGCGAACAGCACGTCGCACAGGCGCATGATGATCCGGTCCCACCAGCCTTCCCGATAACCTGCGACGAGGCCGAGCACGGTTCCCACGATTGCGCCCACGGCGACCGAGACGAACCCTGCAGTCAGCGAGATCCGCGCGCCCATCAGCAGCCGGCTCAGGATATCGCGGCCGAGCGGGTCGACGCCGAACCAGTGCTTCCACGAAGGTCTGGCGTTGAGCGAGTCGTAGTCGAAAAAATTCTCCGCGTCGTAGGGCACGATCCACGGCGCTAAAATCGCCAGTGTCACGAGCAGCAGGACGAACACCCCGGCGATCACCGCAGCGTGCTGGCGCTTGAACTTGCGCCAGAACTCCGTCCACGGCGTGCGCACCGAGGCGGTGGAGGTCAGTGGGACCGTCGCTGTTGTCATCGATAACGTATGGTCGGATTGATCACCGCGTAGAGCACATCGACAATCAGGTTGATGAGGATGAACTCCACCGAAAACAGCAGCACCAGCCCCTGGATAACGGGATAGTCGCGCATGTCCACCGCATCGATCAGCAATCGCCCCATGCCTGGCCAGTTGAACACGACTTCGACGACGATCGAACCGCCGAGCAGGAAGCCGAACTGCAGACCCATCATGGTGACCACCGGAATCAGCGCGTTGCGCAGCCCGTGCTTGACCACCACGACCGTCTCCGGAAGACCTTTGGCGCGGGCGGTACGGATGTAATCGTCCTGCAGAATTTCGACGAAGGAAGAGCGCGTGAAACGCGCCATGATCGCTGCCACCGCGGCGCCCAGGGTCACAGAAGGCAGGATGTAATGGCGCCAGGTGTCGGCGCCGACGGTCGGCAGCCAATTGAGCTGGACCGCGAAGATCTGCATCAGCAGCATTCCGAGCGCGAAAGCCGGGAAGGAGATGCCTGAGACCGCCAGGGTCATTCCGACTCGGTCCGGCCAACGGTTGCGCCACACGGCGGAGAGCGTGCCGATCGCCATGCCGATCAGAACTGACCATGCCATGGCTGCAACGGTGAGCCACATGGTCGGCATGAACCGCTCAGCAATTTCGGTAGAGACCGGCCGCTTGGTGCGAAGAGACCTGCCGAAGTCGCCGCGCAGCACGCCGGTCGCAAAGCGGATGAATTGTTCCGGCAGCGGCTTGTCGAGTCCGAGGTCCTGGCGCACCAGCGCGACCGTCGCAGGCGTGGCGTCGGGTCCCGCGGCGAGCCGCGCGGGATCGCCTGGGAGCAGATGCACGAACATGAATACCAGCACCGCGACGATCAGCAGCGTCGGGATTAGTCCTAGCAGTCGCCTGACGATATATTGCAGCATGACCGAGCGTGCGAAAAGACGCGAAAGCGGTCGCCCCGGCGCAGGCCGGGGCCCAGTTCCGAGATCACGTGAAACTTGGATCCCGGGCCTCGCGCGTTGCGCTCACCCGGGATGACGCAGCTGCCTCCTTGCGCGCGAGAAGTGTATCCGGTACGTGGTCGCGTCGGCAGCAGCCGCGACTCGCAATTCCCCGTCGATCCCCACGCTTCGCGTCGGGTCCCTCGCCGGGCTCTCGCGCTGCTGCATCCGATCGCTGCGATGCTTCGCGTCTGGCTCTCGGACAGCTGCGTCACTTCAAATCGACATTAATGATATCGAAGGAGCCATCGGGCATGGTATAGACACCGGAGAGTCGCTTGCTCTTGGCAGACAAAAGCTTCTCCGTCACCAGCGGAACCCACGGCGCGTCCTTATAGATCGACTCCTGCGCATCCTTGTAGAACTTCGCCTTCTCCGTCTTGTCGGTGGTGAGCAAAGCGCTCTTGATGTCGCCGTCGACCTTGTCGCTCTTGTAGTAGGCGGTGTTGAACAGCTTCGGAGGCCATGAGTCGGATGCGAGCAAGGGTCGGATCGCCCAATCGGCTTCACCGGTCGATGACGACCAGCCGATGTAGTAGAGACGCACGGGTGCCGTGGCGGGATCCTGCCAGCTCTCTACTTTCTCGACACGTTGTCCTGCTTCGAGCAGCGTGATCTTGGTACGGATGCCGATCTGTTGCAATTGCTGCTGCAACACCTGAGTGAGCTTCTGGGCGATGCTGTGGTTGTACCCGGACCACAGCTCGGTTTCGAAGCCGTTAGGATAACCTGCCTCGGTGAGCAGTTGCTTCGCCTTGGCGACATCGTAAGGCATGACTCCGATCTTCACCGAGTATTCGACGCCCTCGGGCACGATGCCGTCGGCGGGTGTTGCGTATCCGCTGAACGCGATCTTGGCCACCGCCTCCTTGTTGATGGCGTAGGCAATCGCCTGCCTCACTTTTGGATTGTCGAACGGCTTCTGCTGCGTGTTCATCGACAGATAGCGCAAAATGATCGAGGGCGCGGCGACCACGTCGAGGTCCGCTTTGGCCTTCAGCGTCTCGGCCTGTTCGTAGGGCAGCGGATAAGTGAACTGCGCCTCGCCGGTTTGCATGACGGCGGCGCGCGAATTGCTGTCGATCACCGGCTTCCAGGTGATGCTGTCCACCTTGGGTAGGCCTTTCTGCCAATAGTTTTCGTTCTTCGCGACCTTGAGATAATCGGTCTGCTTCCACTCGACGAACTTGAAAGGTCCGGTGCCGACCGGATTGAAAGCGATGTCCTTGTTGCCATACTTCGCCAGCGCCGTCGGACTGATCATCACGGTCGACGGGTGAGCGAGCTGGTTGATGAACGCGGAAAACGGCGTCTTGAGCGTGATGCGAGCGGTCGAGTCATCAACGGCTTCCGTCTTCGCGATGTTGTTGTTGTATAGGCCGTAGCGCTTGAGCTTGTTCTCCGGATTAGTGACGCGATCCAGGTTCGCCTTGACCGCATCGGCCTTGAAGTCGGTGCCGTCATGGAATTTGATGCCCTTCTTGAGCTTGATGGTGTAGACAAGCCCGTCCTTGCTCGCGGTATAGCTCTCGGCGAGCACGGGGATTACCTTCATGTCCTTGTCGAAGCCGAACAGGCCTTCATAGAACGATTTGGCCATAGCCTGCGACAAGGTGTCGTTGGCGTCGTACGGGTCGGTGGTCGTGAACTGCGAGGCGACCGCGAAAACGACGTCCTTCGCCGCGTATGCAGGGACGGCCATCGCCGCTCCGACAGCCAGAGCAGCGAAGAGCATGGAATGGGATTTTATTTTCATGACATGTCTCCAGAGTTTTGAATCATGCGAGCCGCGAGGTCGCTGTGTTCAATAGGGACCGGCGATGCGGTGCATTGCGACGTAGTGTCCCGGTCCCACTTCCTCGAGTGGAGCGACGACGGGCTCATCGTCCAATGCGCGGATGGGACTGGGAATCTCCTCGGATGATAGCTGCCTTTTACGCCGCCGTCGCCCCGGGTCGGCGACCGGCACGGCGGAGAGCAGTTTGCGGGTGTAGGGATGCTGCGGGTTCTCGAAGACCGCGCGGCGCGGCCCGATTTCGACGATCTGTCCCAGATACATGACCGCCACCCGATGGCTGATGCGTTCCACCACGGCCATGTCGTGCGATATGAACAGATACGCCAAGCCGAACTCGGCCTGCAGATCGAGGAGCAGGTTGACGACTTGCGCACGAATCGAAACGTCCAGCGCCGACACGGCTTCGTCAGCGATGATGATCTTGGGTTGCAGCGCCAGCGCGCGGGCGATGGCGATGCGCTGTCGCTGTCCCCCGGAAAATTCGTGGGGATAGCGCTGCGCTGCGTCGCCGGGGAGCCCGACATGGCGCAGCAGGTACGATACGCGATCGGCTGCTTCAGTCCCCTTGGCGATGCCGTGCACGTAGAGCGGCTCGGCCACCGAGAATCCGACGGTCAGGCGCGGATCAAGCGACGCAAAGGGATCCTGAAATACCATCTGGATTTCGCGCCGGAGCGGACGAACCTGTTCGGGCGGAATCCGCGCGATGTCGCGCCCGCCGAACTCGATGCTTCCTCCATCGATGTCGACCAGGCGCAGCAGCGAACGGCCGGTCGTCGATTTTCCGCAGCCTGATTCTCCGACCAGCGCCAGAGTCTCTCCTGCGGCGAGATCGAAGCTCACCTGCTCGACCGCATGCACGCGGCGACGGACGCGACCGAACAGGCCCGAGCGTACCGCGAAACGCGTTTTGAGTCCGCGCACTCTCAGCAGCGGTTCAGCCGACGGTGGAAGCAGCGGCAGAGGCGCCGCCGCCGCGCCCTCACTCACGTTGCCGGCGAAAAGAGGAAACCGCGCCGGTGCATCCGTTGCCTGCATCGAGCCAAGCTTCGGGACGGCGGCGAGCAACGCGCGTGTATAGGGATGCCGCGGCGCATTGAAGATCTGGGTGGCGGAGCCATCCTCCACGATTTCGCCGCGGAACATTACCAGGACACGATCGGCGACTTCGGCGACGACGCCCATGTCATGGGTGATGAAGGCCACCGCCATGTGCATCTCGTCCTGCAGCAGCCGAATCAGCTCGAGGATCTGCGCCTGGATGGTGACGTCGAGCGCGGTCGTCGGTTCGTCGGCGATCAGCAGCCTCGGTTTGCAGGAGAGCGCCATGGCGATCATGACGCGCTGGCGCATGCCTCCGGAGAGCTGGTGAGGATGGCGAACGAGTACTTGCCTTGCCTCTGGAATGCGCACCAGTTCCAGCATGCGCAACGCTTCTCGCTTCGCTGCGCTCAGATCCAGCCCCTGATGCAGCCGGATCGATTCTGCGATCTGCTCGCCGACGGTGAACACTGGGTTGAGCGAGGTCATCGGTTCCTGGAAGATCATTGCGATCTCGGCGCCGCGGATGGAGCGCATGGTCGTTTGCGAGATACGCGCAAGGTCGATGCGATCGCCGCTCGCGCGTTCGAACATGATCTCGCCTGAAGTAATCGTTCCCCCGCCGTGCTCGACCAGACGCATCAGTGACAGCGCGGTAACCGACTTGCCTGAGCCCGATTCGCCAACGATCGCCACGGTTTCGGCGCGAGCGATCGTGAATGAAACGCTGCGCACCGCCTCGATCACGCGTTCGGTGCTGCGAAACTCCACCGAAAGCCTGCTCACGGTGAGCAGATCGGCCGACGCCGACGAGGCGCTCATGTCTGGCGCCCAGCCTGCTCGCGAATCTCATCGATGGTCGCGTTCATGGTGACGGCCTGTGGATCGGCCATCAAGTGCAACAGCGCAGGACGTTGCGCTTCGAGCGCACGTTGCAGCGCCGGCGCAAATTCCGCGGTGCTCGCGATCGTCTCGCCCGTTGCACCGTAGGCACGGGCGAGTGCGGCGAAATCCGGATTCACAAGATCTGTCGCATAGACGCGCCCCGGGTAATGCCGCTCCTGGTGCATGCGGATCGTTCCGTACATTCCATTGTCGACGACGATAAAGACAACGTTGGCGCGATACTGTACCGCGGTTGCCAATTCCTGGCCGTTCATCAGGAAACAACCATCGCCATTCCAGGATACGACCACGCGATCCGGATGCACGAGCTTCGCAGCGACAGCGGACGGGACACCGTAACCCATGGAGCCGTTGTAGGGGCCGAGCTGAGTGCGGTAGCGACGATATCGGAAAAGGCGCGCGAGCCACCCCGCGTAGTTGCCGGCACCGTTGGTGACGATGGCGTCTGGCGGCAGTCGCTCGCGCAGGGTGGTGACGACTTGCCACAGATCGAGTGCGCTCTTGACGGGTCGAGGTATCTGCCATGCGAGGTAATCGGCGTGCGCCTGTGCGGCGCTTCCCCGCCAGGCAGGCGCGTCGACCGGTTGCATCGCAGCCAACGCTCGCACACAGGCGGGCATCGAGGCTTCGACGGCCAGTACAGGCTGGTAGACACGCCCGAGCTCTTCGGCGCCGGGATGCACGTGAATCAACGCCTGTTTCGGCTGCGGTGCTGCGAGCAGCGCATAACCTCCGGTAACCATCTCGCCCAGACGCTCACCCATCACCAGCAGCAGGTCCGCGTCGCGAACGCGCGCCGCAAGCTTGGGATTGAGTGAGATGCCGACGTCACCGGCGTAATTGGCATGCTCGTTATCGACCAGATCCTGGCTGCGAAAGGCGCATGCAACCGGGAGCGCATTGGCTTCGACAAATCGCAGCAGATCAGCGCAAGCGGTAGCAGTCCATCCGCTGCCGCCGACGAGGACCAATGGGCGATTGGCTTCCGCCAGGCGCTCGCGCACTTGCGCGATCTGCGCAGGTGACGGCATGACCTCCCCGAGCTCGACGCGCAGGGCGTCGGCCGTGTCGGCGGTTGCGGCAAGCATATCCTCGGGCAGCGCCAGGACCACGGGTCCCGGACGTCCGGAGAGGCTCACTCGGAAAGCGCGCGCCACATATTCCGGAAGTCGCTCGGGGCGATCGATCTGCGCGACCCATTTGACGCTGCTGCCGTACATGCGGCGATAGTCGATTTCCTGGAAAGCTTCGCGATCGGTGAAATTCGTCCCGACCTGTCCGATAAAAAGAATGAGTGGCGTCGAATCCTGTTGCGCCGTGTGCACGCCGATCGCGGCGTTGGAAGCGCCGGGCCCACGCGTGACGAACGCGATGCCGGGACGGCCGGTGAGCTTGCCGTACGCCTCGGCCATATACGTCGCGCCGCCCTCGTGGCGGCAGACCACCAGCTGCAACCGGTCTCGCCTGTCGTAGAGCGCGTCCAGCACGGGCAGGTAGCTCTCCCCCGGAACGCAGAATGCGAGATCGACTCCCTGCTGGACGAGGTTGTCGACGAGGATTTGGCCGCCGGTGCGCATCGATCGAGGCAACGCTGGAACTCAAAGTGCCGCGCCATTCTACATGCCCTCGAGCGCTCGCTGGCACGTGTTGTCTTGCCGTCGCCGGGGATGCAGGCAGGGTCGTATAATCGGCACGGTTCGCCGGCGGCTTTAGGCGATGGGAGGAAATCTCGCGATGGTCGAAACCATAACGCTGCAGGAGGCGCTCGGGTTCAGCGCGGGCGCGCTGCTGTGCGGGCTGATCTCCATGCGCGTGCGTCCCGAGGTACGGCGCTCGATCATTTTCACGTTGTTCGCGATCGTGCTGGGATTGAGCGGTCTCGCCTTCCTATCGCGTTATCAGCTCATCCCAGCGCACCTCGCCATTTCGGTCGTTCCGCGCGAAGTCTGCCTGCTCATCGTCGCGCTCGGAAACTTCCGCGTCTACATCACCTTCCTGGTCAACGTCCTGCTCGCGCGCCGTGCCGTACCGCGGATCGTCGGCGAGGTGAGTATCGCGATTTCACTGATCGTCTATGCGCTGTTCCGTTTGGACGCGCTGGGAGTGAATCTCACCGCCATTACCGTCTCGTCGGTGGCGCTGACTGCAATCATCGGCTTCGCGGCACAGGCTACGCTGGTCAACCTCCTCGGTGGCATCTCGCTGCAACTCGACAACACCTGCCGCATCGGCGACTGGATCGAGATCGAAGGCGTGACCGGGGAGGTGGTTTCGATTCGCTGGCGTTATACCGCGCTTGCGACCATCAACAACGTCACGATCATCATTCCCAATTCGCAGTTGATGAACAACCGGGTGACCTTGCTCGGTCGGCGCGGCGACCATCGCATTCCGTGGCGTCGTCCCATCGAGTTCGGCGTCGGCTACGAGTGGACGCCGGGGCAGGTGATCGGCGTAGTGGCTGCCGCGCTCGAGCGCGTCGACATTCCCTTCGTAGCCGCTGAGAAGGCGATGTGCATATGCACTGGTTTCGACGCGAGCGCCATCAAATACACCGTCTACTACTGGCTGACCGACATCAGCTCCTATCTCACCACCGATTCAAGAGTTCGTGTTCACGTCTACGCGGCGCTGGGAAGGGCGGGCATGGAGATTCCGGTTTCACGCTCCGAGCTGTTCCTGCATTCAGCGCGCGCCTTGCAGGCGACCAAGTCCGCCACCGAGCAGCACTCCCGCGTGGAGCTTTTGCATTCGCTGGAACTGTTTGCGCCGCTGACCGAAGACGAAAGCCACGCGCTGGCCGCGCAGCTGATACCCACGCCGTTCGGCGTCGGCGACGTCATCACCAAACAGGGCGAGCCGTCCGATTCACTGTACATTCTCGCGCGTGGCCAGGTGGGAATATTCCGTGATCAGGAGCAGGGCAAGGGACCTGGGCGACAGCGGCTGACGACACTGATGGCGCCCCAGTACTTTGGCGAGATGGGCCTGCTGACGGGTCAGGCGAGAACCGCGACGATTACCGCCGAGTCGGAAGTTCTCTGCTACCGGCTCAACAAGCGCGGATTCGAAGCGATCATTCAGGCGCGCCCGGAACTGGCGGACGCCATGTCCAAGACCGTCGCCGAGAGGAGCGCCGCGAATGATGCGACGCTTGCCTCGTTGTCCGAAGAAGCACGGGCGCGCGCGGCCAGTACGCGTGCGAGCGACCTGGTGCGGCGCATCCGCGCCTTTTTTGGCTTATAGCGCTTGCTGCTGTTGCGTCGTGACCCAGCGACGCAATTCCGCCTTCACCGAGCACGGACGAGGTCATTGCGCCTGAGCATGAAGACGCTCTCTTCGTTGGAGGGCGCCGATAGCCAGGTGAACGGCAACGGCGGGAACGCTGCCTCGGTTGCCGTGCGGTTGTGGCCGATCTCCATGACCAGCAGTCCTTCCGGCGCCAGGAATCGCGCAGCGCCTTTGACGATGGTGCGCACTGCGTCGAGTCCGTCTTCGCCTCCGGCCAGCGCGATCGCAGGCTCGTGCCGGTACTCGGGCGGCAGCTCTTCCATCGACAGCGCAGGCACGTACGGGGGGTTGCTGATGATCAAATCGTAGGTCTTCTCATTGAGATTGGAGAGCAGATCCGAGCGAATGAGGTTGATGCGCTCCTGCATCCCATGCTCGGCGACGTTGCGTTGCGCCACCGCCAGCGCATCGGAGGAGATGTCGACGGCGTCAACATCGGCATTGGTGAAATAGTGTGCGAGGAGAATCGCAAGACATCCGGAGCCGGTGCATAGATCAAGCGCACTTTGCACGTTGGCGGGTTCGGGAACCCAGGGATCGAGTGCGTCTGGCAGCAGCTCGGCGATGTACGAGCGCGGGATGATGACGCGCTCGTCGACATAGAAGCGGAACTCGCCGAGCCACGCCTCATGGGTCAGGTACGCGGCGGGAACGCGTTCGTTGACGCGCCGCTCAATGACGTGCAATACCGCGCCGCGCTCATTCGTGGTGAGCTTCGCGTCCAGAAACGGATCGAGCCGATCCAGCGGCAGATGCAGCGTGTGCTGCACCAGGTAAACCGCTTCGTCATAGGCGCTCGCCAGCCCATGACCGAAAAATAGTCCCGCCGCGGTAAATCGCGAGACGGCGTAGCGAACCCAGTCGCGAACGGTCTCGAGTTCCTGCGCCGGGTTGCTCATTTCAGAGGAGTCGGTTGCGCGTGGAGCAGTCGATCCAGTATGCCGCGGTACACGCGGGCCAGCGGCTCCAGCTCATCCAGCGCGACGCGCTCGTTTACCTTGTGGATCGAAGCATTGACCGGACCCAGCTCGACCACCTCGCCGCAAATATCGGCGATGAAGCGGCCGTCCGAGGTCCCTCCCGTGCAGGAGATCTCGGGTCGGATCGCGCAGACCTCGTGTATGGCGTCATTCGCCGCTTCGACCAGCCTGCCGCGCGGCGTCAAAAACGGGCGGCTGCTGCCGGTCCATTCGATCGCGTATTCAAGCCCGTGCTTGCGCAGCACCGCCTCCAATCGCTCGCGCAGCGACTCCGGAGTGCTCGCCGTCGCGTACCGGAAATTGAAATCGAGCTGCAGGCTTCCGGGAATGACGTTGAGCGCGCCTGTGCCGGCATGAACATTGGACGCCTGCCACGTCGTCGGTGGGAAATATTCGTTGCCGTCGTCCCAGTGGATGGCCGCCAGCTCGGCGATCGCGGGTGCAGCGAGGTGGATGGGGTTCCTGGCGAGATGCGGGTAGGCGATGTGACCCTGCACTCCGCGCAGCCTCAGGGTGCCCGACAATGAACCTCGGCGCCCGTTCTTGATCATGTCACCCAGACGCTCGACCGATGACGGCTCTCCGACGACGCAGTAGTCGAGCAGCTCGCCGCGCGCGCGCAGCCTGTCGACGACCTTGATCGTGCCGTCGGTGGCCGGCCCTTCCTCATCGGAGGTGATGATCATGGCGATCGATCCGCCATGGCCGGGAACCGCGGCGACGAACCGGTCGATGGCCACGACAAAGGCAGCCAACGAGGTTTTCATGTCGGCGGCGCCGCGCCCGTATAGGAATCCGTCTTGAATGGTCGGCACGAAGGGATCCGTACGCCAGTCGGAAAGCGGACCGCTGGGGACGACATCGGTATGCCCGGCGAAGCACACCACCGGCGAAGCTTCGCCGCGCCGCGCCCATAGGTTGCTTACTCCGTTCGAAATGAGCGTTTCGCAGCGAAAGCCGAGCGGGCGCAGTCGAGCGCTGAGGATTTCCTGGCAACCCGCATCGTCTGGCGTCTGCGATCGCCGCGCAATAAGTTCGCGAGCGAGTTCCAGCACCGGCGAACGCGCTCCGCTCTCAGGCCGCGACGGCACGCGCGCCTTCACGGTGATCGGTTGAGGAGCTCCGGGTCGATCTGCAGGGTGGCGAAATCGCCGCGAATGCGACGATCCGACTCATCGGTCTCGCTTGCTGCGATCCTTGCCGAAGGCGTGTTCTGGTTCACGAGCCA
>VBCY01000529.1 GCA_005882995.1 Betaproteobacteria bacterium
CCGCTCATCGCGATGCGTTGACGCAGCTGCCTAATCGCATCTTATGCAACGATCGTCTCGATCAAGCGATCGCGTCCGCAGAGCGAAACCATACCCAGGTCGCAGTTCTGCTGATGGATCTCGACCACTTCAAATACGTCAATGACACGCTCGGACATCCCATTGGGGACCTGATGCTGCAGGCGATCACTTCGCGTCTCGAAGGAGTGGTCAAGCGACATAGCGACACCATTGCGCGCCTTGGCGGCGACGAGTTCGCGATCATCCTTCCGGGCGATGACGCCATCGCTGCCCAGAACGTTGCTAAGACGATTCTGCAGTCGCTTGAACTGCCGATGCTTCCTGAGGGGCACAATCTAGACGTACGAGCCAGCATCGGTATTGCTGTCTATCCTGAGCACGGTAACGAACGTACGACCCTGCTGCGGCACGCGGATGTAGCGATGTATGCCGCGAAACGCAACAAGCTAGGGTACGCCCTCTGGAACGAGGACTATGACGAGTACAGCCGCCGACGCCTAGTGCTGATGAATGACTTGCGACGCGCCGTTGATCGGGACGAATTTACGCTGCTCTACCAGCCGAAAGTGTTACTCAAACGCGTCAACGAATACCATGTAGAAGCCCTCGTACGCTGGCGGCACCCCAGCCGCGGCCTCTTGATGCCGAGCGACTTCATCACCTTCGCTGAACAGTCGGGTTATGTCCGCGCGATCACGCAATGGGTGCTTGCCCATGCCATTGCACAATGTGCGAAGTGGCGCAACGACGGTCTGCCCATGCACGTCTCAATTAACATATCGGCACACGATCTGATGGATGTCGAACTGCCAGACCGGTTCGCAGCGCTGCTTGAGCGCCGTCGGTGTAGCGCAGATTGGATCACCCTGGAAATCACCGAAAGCGCCATCCTCGATGATCCCAACCATGGAATCAGAAACCTAGAGCGTTTGAGTGCACTAGGTTCCAAGCTGGCGATTGACGATTACGGCACCGGGTACTCCTCACTCGCTTACCTGCGGCGCCTTCCGGTGCAGGAGCTCAAACTCGATAAATCATTCATCGTGGGGATGAAGGGTGACACGAGCGACTCGCTCATCGTGCGCTCGACGATCGATCTCGCGCACAGCCTGGGACTGTCTGTCGCAGCCGAAGGCGTCGAAGACCAAGCGACCCTTGAGGGCCTGCGCGCGCTCGGCTGCGACGCGGTCCAAGGATTCCTTCTGAGCCCTCCGCTCGAGGCGACCGCACTAGCGGAGTGGATGCAAGGGTCCGCGTGGACCCGCACTCTGCGCGATGCCGTGGGCCTGCGGCGAGTAGTGTAAATCGTAGGATCGTCGTTGCTACATCCAGTGGCCGCAGGCCACCTTCCACCTTCATTCGCGTCCGCGAGATGCCCGATTATGGGAACGACGCTGACGTCCGCTTTCTCGCTGCCGAACATTGGCTCAGGGTCGAAGGCGGCATTTGAACGTCCGCTAACCGCCACGCGATGAAGGACGATCTTCGGCCCAATACCGGCCATTCGTTGCCTTTAGATTTCGTTGTAACGCCCTGCAATCGTCTGTTGAAACGTGGCTCGCGCGGCGTCAAGGCATTGGGGCGTAAATAGACTGCCACGCTCAGGGTGAGGCAGTTGTGATCAGTAGCTCGATTATTCTCGACCGTTCAGAAGAAAGGGCGCGTCCCGGCGGACGCGCCCCAAATTACATTTGTACGACGACGATTTACTGGGCTATGACTGGCTCTTGGTCGTCGCAATGCCCCGGACCCGTTGCGCCTTCGTTGTAGTTGCCGAGCGCGGTCACCAATCCGCTTGTCAAGCTGGGTGCGAGGTAGCCACTTCCGAGTGGAGGAACGACAAGATTTGCAATCAACGCATCCGCAGTTGCAATATCGGCAGAGACGGCGGTTGGGTCGGCACCTGCGGCGACATTAAGCTTGGCGGCTATCAGCTGATGCGCGAGCGCGATCAGGCCATTGCCTTGGGCAGGCTTATTCAAGATGCTCAAAAGGTCCGCGGCCGTATAGGAAACGTTGCCAAGTTTCAACCCGTTCGCCTTGATGACATCCGGCCACGCGTACTCGTTATTCCCCGTCGGTACGGCGCCGTGCGTCTTCCAGTAGCCTTGCGTCAATGTGCAACTGCTCGCGTGGCCGCAATCGAGTGTTGCACACGTGGTGGTCGTCGTGAAATCGCTTCGGCTCATCGTGTTCGTCGCATGGCCAAAGGCGCGGAACACATATTGGGTCCCGCATTCAAGACCCGTTGGACAATTGGTCGATGCGCCATTGTCGAACAGGAAGTCGCCAACATTGACGGTCACGCATTCGCCAGGCGCGAGGTTATAACGGCTCAAATTGGCGCTACCGGAGAATCCGGCGCTGCAGGCGAGCGGATCGCTGTCGGACAGCCATTGATTGCCGTTCGCCGCATAGTCGGCTGCCTTTAGCCATTGCAGCGTGAAGCCGTTGGGCAAGCCCGTGGCGCCTGCACAAACCTGGACATTGATCGAAGTCTGCGTCGCCCCCGCGCACGAGATTGTTGGTGTGGAGATTGGGGGCTTCGACGCGGCAACGGCGTTTTCCGCTCCCAGCGCAACAATGAATGGAACGAGCATGAGCGCGCTGCATGCAGCGTTCCACGACGCTCGAAAGAAAGGACGTGTTGCGGTGACTCGTTTGGCGGGGTTGATCACGACAGTCTCCCTAGGGTGTGATGTGAGCGGATGGTCTCCGTGTATTCACTCTAGGGATTCCCAATAAGGCATTCCATTGGACGTTGGTACACCGGATTGTTTGGTACAACGGGTGTGCAGCAGACGACTTGCGTCCTCATTTCACGCACACCGTCAGGCGATCTTGTTATTGGCCAGCAGCAATGCCAGCTTGAGCCGATCGGCGATGCCCAACTTGCGAAAGATTTCCGTCAGGTGCGCCTTGACAGTCCGTTCGCTTATATCGAGTTGCTTTGCGATCTGCTTATTGGTTCCGCCGCTTCCCACCAGCGCCGCGATCTCGCGTTCGCGTACCGTCAGATAGGCAAGTCGGCCGGTGACTGCGCGCTTGTCGTCTACTGTGGAAGAAAATTGCACACCGAGCTCGTCCAGCAATCGCGGCACCAGTGATCGACGAATCCAAAGCTCACCCACCTGAACAGCCACGATGACACGTTTCAGGAGCTGCGGGTCGATGTTATCCCGACAATACCCTCGCACACCGGCCTTGAACAAAGCTAGTTCGGTCTCTTCTGAAATGGCGCCACTCAAGACGACGATGTTGGTCGCCGGATTCAAGTTCCTCGCGCGAGCGATCGACTTCGGAGTGTCGAGGCCAGGCAAGTCGAGGTCCAGAAGAAGAATTTGCGGGCGTTCTCGCAATAGACTCGCCCGCACGGAATCCGCCTGGTCGATTGCCAGAACCGATCTAAACCCATACAGCGCCTGCTCCCAACGATGGAGCAAATCCTGTGATGGACTGGCAAGCAGGATCACGATAGGTCCTCAACGCTTGCTAAACGTTTGTATCTTTCGGCCGTGGATCAGAAACATTATGGATTGCGTGTGTGCCATACAGGCTGTTCATAAAAGTTCCACAGGTGTAGCCCAGACGTAGATGTAGCAAGAGCCGCACCAGTACAATTGTAGGAGTGTGCGTGGCCATATAAGTCGCACTGCGGAAGCCAGATTCAAGCCGGTCCATAGTCGATTCCGCAATCACTGATAATGCTGTGATCCCGTGATGGATCGTTCGGTTTGTTAGCGGATTTCGCGTTACTTCGCCGCACCGCTAACTGATTTGATCAGTTCAACTTCTGCTTCCCAGAAGCCGTTCGTTTGCTTCGGATCGATTGCGGTAAGTCGCGAACGTTTCACATCGCCAACCAGAGACATTCGGTAGCGACGCGAAAATACCCCGCAAGCAGTCACTCGGCGGCGAGCGTGAAACTCTGCCCAAAGGCGTAGTATGGTTGGACTTCCATTCGTCGACGCGGTGATTCAGTGATGGATCGGCGAACATTCGCCATAGGCATTGCGCTCGGCGTTCTAGCCGACCCCTTCGACGCATGGGCGCAGCGCGAGGGCAAGGCTCATCGCATTGGCTATCTAAACCTTCGCGCGGGGCCTGATCCACAGGACGAAGCCTTTGTTCAGGCACTGCGCGAGTTGGGCTATCTCGAAGGCCGCAATCTGGTCATCGACTACCGGTGGGCCGCCGAGAGGGAGGAGCAATTGCCCGCCTTGGCGGCGGAGCTGGTAGCGCTCAACGTCGAGGTCATCGTCACTTCGGCCACTCCTGCGGTAAATGCAGCAAAGCGCGCGACAAGCACGATTCCGATCGTGATAGCGGCCGTCGCCGATCCGGTCGGGAGCGGCTTGGTTGCCAGCCTTGGACATCCGGGCGGCAACGTGACCGGCATGACACTCCTCTCGACCGAGCTGGCCGGGAAGCGGTTGCAACTGGTGCACGAGATTCTCCCTCGCGCGACGCGGATCGCCGTGCTCGCCTTAGGCGGCTTATCAGCGACGCCACTCCTGCTCGCGGCGATGCGCGCTGCAGCCCAAACAATGGATCTCGAACTGATCGCGCAACTGGTTACCAAACCGGAGGAGTTGCCGGGCGCGTTCGGAGAGTTCCAGAAAGCGCGCGCTCACGCGCTCTTCGTGCAAGTAAGCCCGTTGACCCTCGATCAGCGGGAGGCGATCGTCGGGCTGGCAGCGCAGCACCGTCTGCCAGCGATGTATGAGATCCGGCCTTTTGTCGACACCGGAGGCCTTATTGCCTACGGCCCGGACTTGGTGGTGATGTATCGTCGCGCCGCCATGTACGTCGACAAGATTTTCAAGGGCGCGAAACCCGGAGATCTGCCTATCGAGCAACCGACGAAGTTCGAATTCGTCATTAACGTCAAGACCGCGAAGGCGCTCGGGCTCACGATCCCGCAATCGCTGCTGCTGCGCGCGGACGAGGTGATTCAGTGACGGATCGGCGTACGTTCATCGCCTTGATGGTGGGTGGTTTCCTCACCTCTTCATTGAACGCCAGCGCCCAGACCGCTCGCCGGCTGTACCGAATTGGCTGGCTAAGGCTGGGCGAGGAGCCGATCCCTAAGCCATTCTGGGATGCGATGCGCGAATTCGGATGGATCGAGGGCCAGAACATCGAAGTTGAGTCACGGTACGCAGAGAGCACGAAACAGCTACCGGCCCTCGCCGCCGAATTGGTTCAGTTGAAGGTCAACCTGATCTTGGCCGATTCGGGATTCGCGACCCGTGCGGCCAAGGAGGCAACCGCGACCATTCCCATTGTGTTCATTGTTGCCGCCGATCCGGTCGCCACGGGACTTGTCGCCAGCCTGGCGCGTCCGGGCGGAAATCTCACCGGATTCACGTTGGGTTTGTACGATGAAAAGATGCTCGAAACGCTCAAGGCGGCACTGCCTCGGTTGTCACGTGTCGCCGTGCCCAGCAAGGATTATCCTCAACTGGGAAGCGCAGGGAGGGCGCTCGGCGTCGAGGTCGATGGTATCGACGTGCGGGGGCCGGATGAGATTGATCGATTTTTCGAGTTCGCGCGGAAAACGGGCGCCGACGCGGTGTTCATTCCAAACATTCCTTGGCTCAATCCGCTAATGGAACGTCTCGGCCGCGATGCTACCAGTGCCCGTTTCCCCGCGATCGGTTGGAGTCCGTCCTTTGCGAGAGCGGGTGGCCTGCTTTCCTATGGGCCGCCGGGTTCGCAAGCGTGGCCTCGCGTGGCCGTTCAGACCAACAAGCTGCTACGTGGCGCGAGTGCGGCGGATCTCGCGGTCGAGCTGCCGACCCAGTTCACAATGGTGATCAACCTCAAAACCGCGAAGGCACTTGGTATCAAGATTCCGAAGCCACTGCTGCTGCGCGCGGATGAGGTAGTTCAGTGATGCTTCGTCGCGCGTTTATTGGACAGGAGCAGAGGTGACGCAAGACGTCGACATCAAAGCACAGATACGCACCGTCCCCGACTTTCCCAAGCCGGGCGTGCTGTTTCGCGACATCACGACACTGCTCAAGCGGGCGGACGGCCTGCATGCGGTGGTCGAGAAGCTCGGGGCAGCGTATTGCGACTCATCGATCGATAAGGTCGCCGCAATCGAGTCACGCGGCTTCATCATCGGCGCCGCGCTCGCTTACAAGCTGAATGTGGGCTTTGTGCCGATCCGCAAACAAGGGAAGCTGCCTGCGGAAAACTTTGGTCAAGATTATGAGCTCGAGTATGGCACCGACCGGCTGGAGATCCACTGCGACGCCATCGAGCGCGGCGAGCGAGTGCTGCTCATCGACGACCTGATTGCCACGGGCGGCACCGCCGATGCCGCGCTAAGACTCATCGGCATCGCGGGCGGATCCGTAGTCGGCTGCGCTTTCGTAATCGACCTGCCTGATCTAGGCGGTCGCGAAAGGATAGAGCGACTCGGCTATCCTGTGCTCACGCTGTGCGAGTTTGCCGGGCATTGAGAGAAGCAACATCAAGGCTGCGCGAGCCGGTCAGAATCGGAATGCATAGACGTGCTGATCGGCGGTGACATAAAGACGCTCGCCCGCGGCAATGAGCGTCTGGAAGCGCCGCACTTGCCCCAGCGCGTCGCCCGGAGCGCCTCCGGAGAAAACCACTGCACCGTTGTCGCCCCGAAAACCGTGTAGGCGATTGTCGCCCTCGGCGCCGATAGCCCAGACGATCGCGTTCGCTTTGCCGTCGGTGGTGGTCACGATCGGCGAGCCATGGCCATTCTCGGCTGCGCACCAAGCGATGCGCAGCTTCGGAGGAGCGCCCGCGTTGATCGCAATGACGGTGAGGTCGCCGGAGGCTCCGTCGGGACAACCGGCACCCTGTGCTTGAAACGCGACCCGCACTTCGTTGCCCGAGGGGAAGGATGCCGGCGCGGCGCGGATCGGGTTCGACGATACCTTATTCGCAAGCACGCTGCCGCCGATCCCGCCTAAGTTCTGCCGGTCGAGAAGATACGCCTTGCCGTCCTTGCCGAGTGCGAGGACAAGCTCGGCCGGCTTCGCACCCGGAACGTTCAGAAGCAGCGCATTGGTCGCGCCAAGATCAGCGTCAGTAGCATCGAGCTCCTGCCAGTCCGAGGGCGCGAAGAAATCCTGGGCCTTACCCGAGAACGACAGTTCGGGATCGAGTCGGATCACCGCCTCGCCGTCGGCCCACGTCCGCGCGCCGATCGTGTTGCCGGTGACGGCGTAGAGACTGCGCCCATCGGAGACGAGCCCGCCCGGAGCCCAGATGCCACCTCCGCGCGCGCGGGTCGACCACGCGCGCACGGCATGCGACTGCGCGAGCGAGATGCCGACGACCCAGCCGCGGTAATCGCCGCAATCGCCGAAGTGCCCGCCGTAGGGAACGAAAAGCGTGTCATTGAGAATCGTGAGCGCGCCGCGCTGATTGTGAACAGCGGATCGGAAACCTTTGCTGCCTACGGCGCCTTCGATATCGATCGGCCAGCCGGGAAGTACAGACCCATTCTTCAACGCGAGTGCGAAGACCCGATGTTTTGCGGCGTCCTGGCCTCTGACCAGAGCGGCGACGTACAGCGTTTGCGAACGCTCATCGATAATCGGCGTCCCCGTGATCCCGAGCGGGTCGATATTGCCGCAGGGAAGCGCTGAGCGCGGCACCGGTGGACCGAGCGAAGTCTTCCAGACGACCGTACCCGACGCGGCATCCAGCGCGTAGACCTGATTCTGCTCGCTGGCCACCACCAACAGCGCCTGAGCGCTGCCCGGGACACGCCAATACAGCGGCTGCGCATAGATCGGCCCCTCGACGTCGGCTCGGAACGATGGGTCGCGGTGCAGGTTGTGGGCTCGCTCGAAGGTGAGCGACGGCAGAACGAACATCCCGCTGCGCCCTGCATTGCCGTGATGCTCGAGCACTGCTCCCTGCGTGCCCTGAACTTCCGACTCCGCCGCAAAGACGGCGGTGACCAGACACAACGTGAACAGGCCAGCAAGACATTCTCGACCTCGTGCAAACCATGCCAAGGACATCGTCACGGGGCTTTCCGCCGACAAGGATGTTTCGCGATGTGACCCGCGATCAGCGATCGAGTTCGCATTGGATCATTGTCCGCTTAAGTCGCAGCGCGCTTGCTTCACCGATCATTGCTTGCCTTTGTTGGGGCCCTTCGCGCCCTGGGTAGGCGCCTCCATACTGGAAGACTGGATGCCTGAAGGCTTGCGCTCGCTCGGCGCGGCATGGGCTTGCTCGTCTGGCGATTGCAGCAGGCGGGGCAGCACGATCGCGTCCTCCCGCACGCTGTCCCCCGGATTCACGACGACCAGATTGCCGCGCTCGACTCCACCCGTCACTTCCACAGCAGTGCCATAGTCGCGGCCAACCTGCACAACCTGCAGGTGAATTCGTTTCGCCTTGTCGCCATCCTGGCGTCGTTCAACACTCTTGCGCTGCTCGTCCTTAAGGTCTTGCAGCACGGCGACCATCGGGCCCTCGGCGCCAAAGAGCAGCGTCTCGCCCGGCACAAGCAGCGGTGGCTCCTTGCGTGGCGTTTCGAACTGCACTTGTGCATACATGCCCGGCAAAAGGCTGATCTCGCGGTTGACAACCTGCACTTCGGTCAGAAGCGTTCTGGTTGCGGGATCGATTGCACTGGCAGTGCGCACGACCTTGCCTTGGACACGGCGAGCAATCTGATGCACGAAGATGGTCGCATCGGCATCGCGCGTAATCGACGCTGCGTTTTCCTGAGGCACGCTGACGAGAACTCGGAGCCGATCGACCTCGGCGATGCGGAATAGCTCGGGCCCCTGTCCGCCTGCCGTGGCGGTCGCCGCGGATTGAGTGGCCGCGGCCGGTATCGCAGCAACTGCGCCGCTCGACGCACCAGGCAGTGTGTTGCTCGTCGTAAGGCTTGCCCCGCCGCTGCTGATCAGCGCTCCGACTTCGACATTGCGTGCGGTGACAATGCCGGCAAATGGCGCGCGAACCTTCTCGAAGTCCTGCATCGCGACCAGCCGCCGCAGGTTCGCTTCTGCAGCACGGACGTTCTCATCCGCTGCGCCAACGTTGGCATCCGTCGATTGAAGCGCCGCCTCCGCGCTCTGGAATTCCTGCTGCCGCACGTCTACGTCCTGGCGCGCAACGGAATCTTGCTCGAGCAGCGTACGGTAGCGCTGCAGGCTGACGCGCGCGAGGTCGAGCTTGGCGCGCGCATCGACCACCGTGGCTTTGGCTTGTCCAAGTTGCTGACGCGCCTGGGCGACCGACGCGCGTGCCTGATCGACCTGCTGATCGATTTCGGGAGACTCGATTTCCGCCAGCACCTGTCCCTTGGTGACCCGATCACCTATGTCGACATGACGGCGCAGAACATAGCCGGCGGCCCTCGCGTAAAGTGCGGCTTCAGCGATCGGCGTAATCGTCCCGGGAAGCAGCAGCTGGTTCACGGGACTCGAGGCTCGCACGGCCATGACGCTCACTGTCGGGATGCTGTCCCGCTCCTTGACATTTGCTTCCTCGGCGGCATACTCGCGGCGATGATGGACCCACCATCCGGCAGCAAACGAGATGAGGACTGCCAGGAGGAGTCCGCCCGCGACCAGCCACATTCGTCGCTTGCCGCGAGGCCCCGCCAACAGAGGCACTGTCGGCGGGCCTGGCAACAGCGGAGGCTCATCCGGCGTCATGGCGCCGCCCTTCCTCTCGCCGGCACCTCTTGGCGCAGCTCGTCGGCGATCTGCTTGTCGCGATCGGGCGGCGCCTTCTTGCGCAGATAGCTGTACATCACCGGGACCAGGAAGAGCGTCGAAATCGTCGCCACCAACAAGCCCCCGATCACCGCGCGTCCCAGCGGCGCATTCTGCTCGCCACCTTCGCCCAACCGAGCGCCATGGGCAACATGCCGATGATCATTGCGAGTGCTGTCATGACGACCGGTCGCATCCGGGTAAATCCCGCAGCGAGCGCTGCCTGCCGTTGATCGTTGTTCTCGCGGCGTTCATCGTTGGCGAAAACGACAAGGAGGATACTGTTTGCAGTTGCCACGCCGATCGCCATGATCGCACCCATCAGCGACGGCACGTTGAACGTGGTGCCTGTGAGAAAGAGCATCCAGAGAATTCCGGCGAACGTCCCGGGAATCGCCATCAGGATGATCAAGGGATCGAGCCAGGACTGAAAGTTCACGACCATCAGGAGATAGACGAAAAGCACCGCAAAACCGAGCCCTATCTCCAGCCGCTTGAACGACGTGCGCATCGTATCGACCTGGCCGCGAACCTTGAGCGTCGTTCCCTGGGGGAGGTCATGCTGGTGACGCGCCACGACCTTGTCGATCTCGGAGGCTACGGCGCCCAGATCCTGCAAGTCAGCATTGGCGTAGACGTCGAACACGGGCTGCACATCGTAATGTGAGACCAGCGCAGTCGACGCAGTGCGGCCTACCGTCGCGAGATTCCCCAGCAGTTGGGCGGATGCGGCGCCCTGCGTTCCGGTCACGGGGGTGCGCCGCAGGGCATCGAACGAGTCGACGCGATATTGCGGTGTCTGCACCGCGACTTGGTAGCTCACGCCATTTTTCGGATTGAGCCACTGCGTCGGAGCAATCTGACCGCTCGAGGAGAGCGAGATCAGCATGCTGTTCGCGACGTCGCGTTGCGTGAGGCCCGCCTGCTGCGCCTTGTCGCGGTCGACATCGACCGTCACCGTTGGGGCGTTGACTTCCTGGCCCAGGTGTACATCGACGGCGCCGGTAATGCTCTTGATGTCGGCAGCGATCTGTCGCGCAATCGCGAGATTACGTTCCGCGTCGCGTCCCGTCACTTGCACGTCGATCGGTGCCTGAAGTCCGAAATTGAGGATCTGGTTGGTGATATTCGCCGCCTGAAAGAAGAAGGTCTCCGCAGGAAACGCGCGCCGCAGATCTTCGCGCAACTGCCGCTCGTAGTCGCGGGTAGGGTGGTGCTTCGGTTTAAGCGCGATCAGGATGTCGCCATCCGATGCTCCGATCGATGCCGTATCGCCGTACGCGAGATTGATGCCGCCGTTCGGCAGGCCGATGTTGTCAAGGATCGCCTCGAGCTCCTGCGCGGGGATGCGCTCACGAATGGTGCGCTCGACGTCGGCAAAGATGCGTTCAGTTTCCTCGATGCGTGTACCGGCCGGCGCACGCACATGAAGCCTCATTTGACCCGAATCGATATACGGAAAGAAATCCCTTCCGATGGCGAAAACAAGCAGCAGCGAGACCGCGCAAAACACGGCGAAAAGCGCCGTGACGAAACCGCGATGGTCGAGCGACCAGTCGAGAGAGTCCTTGTAACGCTCGCGACCGCGCTCGCAGAGATGATCGAATTTCGCATGGACGCGCCCAAGGAGCGACTTCCTCTCACCTCCCGCCTGGCCGCCTTGTTCATAGGTCCTGGCCTCATTTCCCAGGAGATGGCGCGCCATCACCGGCACCAGGGTGCGGCTCAACAGATAAGAGGTCAGCATCGCAAACACCACGGCACCGGCGAGAGGAGTAAACAGGTACTTGGCAGCCCCGGTCAGCAGCAGCACGGGCACGAAAACAACGCAGATCGCGAGTGTCGATACGAAGGCCGGCACCGCAATTTGCTGCGCCCCGTCGAGGATTGCTCTGGTAAGCCGTTTCTTCATGCCAAGATTGCGATGGATGTTCTCCATCTCGACGGTTGCGTCGTCGACGAGAATGCCGACCGCGAGTGCGAGCCCACCGAGCGTCATCACGTTGATCGTCTGCTGCAGAAGCCGCAGCGCAATGAGCGACGTCAGGATCGAAAGAGGGATCGAAATGCATACGGTCAACATGCTGCGCCAGCTGCCGAGGAACAACAGGACCATCAACCCTGTCAGCGCGGCGGCGATCGCTGCCTCACGCAGGACTGAGTTCATCGCCGTACGCACGAAGATCGACTGATCGAAGAGCTCTTGTACGCGCAGCTCGCGTGGCAGGCCGGCGAGAATCTCCTTCAACTTGCTTTTGACCCCGTCGACGATGTCGAGGGTAGACGCCTCGCCGTGCCGCAGCACCGTCAGAAGCGCCGACTGGCGTCCGTTCTGCCGCACGATGTTCGTCTGGACAGCATGACCTTGCCGCACCTGCGCCACGTCACGCAGGTAGACCAGCGCGCCGCTCTGCGAGCGAAGCGGAAGCGCATTGAGCCCCTCGACTGTTGTCGGACTGCTGTTGAGCCGCACGAAGTATTCCCGGCTGCCGATCTTCGCGGTGCCGGCCGGCAGAATCAGGTTCTGAGCGGCGAGTGCATTCGATACGTCGCTTGCCGACAGATTATTGGCATAAAGTGCGTTCGGATCGAGATCCACCATGATCGACGGATTCTGGCCTCCGAACGGAAGAGGAACCGAAGCGCCTTCAACGGTAGCGAGCTGCGTACGGATGAAGTTCTGGCCCAGATCGTAGAGCTCCTGCTGCGAAAGCGTCTCGCTGTCGAGCGCGAGTTGCAGAATCGGAACGCTCGATGCGTCGTACTGTACGATCCCCGGGGGAAAGATCCCCGGCGGCAATGGCCGCAGAATCGTCTGCGACAGCGCCGTGATCTGGGCGATCGCTCCTTCGACCTTCACACCCGGCTGAAAAAACACACGGATCGCTGCCACACCTTGATAAGAGGTCGATTCGATGTGCTCGATATCGTTGACGGTGGTGGTCATGGCGCGTTCATCGATGGTGACGATGCGCTGGGCCATCTCCTCTGGCGACATCCCGCTGTACGACCAGATCACGCTCACCACGGGGATCTCGATGATGGGAAAGATGTCCTTACGCGCGGAGACGATGGCGACAACGCCCAGCACGAGCATCAGTACCGCCATCACGACGACCGTGTAGGGTCGGCGCAGCGCTAGTCGGACGATCCACATTGGGGGGCGGGAGGCGCGTTGGTCCGCGTTACGCGACCCACACGGTCTTGATATTCACGAATTCCTTGATGCCGTACGAGGACAACTCCCGCCCGTAGCCGCTTTCCTTGATTCCCCCGAAAGGCAGTCGCACATCGGATCGCACCGCATCGTTGATAAAAACGCAACCGGCTTCGATGCGCTCGGCGGCGATCGCTTCCGCACGAGCGATGTCGCGCGACATGATCGCCCCACCCAGCCCAAAGGGCGAGTCATTGGCCGCAGCAATCGCCGCATCCTCGTTTTGTACCGGCACGATGGCGGCAACCGGGCCGAACAGCTCTTCGTCGAAGGCCGGCATGCCTCTAGCGACGTCGGTGAGAACGGTCGGCGGGTAATACGCGCCGGGCCCGTGCGGAATCGTGCCGCCAAGCAAGCTTTTCGCGCCTTTGTCGATGCTCGCTACGACCTGTTGATGCAAGGTGTCCCGCAGATCACGGCGCGCCTGAGGGCCGACCTCGGTCGTCTCGTCCAACGGATCGCCCATGCGCGCCGCAGCCATCCGCTCGACGAAGCGCTGCTCGAACGGACGGCGAACGCTTTCGACGACGATAAACCGCTTTGCGGCGATGCAGCTTTGCCCCGAATTGATCAGCCGACCCTTAGTGCAGATGGTGGCCGCCGCGTCGATGTCGGCGTCCTGCAGCACGAGATAAGGATCGCTGCCTCCAAGCTCGAGAACCGTTTTCTTGAGCAACTCGCCCGCCTTGCGCGCCACCGCACGGCCGGCCGCGCCGCTACCGGTCAGCGTCGCCGCGCGAACCAGCGGATGCTCGACGACACGCTCGACCTCTCGACTGCCGATCAACAGTGTGCGAAACAGATTCTCCGGAAAGCCCGCACGCCGGAAGATGTCCTCAATGGCGAGCGCGCATCCGGGCACGTTGGAGGCGTGCTTGAGAACTGCCGCGTTCCCCGCCATTAATCCCGGGGCCGCGAAACGAAACACCTGCCAGAAGGGAAAATTCCAGGGCATGACGGCCAGCACGACACCCAGGGGATTGAACGTGACGAAGCTTCGGCGCGCCTCGGACTCGACGCTCTCGCGTGCAATTTTGCGCCTCTGCGATTCCGTCGCGTAGAGGCTTGCCCATCTCACGCGCCATGAGCTGGGCGAAGCCGCGGGCTTCGCTTCGCAGGATTTCCGCCGCCTTGCGCATCGGCACGCCACGCTCCCGAAACGCTAGCTTGCGCCACCCGACAAACGCGGCATGGGCGCTCGAGACGATTTTGTTCACCTCGGCGGGCGCGGTTTCGTCATAGGTCGCTACTGTCTCGCCGTTGGCAGGGTTGATGGCTTGGAGGGGCATGTCTTGACCTCATTCTTGTCAGCCCCCGCCCGTTAGACGTCGCTTTCTCGATTCGATTCCGCACAACCCCAAGAACTTTTGACTGTCATTCGCCGCAGTGCGGACGGTTGACGTTGCATCAACGTTGCGTTCGTGCCAGGCGGGATGCGTTGCAAAAGTTACAGCGAGCGCGATCGACTCGATCCGCCTGCCTTACTCGGCATTTCCGGTCGACTGCGCGGGATCAGAACTGATCCAACTCAGCTCCCAGGCAGCGCATGAATCTCTTCGAAGAAATAGTCCTTCCACGAATCCGGCTTCTTTTTCAGGGAGCGGATCTGGTACATGAAATCAGCAAAATTCATCGTGCGCGCTGGCGTCATTGTGAACTTCACATCGGGATCGTCGATAATGGCGACGATGTCGGCGACCGATTCCTTGCTGTGAGTCATTTCGATATAGGTGCTCGCTACACCCCTCTTGTCGCGATTGATCATGTCGATGGCTTCTTTGATGGCTGCCAGGAACGCCCCATAAACCTTCGGATTGGCGTCATGGAACTGCGCTGTCGTATAGACCAACGTAAACGTGTGCGAGCCGCCCATGATGTCGTTCGAAGAAGCCAGGGTGTGGATGCCGGCCTGTTTGATCTCCGCGTACTGAAACGGCGGCAGGCTGAAGTTGACATCGACTTCTCCAGCACCGGAACGCAATGCCGCCGTCGCATCAGGCGAGTTCATGCCAACGGTCAATGGATCGAAGCGCGTGAAATTATCGGCGCCGAACTCCTTCGCAGCGGCCATTTGCAGCAGGACTGCCTGAATTGAAACTTTTACGGCGCCAACCGCGATCCTGTCCTTCTCGGATAGATCTCTAACGCTCTTCAGATTGGGGTTGCGAGTGTTGAGCAGTAAAGGCATCGTAGCTTCGGCGCATACGCCCTTCACTTGGATTCCCGCCCGAGTCTTATCCCAAAGCGTCAGCATGGGTGGCGGTCCACCGACGCCGAAAGACAGCGTGCCGGAGAGAAGCGCGTCGTTCATGACGCTGCCACCGCCGATTGTCGAATAGCTAACGGTGATATCGCCGAGGCCAGCCGCGAGCGCGTGCTTCTCGAGCAGTCTTTCATGCTCAATGATCATGATCGGCAGGTGGGGAATCGCGAACCCACGGGCGATTTTCACCTCCTTGACCTCGGCCCCCGCAACGCCGGTCATGGCCAGCGCGATAACCGCCAAGGCCGCGAGACTCGATCGTCGCGCTGAGGTTGCGTCGCTTCGCCGCGAGGACCTCATTGCGGTTCATCTTCCCAACGAAAAAATGCTCTCAATTCCGTGTAGGTCTCTTCCGGCGATTGCTCGGCCGGATAGTGCCCGCAGGGCAGCGTCTTGCCTCGAATATTGATCGCCCTCTCCCGCCACGCTTCGATGGGCCGAAAACTGCGATTGACGTGACTGCGCTCTCCCCATAGCACCAACTCCGGCGTTGTGAGCTTGCGTCCGAGGTCAGCCTCGTCGTGAGCGAGATCGATCGATACGGCGGCGCGGTAGTCCTCGCACACGGCGTGAATGTTTTCCGGAGTGCAACAGCGGATGTATTCGGCGAGCGCTTCGGGCGTAAAGCCGCTCATGCCCACGCCTTTCTTGTCGAGTTTTCGGCGGATGTAGCGCTCGAGGCCGTACGCGATGAGCATCTGCTCCGGATAATCGTACGGCTGCGCCATGAAGAACCAGTGGTAGGAGTCGACTGCCCACTCCTTCCTGATGTTGTTGAGCACGTGGTGCGTGGGCACGATGTCGAGGAACGCCACCTTAGTGACCCGGTCGGGGTAGTCGAGCGCCATCCGATGCGCGACCCGCGCGCCGCGGTCGTGGCCGCACACGAAATAGTCGCGAAAGCCGAGCGCCGCCATCAATTGCGCCTGGTCCTGCCCCATCGACCGAAACGAATAGCCAGCATGGTCAGGACCTCCGTCGGGCTTCGAGCTGTCGCCGTAGCCGCGCAGATCGGCGGCGACGACGGTGAATTCTTCCGCAAGCCGTGGCGCGATCTTGTGCCACATCACATGGGTGAGCGGATTGCCGTGGAGCAAGAGGAGCGGCGGACCCGATCCGCCTTTGCGCAAATTGATGCGCGCGCCCGCCGTATCGAACTGCGTGAGCGTAAAGCCTTCGAACATGCGATCGCTTCCTGCCGCTCCGGAGTTTAGGCGTGAGCGCCCGCCAGCAGCCGCGTGAGCTCGCGCACATTCGTGAGCTCCTCGATTCTCCAGACGAGATCGGCGATGCGCCGCGAATTCGCCGGCTCCTCGCCACCCCACTGCGCACATTCGAAGAACTTCTGCTCGAGCTCGCGATCGCTCATCGGATTGATGGGGCTGCCCTTCCCGAAGTCTGCCGAACCCTTGAATGTGGTTCCGTCGTCTAGCTCGACTTCGACGATGGTGGTCATTTTGTCGAAGCCGGCAGCTTCCGCTTCCGGGTGCACGCCGAAGTCGATCCGGCGCAGCAGTGCTTGCACATCATGACGGTTGACGACTTCATCGGTGA
Organism: Betaproteobacteria bacterium; assembly: GCA_005882995.1. Taxonomy (GTDB): domain Bacteria; phylum Pseudomonadota; class Gammaproteobacteria; order Burkholderiales; family Casimicrobiaceae; genus PALSA-1003. The sequence goes on from VBCY01000529.1 coordinate 16,793, forward strand.
ATTGCGCCAGACCGGCCTTTCGTTCGAGCAGCAGAATCGCCATGCAGAATTCCATGCTGAATTTCGCCTGAAGCTCGTTGCGCGGTCGATGGTGGATGAGCGCGTTGGGCATGTTGTGATTGGTGCCCACAGCGACGCGCTTCACGCGCTCGGGACGCAGATCGTGCAGGCGAATAAGTTCGAGCATGACGCTCATTCCCGGATGGGTGAGTGAGCCGCTCGGGTGCGGCTTGATCGACACGCCTGGTGAGGCGAAAGTCCACGGATGGCCCAGCTTGCCATCGATCATTTCGGCGCTGTATCCGCCTCCAGCCGCACGGAAGAAACCACGGTCGGCCTCCAAAGCGATGGGCGAAGCGGTGAAGCCCAGCGCGGCAAGCTCAGCCGCCACCACACCGCTTTCTGCGGCACGTCCGGCATGGAAGGGTTTGGTCATGGTGCCGAAGTTCTCGCGCAAGCCACCCGCCTGGCTCGCGGCGAGGCTCAACGCGCGACGCGTCGCCTCAACGTCGAGTCCCAGCACGCGCGCTGCGGCTGCGGCCGCGCCGATGGCGCCACAGGTCGCCGTGCTGTGGAATCCGTTCTGGTAGTGGCGCGGCAGGATTGCTTCGGCAACCTTGCACTCCACTTCGACCGCGACCTGGTAAGCGGTCATTGCGTCGCGCCCACTCATGCCACAACGTTCTGCGAGCGAGAGCACCGCGGGAAGCGCCGGCGCCGTCGGATGAGTGAGCAATCCGTAGACACGGTCTTTGGCGAGCGCGAGCTGGGTGTCATCGTAGTCATCGGCGTGGATGGAGATGCCGTTGGCGAACGCGGCGAAGCGCGCGGGCAGCCGCATACCGCCGCCGATCACCGTGCTCCCCCCATCGCTCGCGAACGATAGCGACGCCAGATAGCGCCGGACGATGCGGCCGGTTTCCGACGCGGCGCCTGCGAAGGCAAGCCCGATGCCGTCGAGCACCGAGCGCTTGCCGAGACGAGCCACGTCAGCCGGGATGTCGGCGGCGCTGGTGCTGACGACGAAATCCGCGATGTACGCGGTGAGCGAGTGATCGGCGCGATCGGTCACGGGAACGGATGTTGTTTGCATGAAACGGATTCCGAGAATGTGGGCGGCAGCAAATTGGACCCCGGCCTACGCCGGGGCGACGAGAACTTTCAAGCCCCAGCGGTGCCGACGGTCGACCGGCGGCGTGCGGCCGCGAGTCGTGCGCCCAGGCGCACCGCCTGCTCCAGGGCACCGGTGTTGGCCCTGCCTTGGCCCACAATGTCGAAGGCGGTGCCGTGCGCCGGGGTCGTGAACACAGTCTTCAACCCTGCGGTCACCGTCACGCCTCGATTGAAGCCCTTGAGCTTGGTCGCGATCTGGCCCTGATCGTGATACATGGAAAGTACGCCGTCGTACTCCCCGGCAAAGGCTTTAAGGAACACGGTATCGGCCGCAAACGGTCCGCAGCAGTGGATGCCCCGTGCCGCGGCATGCGCCACCGCGGGTGCGATCATGTCGAGCTCTTCGCGCCCGAACAAACCATTCTCGCCTGCGTGCGGGTTGAGCGCCGCCACTGCAATCCGCGGTTCTTCGATGCCGGCGCCACGCATGGTCATCTCAGCGAGTGTCAACGCCTGTTCGATGCGCTCGATGCTCAACTGCTCGAGCGCAACTTTGAGCGCGACGTGCGAGGTCACGCGCGACATCCACAACCCGTCGAGCACGTTCATCTCACTGAAGAATCCGCCATGGCGCGTGAGATGCGCGAAGAGCTGGTGCTCGTCGTTGAAGCGCCAACCACCGGCGTTCAGGGCGGCCTTGTTGAGAGGCGCGAAGGTGATGCCTTCAATACGCCCTGCCACCGCGAGATCAACCATGTAAGCGAGCGTTTCACCGGCGACGCGACCCGAGGCCTCCGAGATCTGGCCTCGCCTCACGCATGCGGGATCGAGATTGGCGAGATCAAGCACGGCTATCTCATCGCGCGTCCAGTCGATGGCCTCGGGCGCCGCATAACTTCTCCAGTGCAGCTCGACGTGTGCGTCGCGCGCGCCCAATTCGAGCACTCGCGCATCGCCTACGACCAGCAGTCGCGCGACATCGTCCAAACGACGATCGGAGAGGATGCGCGCGCACTGCTCGGGGCCGATGCCGGTGCTGTCGCCGAGCATCAACCCCATCAACGGAATCGATGAGCGGCTCAAATCATCCTTCGATCGGTGAACCGGGTAATCAGCGCGATCAACACGAATGTGATCGCGAGCATGGTGATCGATAGCACTGCAATGGGACCCCAGTCATTGCTTTCGCGCAGATCAAACATGGTAACCGAAACGGTTTTGGTTCGCGCGGTAAAGAGCAGGATTGTCGCCGAAAGCTCGCGGATCGAGCCGACGAAGATGAGGATCCAGGTTGCGATCACGCCGTTGCGAATGAGCGGCGCGGTGATGTCGAACAGAGCGCGCAGCCGGGTCGCGCCGAAAATGCGACCGGCATCTTCGAGCTCGGGGTGCACGGAGCGGAGCGACGCGCCGATCTGCTGGTAGCCGACCGGAATTTCCTTGGTCACGTAGGCAAGAAAAATGATGGCGAGCGTTCCGTAGAGCACGAGCGGCGGATGCGTGTAACTCAGGAACAGGCCCACGGCCAGAACGATGCCCGGGATGGCAACCGGCGCAGTAGCCAGAAACGACAGGTAACGATGCCCCCATACCGCGCGTCTGACCGCAAGATACGCGATCACCGCAACGAGCAGCGTTCCAGCCGTCGCCGCGGTCAATCCGAGTATGAACGTGTTCCCAAGCGCGAGCCGCGTCTGGCTGAACTCAAAAAAGACGAAGCGCCAGTTCTCAAGCGTGAGGTTATAAAGCCCCATCGGCGCGGACCAGTTCCTGACGAAGGCAGTGCGCAAGAGGACGCCATAAGGCAGCACGATCGAGCAGCCGAGCACCGCCGCGAACAGCAGTAGCGCCGGCGCCTTCCACGAACCGAGTTTCACCGCTCGCGTGCCGGTCGCCTTGCCGCCAATGACCGCGTAACCGCGGCGCCCCAGAATCGCCGTCTGCGCCTTGAGCAATAACACGCTGATGGCGAGCAGCGGCAGAGACACCGCAGCGGCAAGGCCGAGGCGCGGCGGAAACTGAAACAGACTCCAGATCTTCGTGGTCATCGTGTCGATACCCGCGGGAAGCGCGAGGATCGCCGGCGGGCCGAACAAGGTCATGGATTGAAGGAAAGCGATGAGAAAGCCTGCGAGCAGCGACGGCGCGATGAGCGGCAGGGTAATGTCAGCCGCGGTCCGCCAAGCCGGCATGCCGAGTATTGCGGAAGCTTCTTCGAGCTCGCCGGGGATGAGGTCGAGTCCGTTCGCGGCGAACGTGAACACATAAGGAAAGGTGTAGAGCGCCATCACGAACACCATGCCCCCGGCCGAGAAGATGTTCAGCAGCGGCGCAGCTTCGAAAGCCTTGAGCCCGAACAGCGCGTAGTACCACTGGTTGATGAGGCCCGCATTGGGGCCTCCAAGGAGAACCCACGCAAACGCGCCGAGGAACGGTGGGGTGACGAAGGAAGCGAGAATCAGGATTCGCAGCGGGCGCTTCCCCGGCAGATCGGTGCGCGAGACCAGCCACGCCATCGGCGCCGCGAGGGCCACGCAAATGAATCCTACGGCGGCCGAGGTCCACAGCGTGGTCAATAGCGGCTTCAGGAACGACGCGTCGGTGAAGAACTGGCGATAGTTGTCGAGTGTGATGCGACTTGCATCATCGCGGAAGCTTGCGATCAGCAGCCAGGCCATCGGCAGCAGCACGAGGCCCGAGAGCATCAGCACGAAAGCGAGCGAGACCGGAGTCGTCCAGTCAAAATACTTACGTCGTCCCCGCGGAAGCGGGAACCCAGTGTCGTGCGGCCGAGAGTCGCTGGGTTCCCGCTTGCGCAACACGACTACGCCTCCGCTGTCGCCCCGGCGGAGGCCGAGGCCCAATGTTGGCGGCAACAAGCAACTTGGATCCCGGCCGCAGCCTGCCCCGGAATGCTTGAGTCCGGGGCCGGGATGACCAGAATCCTCATGCGCGCACAGTTAATCTTATGCCCAAGCTTCAGTTGCCGAATAGCGCGGTATATCGTTTTTTGATATCCGCGATCTGCGGCAGCATGCCGTTCGCATCATCAGGCAGCAGCTTGATCTCCGCGAGTGGGGTGCGCCCCGGTGGGTCCTTCACGTCCGGGTGCATCGATCGTGTACCGCCTTCGTTGACGATGAGCTGCTGGATCCTGGCAGTGAACAGAAAGTTCTCCAGCACTCGCGCAGCGTTCGGATGCGGCGCTTCGGCGAAGATCGCGCTCGGAGATGTCACGAACGGAGTGCCCTCCTTGGGGTAGATGATTTTGACGGGGCTCTTGGCATCGATTTCGATAAACATGTTGTATTCATTGCCGTCGACCATCACCGCCCGCTCACCGCTCGCGATGCTTTTCGGTGTCGCGGTCGTCGACTGCAGTTGCTGTACACCTTGCTTCGAGAGCTTATCGAGATAGTCCCAACCCAGTGCCTTGACGATCGCGTAGGTGCCGGTGAGGCTCGTTCCGCTATAACCCGGATGCGACTTGACAAGCTTGCCTTTCCATTTCGGATCGAGCAGGTCCATATAGCCGGTCGGCGCATCCTTGGCATCGATCAGTTTGGTGTTGTAACCCATGACGCTCAACGTCGCGCGCCACGTTGCGTAGTAGCCTTCGGGATCTTTGTACTGCGCTGGAAATCGGCGCACGTCCGGTGGCGTGTGCGGCGCCAACCATTTCTGCTGCCTCCAGTAAAGGAAGTGCGACGCGTCGGACGAGTTGACGACGTCGACGTTGTGGATGGCCGATTGATATTCCTGGTTGATGCGCTGGAATACCCGCTCCGAACCCGCCCGTTCGACTTCGATGTCGATGCCGGGGTACTCGGCTCGAAAAGCCTTGGCGACGGCCTCGGCGACCTTGACGTCGACCGAGGTGTACCAAGTGACTTTGCCTTCCTTGGTCGCCGCGGCGAGCATCGCCGGCGTGGTCTCCTGCGCATTCGCGATCGAAACAATCGCGGTGAGCGCAGCCACGGCGCAGCAAAGGGCCTCCAGCGTTCGATTCATATTTCTTCTCCTGCGGTTGTGTTTGGCTCGAAGGAACCCGTTTGACTTCAGCGAGCGAGTCCGCGACAGCGCTGCGGTCTGAAGCGTACACCGACCGCAGATCCGGTTTCCACCTGCAACTCGGGCGGCGCCGCGATCAGAATTTCCTGTCCGACGTCGACAATGTAATCGCGATGATTGCCGAGGTATGCCTGGCTGCGCACGACGCCCGGCACCACGTTGTTGCCCGACGTCATCACGGCAGACGGTAAGAGTTCCACGTCGTGGGTCTTCACACAGATGCTCATCTCTTTACCCACGCCGGCAAACTCCCCCTCTCCGATTTCCAATGCGTGGCCACCGATATCGACAGTCCGATCGTAGAGGTGCCGAACTTTGAGCACGTTGCTACCGCCAATGAATCGGGCCACGAAAGCCGAATTGGGTCGCTCGTAGACTTCCTCCGGCTTGCCGATCTGCTCGATGTGCCCGGCATTCATCACCACGATGCGATCGGCCATGGTCATCGCCTCCACCTGGTCATGGGTGACATATACGGAGGTGTACTGGAACTGATCGTGCAAGCGGCGTATCTCGAAGCGCATCTCGGCACGAAGGTTGGCGTCGAGATTGGACAACGGCTCGTCGAGCAGCAGGATGTCCGGCTTCGGCGCAAGCGCACGTGCCAGCGCAACGCGCTGTTGTTGGCCGCCGGAGAGCTCGGACGGATAACGTTGCGCCTGTGCGGAGAGCTGGGTGGCTTCGAGGAGAGCGGCGACTCGCTTTTGCTTTTCCGACTCCGAGAGCGGCTTGAGCTTGAGCCCGTACGCCACGTTTTCCAGCACCGTCATGTGCGGCCAAACCGCGTAACTCTGGAAGATCATGCTCATGTTGCGCCGCTCGGGAGGAACCACGCCGCGTGCGGATGACATGAGCCGGCCTCCGACGCGGATCTCTCCTGCATCCGGCTCAATCAGACCGGCAACCATCCGCAGCGTCGTCGTCTTGCCGCAGCCCGAGGGGCCGAGGAGGCAGACGAATTCGCCGTGACCGACCGAGAGATCGATGGCATCGACGGAAATCACGCCGGGATACCGCTTGGTCAGCTTTTGCAAGTCGAGTGTGGCCATCGCGTTGGGTCGGCGGGCGGTGCGGCGACAACCGCACGATAGATCGGGCAACGCGAATTCTACGCTGCCGGATGGAGCCGCGCGGCGCCGAGAGCCGAACCTTTAGGGAACCTCTGAACAAGTCCCACGTGAGTCGCGTTTCTGGCGCAATGGTTTCAGATGCGAGGCGTCGCGGCGCAGCGAATAGTTCGTACTATTCGCAAGCCGCGCAACAAAGCAGATGAGGCCATTGCGCCGAAACCCGGATGGGACGGGGCTTTCCGGGCGATCTGCTTTGTCGCTCGGCTTGCCAATAGGCGCGCCGCAGCGCGGGGGAGGGGCCCCTTTGGGGATCCGACCGCGAACGCGTGCACATGCGACCGCAGCGACAACGCTCCGCATCCCGCGCAGGGGTCGCCTCCACTCGCTACGCTCGCGGAGTCCTGCTCCGCCCGGCGCGGTCGCCCTGCTATTGGCTTCGCCTTGCTTCGCGCAGCTCATCCCGGAAAGCCTTCGTCGCGACCACGCGGGGCTTATTCAGAGGTTCCCTAGTGTCTTTCACCACCAAGGAGAGCTTTGGTGAGAAAGGGTATGATGTACAAAATCGCGTAATACTAGATTCACTCACTTCGGGGAACGTGGTGAGCTCTTCGCAGCCAGACGCAGCCGGGCCAGACCTTGCGCTCGGCATTCCGGTCGACGACCTTGCCGACGGGCGCATGGTTGCCGGCCATGTGGGAAAAGAAGGCGTCCTCCTCGCACGCCGAGGCAACGAGTACTTCGCGATCGGCGCTGTTTGTTCCCATTACAGCGGACCGCTCGCCGAGGGCATCATGGTCGAGGACACAGTGCGATGTCCTTGGCATCACGCCTGCTTCAGCTTGCGCACCGGCGAAGCGTTGCACGCGCCGGCATTGAGCTCCGTCGCTTGTTGGTCGGTCGAGCCGCGCGATGGCAAGGTCTTTGTTGTTGCGCAGAAAGACGCCCCGATTCCGCAAGGGCGTAGCGGCGCCGCATCTGGGGACCCATTGCCTGGAAGGGTCGTCATCGTCGGTGGCGGAGCCGCCGGTTTCGCCGCGGCCGAGATGCTGCGTCGTGAGCAATACGCGGGCAGTATCGTCATGCTTAGCAGCGACCAAGCCGCGCCCGTGGACCGGCCCAATTTGTCCAAGGATTATCTTGCCGGCAACGCGCCGGAAGAGTGGATCCCGTTGCGTCCTCTCGATTTTTACGAAGAGAGCGCCATTGAGTTGCGTCTCGGGACGAATGTACAGCTCATCGACGTACCTTCCCGTGAGGTGGTACTCGATGACGGAAGCAGAGTCCCCTACGACCGACTGTTGCTCGCAACCGGCGCCGAGCCGATTCGCCTGCCGCTGCCCGGCATGGATCTGCCGAATGTATACACATTGCGCTCCATGGCCGACTCACAGGCTGTCATCGAGCGCGCCAAGACGGCTCGGCGCGCAGTCGTGCTTGGCGCGAGCTTCATCGGTCTCGAAGTCGCAGCGTCGCTGCGCGCACGCAACATCGAAGTGCACGTGGTCGCGCCGGAAAAGCGACCCATGGAGCGCGTTCTCGGTCGGGAGATGGGCGACTTCGTGCGCAGTCTGCATGAGGAGCATGGCGTCATCTTCCATCTGGAGGACACAGCAAGCCGGATCGGCGAGACACATGTGCATTTAAGCAGCGGTGGAACGCTGCAGGCCGACTTGGTGGTCGTTGGCGTGGGTGTGCGGCCGCGGGTGGAACTGGCGGAAAAGGCCGGCCTCGCGCTCGACCATGGTGTCCTCGTCGATGCGTACTTGGAGACCAATGCCGCTGGAATTTTCGCGGCCGGCGATATTGCGCGATGGCCTGATGCGCACAGCCGCGAGCCGATTCGCGTGGAGCACTGGGTCGTTGCCGAGCGCCAAGGTCAGACTGCGGCGCGCAACATGCTGGGATATGGAGAGAAGTTCAGTGCAGTTCCGTTCTTCTGGAGCCAGCACTACGACGTGCCGATCAACTATGTCGGGCACGCTCCCGCGTGGGACGAGATTTCCATCGATGGCGATGTGGCAGCTAGGGACTGCGTGCTGCGCTACAAGCGCAATGGGCGCGTAGTAGCGGTTGCTTCGATCTATCGCGACGTCGAAAGTTTGACAGCCGAAGTGACCATGGAGCGCGAGACCGTTTAGCGTCGCTTCCGCTGAGGCTCGATGTTCGAACCGACTCTCGATATTTCAGCGCCGACGAAGCACCGATTCAGGCAGCGCCTCCGTTTGCGACGGTTCCTGCTCGCCAGCGCCTTTTCGGCGCTGTATCTGGTGGTGCTCGCCATCTTTTATACGCAAGGCAGCATCGCCGGCCAGACGCTTCTCGATGCGTGCGCGATTGTGGCAGCGTTCATTCTCGCGTTTTTCGGGATCTTTCGGCTGGGCCTCAATCTGCGGTTTCCAGACCCGAGCTTGACTGGATGGCAGTTTCTCGCGGCCATGGCAACGATGCTCTACGTCGTTTACCACGCTCCAGATACGCGCATTGCCTTCACCGCCTTTTTCTTCGTCGCACTGATGTTCGGCATGCTTCGTCACAGCGGCGCAAAGCTCGCCGTGCTCGGCTCGATCTCGTTGATTGCCTTTGCGCTGGCGATTTGGCTTCGCTACCTGAATAATGAAGACGCCGAAATGCTGCGCCTGGATGTACTTCAGATCATCGTGCTGGCGCTGACATTTCCATGGTTTGTTTTCATCGGTGGGCGCGTCAAGCGGCTTCAACGCGGCCTCACCGAAGCGAGCATCAAGCTGGAGGACGTCGAAGAAAAGTCACGGCACGACGATCTGACAGGGGTTTACAACCGCCGTGCTCTCATCGCGGCCATGGAGGCGTCGAAACAGCGGGCCGACATTGCCGCGGAAGCACTCTCAATTTGCGTGATCGACCTTGATTTCTTCAAGCGCTACAACGACGAGTTCGACCATTTGACCGGGGATCAAGTCCTGCGCGCCTTTGCGGAGGCTGTGCAGAGTGGACTGCGTGCGACCGACATTTTTGGCCGCTATGGCGGCGAGGAGTTCGTTCAGATACTCCGACACACGACGCTGGAGGGCGCGATGGCTGACGCCGAGCGCCTGCGCGAGCGCATCGGGCTCCTCGACATTCGCGTCCCGGGACGGGTCGGTCAGCTGACCGTATCGATCGGCGTGGCGCAATACCGGCCCGGCGAAGCGATCATCGAGACCTTCGCCCGCGCCGATGGAGCGCTGCACAGAGCCAAACAAAGGGGGCGTAACCGTGTTGAATGCTAACGGGCAACATGAGTATGATTCAGCCAGGCAGCAAACGGTCACAGATAAACACTCTGCCATTAGCGTTCTGGCTGGTTTCCGAGTTTTCGGTTTCCGCGCCCCAACCCAAGCTATTCATGTTACAAGCATCGAGACGGCTGGCGGCGACAGGGCGAGCAGCAACATCGCGAGTCGCGCTTCCATGCGCATTGTCCGATTCTGTCGGCCGGCTGGTGTCTCGCCGATCGATTCCATGACGTAGCGATCCAGGATTCTTGTGAAGATGAAAGAAGGAGAAATCGCAGACGATTACCCATTGCCAAAGCGCAAGATCCGATGGCTCGGGCTTATCTTCTTTGTTCTTCTGCATATTGTCGCGATTATCGGGACGCCTCTTTACGCCTACTACCGCGGCATCACGGCTCCCGAATTTTGGTGGTTTCTGTTGTATGCGCTCGTAACAGGCATGTCGATTACGGTTGGCTATCATCGGCTCTTTGCCCACTGTACCTATGAAGCTTCGCCCATCTTGCGTTTCTTCCTTCTTTTCTTTGGCGCGGCAACGTTCGAAGAATCGGCTCTGAAATGGGCATCTCAGCACCGTCAGCACCATCTTTTTACCGACACGGAGCATGATCCCTACGGCGTCAACCAAGGCTTTTGGCACGCGCATATCGGCTGGATCTTGTTTTGGCGGCACCGCACCAACTACAACAATGTGAAGGACTTGCGCAGATCGAAGCTCGTCTCGCATCAGCATGATCACCATGAGTGGTGGTCGATTGGCGGAGGACTCATTCTGCCGATGCTTATCGCCTGGTGGATCGGGCACCCGCTGGGCGGATTCATCATGGCCGTCTGCCTGCGTATCGTCATCGTCCTTCATTCATCATTTTTTGTTAATTCCTTCGCTCATACCTTTGGTACAAGACCCTACAATCAGGCGAATTCGGCTCGCGATAACTGGATAGGCGCACTTCTTACGAACGGTGAGGGATTCCACAATTTTCACCATCGCTTCCCCTCCGACTACCGCAACGGGATTCGCTGGTATCACTGGGATCCGACCAAGTGGTGCATTTATGTCTTCTCAAAGTTCGGCTTGGCATGGGATCTTCGAAGAACATCCGATCAACGAATTGCCGCCGCTGCCGGACACTGAGAGTTGGAGGTCTGCCGCTCCTATTTCCGCACGATCGCTTGCCGGCGCGGACATGTGTCGGCGTGGGACTTTCAATACCCCAATGCCGATCCCGTCCCCCTTCTAGGGTCGTTGGCACCGTAGAAGCGTTCCTTGCCGCGCGGCTTGCCACTGAGCGACGGCGCCCCGACCAGAATGCCCGCAGCGTGGCCGGGGGGCTGCGGATCGCCCAGCTTGTGGCCCATGTCGACCAGGATCTTGCGCGTGTCGGGGCTCAACGCAAAAGTTTCGACGTTGGTTGTTTCAGGTAGCCACTGCTGATGGAAGCGTGGCGCGTCGATCGCCTCCTGAATGTTCATGCCGTAATCGATCACGTTCAGAATGCAGAGCACAACCACAGTGATAATGCGGCTGCCGCCCGGCGTGCCGATCACCATGACCGGCTTGCCATCGCGAGAGACGATGGTCGGGCTCATGGAGCTTAACGGCCGCTTGCCCGGCGTGATCGAGTTAGCCTCGCCCTGCACCAGTCCATACAAGTTCGGCACGCCGAGCTTAGCGGTGAAGTCGTCCATCTCGTCGTTGAGCAGGATGCCGGTCTTCGCCGCGGTCACTTTGGCGCCGAACCAATCGTTCAAGGTATAGGTCACCGACACCGCATTGCCTTGATTGTCGATGATCGAATAGTGTGTCGTATTGGTGCCGTCGTGTGGCGGAACACCGGGCTTCAGATCCCGCGAGACGCCGGCCTTGCTCGGGTCAATTGCTGCGCGGACTTTCTCGGCGTAGCCCTTATCCAGCAGACGATCGAGCGGATTCTTCACGAAATCCGGATCGCCCAGATAGCTGTTGCGATCGACGTACGCATGGCGCATCGCCTCGATTTGATAGTGCACGGCCTGCGCAGAACGAAAACCCAGATCCTTGAGCGGATAACCCTCGAGGATATTGAGGATCTCGCACACAACGACGCCGCCCGAGCTGGGCGGTGGCGCCGACACAATGTGGTAGCCGCGATAGTCGCATTCGACGGGCGCCAGCTCGCGCACCTTGTACTGCTGGAGATCGGCCTTGGTGATGATTCCGTTCCCTATTGCGCTCGAGGCCGCGATCGCATCGGCAATCGAGCCTTCGTAGAAGGCGGCGGAGCCACGCTCCGCAATCAGGCGCAGTGTTTTTGCCAGATCCTTTTGCACCAGTCGGTCCCCAGCTTTGTAGGGCTGACCCTTGTTCAGGAAGATGGCTGCGGTCGCTGGATCGTCGCGAAAGTCATCGTTCGCCGTGGCGAACAATGCGATGTCGCCATCATCGAGGAAGAAGCCGCGCTCGGCAAAAGCGATGGCCGGCGCGATCAGCGTGCCGCGCGAGCGCGTGCCGTACTTTTCCCGAGCGTATTCGAGCCCGGCTACGCTGCCTGGTACGCCTACGGCCAGATGGCCCTTGGTGCTCGCGCCCTTGATGACGTTGCCGGCACTATCGAGGTACATGTTGGGAGTGGCCGCGAGCGGCGCCTTCTCGCGAAAATCGAGAAACGTTTTGCGCCCATCGGCTAACTGGATGGTCATGAAGCCACCACCGCCCAAGTTGCCTGCGGCGGGGTAGACCACCGCCATCGCATAACCCACGGCGACCGCAGCATCGACTGCGTTGCCGCCGCGCTTGAGCACATCGACCCCCACCTTGGTGGCGAGTTGATGCGCGGTGACCACCATGCCATGTTCACCGCCAACGGGTGCGACTGATGTGGCGTGCACCGCGGTGCAAAGAATTGCCGCAACCGCGACGATCAAGCGGCTTGAAACAAAGCGTTTTCGCGTCATGGAAGAATCCTCCTGAATTTGATTTAGCAAACCAGCTTTTTCGTCATCGGTACGAAAGTGATATCCAAGCTGCCCGGCAACGGATACCGGATCGGAGCCGCGGGCACATACCCACATTTTTCGTACAGCCGTATCCCGGGCAAAGTCGCCATCAATTCGAAGGCCGAAAACCCGGCGCGAGCCGCCTCGCCCTCGCTGCGCTCCAGAATCATTCGCCCCAGACCTCGACGGACATGGAGCGGGTCGATGAAGAAAGCGCGGATCTTCGCGGGATCGGACACGGGATCAAGCCATGCGTCGTCGCGGTCTCCGTGTGCATCGCTGCCGAAGAGCGTCTTTCGCCGGCTCCAGCCGCCGCAGCCTACGATCTCACCGAGCTCCGTAACCGCGGCGAAATAGGTTCCGTCACGCACCAGAGCGGTGTCGAGGCCGAATGCACCGAGAAGCGCAGCCTCGATCTGGGCCGGGGTGTAATCCGCCAATCCGAGTGAACGAATGGATCGCGCGATCAAATCGCGAAGAGTGGCCTCGTCGGCAAGCGTCGCTGCTCGCAGGAGATACTTCATGCCATTATTGAGAATTACGCAACTGAGTAACGTTTGACCCTCACCCGCGCTGTCGCGCACCCCTCTCCCGGCGGGAGAGGGGTTAGGGGTGAGGGCCAGCTCATCCGAATTGCAACCGATGTCACGCAGTTAGGAAACGCTCAATAGTTGGTGGCGGACGGTTTTTGCACGTTGCACGCGAGGATCCCATTCTGGTCGGTGTTGGCGAAAAAGGCGATCGCTT
>VBCY01000530.1 GCA_005882995.1 Betaproteobacteria bacterium
CGATGGTTCCGCGCGCGAAGAACCACGCGATCATAAACCGATGAGAATTCCATCGCTAAAATCGGCAGTCGCGCGCCGTGTGAAGTACGACGAACCACGTCGCTTCTTCAAGCTAGGCAAGGAGTATCTTGAAAGCGACGTGATCGAAATCGACGTAGAGACGGACGCCGACTTTGTCGCGGCTGGAACCGGACCCGCGTTGTTCGTCGGCAAGACTCCGCTCCTCGACAGCGAACGGCTCGGGGAACGGCGCTATCGCTTCTTTGCGCCTGGATCGCTGTCGCTTCAGGAGAATGCGCCTATCGCATTTGGCGTTGGCGGGTCGGGCGTCGCTGTCCCGGAAAGGAAGAGTCGTATTCGTCTGAAGTGGGATGCAACCTCTTCCCGATAGGCACCATGCGTAGACCACTGCCCAGCGATTTTGGAGACGCCGTCGACCGACGGTGGTAGCCGCCCTCAGACATTAGCGAACGGCTAAAATAGACCCCGAGCTGACAGCCAGGTTGCTCCGAAACGGTCGATCGCAGAGCTACTACGTCGAAGGTTGAGGCGCGCCGTTGCCGGGATCTGAACGGCTGCTTCCATAGGTCTCAACGACCGTTTCGAAGCAAGTGTCAGCTCATGTCTTCACATCACGCTTACGTTTCGGACATTCCGTGCGCGCAAGAGCGAAGCCGTGCTGACCGGTTGCCGAATGCAAGTGGCCACGGCAATGTCGTCCGAGACGCCGGATAACGTTGCCCATTGAGGCTACGCAGGCGTGACTGGCGTGTCGTAAGGGTCAATTTGGGCACTGGAAGGCCGTTTTCTCGATCAAGGCAATTCTGTCCAAATATTTCCAAATATCAAAGGTTACAAATCGCAATAGGACCTGAGGCTCATTAGTGCGTAGCTCGTTATCGACTCAATCGAGCGCGGTACTGCCACCGCCGTCGAGGTGGCTTCACACCGGCCGCCGCCAAAAACTCAGCTCAGATCATTTGCGCAGCACAGTAAGCAGGCATGCTCATCGTACTTCTCTGCCGCATAACGTGCAATTCGGGAAACGCAAGAATTTAACCCGAATGTCTATCGCGCCTTCGATTGTGACAATCGAGGCAGAATAGTATTTCGCCATGGACAGGCAAGTATCCTCCATCCAATTTTTGCCGGCCGGTTAGCCCCACTTCTGGCCAGTCCCGTCCACGTAACAAGAGGAATTCCAGTTCAGCCATCCTTGGATATTGCGAGGGTTTTTTCAAGCCGAGGAAGGTCTTCAGTCAAAAATCTAACATCTGTTGAAAATAGATCGTACTTAGTCAGGTCGGTCAGAGGCACAAAACGTATTTGTTTTATCTCGGGCGAGCAGGGTTTGGCTTGTCCGGAATTCAGGCCGTGTCGCAATGCTGCAAATCCGTCACGAGGCGCACAGCGAAAGTAAAAGTCCAGCCTGTAGGGTCCGGGTTCTTCGGAAACATATGGGATGGCATCGATTCTAAGCAGGCTGATCACTGTAATTTCAATACCGAGTTCCTCCAATACTTCCCGGCGCAACGCGGATTCAATCACATCGTCGGGCAAGGTGTCGTTTCGTGGTCTGGTAGGATCTCCGGGAGTCGACTCAAGCGACCCCCCAGGAAGGCCCCATGCGCCTTTAGCCCGATAGCTGTGTTCAACCAAGAGCACCTCCAATGGGGAAGTGCTCTCGTCAATCATGACCGCAACAGCCCCTACCAGCCACTTTCGGGCGAGCAGCCCCTTTAGGAACCCGGCCAGCCGAGGTGGAAACAGCCGCCAAACGAGAAGAGACAACCTATGGAGATTGGGGTGGCGCTCAATGAAACGCGCTAACCAAGTGAACATCTCTGTTTACATTCCATAAACAACGAGTGAGTAACGATATAGGGGACTAGACTTGATTGGATGCGCGGCGAGACAAGGGTTTCGGGCGTGCTCGCGAAGTTTGTGTCATTCGACCCTCATAGAACTCGCGAACGGCGTCGAATTCCTTTGAGTGTCGAGCTGAATCATCTCGATGCGGGTTTGCGGATCGTGCGCAAGGCCGAGGAACAGAAGGCTGTCGATCATGCGATAGATGCTGATACTCCTCCAGGTTCGATTCCAGGACACCGTGGTAGTGCTCCGCGTCCCTGGCTCGGGACAGCGCCACTTCGGCCTCGCCCACCAGATTATTGATCGGGGTGCGCGATTCGTGCGCCAGGTCGGAGGAAAACTGCCAGAGCCGCGAGAAGGAATCCTGCAGGCGGTGCAGCATGCCGTCGAACGCGGTGCCGAGGTCGTCGAGCTTCTTCGTGGCTCGACCCGCTCGTGCAACTGGCTTGCCCTGATGCGCCGCGCCGTCGCGGCGATCTCCCGCAGCGGGCGCATTCCGCTGCGAGGGATCACTCCGGAGAGCAGGGTTCCCGAGATGAGCGCCGTCCAGTTGCCCTTCCCTGAAAGTGCGGGGCAGCGCCATGCTATCTGAGCATTCCAGGGCCACCTGTGTTTTTGCCGAAGCGACCTGCCGGTATGGCTCCAGGCGGACATCAGACTATAGGAGGTGCCCCTAGGCGATTTCCAATCGGTTGCTTTGGATGATATTTCCGCTACTTCAGCCGGCGGCGGGAAGAGCCCGGGCGCAGCTTTCATCTCGGGCATCGCGGCCAGGATCTGATGGCCTTCATCCAGGATGCGGGACTCGAACCGCGTGTTCTCTATCCTGCGCTCTTTCCATTCCTGCGTTTTCTCTATTGGAGCGGCATCCCCCAGCTCCAGCAACATATCGTACCCGTGCTGTTTCTTACCGCGCGCGACGCGGTCGAAGATCGGGTCAAGGGCCTGGAATTCGGCGCGGACGATTACCTGGTCAAGCCGTTCACTTTCTTCGAACTGCTCGCGCGGGTGCGCAGTGTCCTGTGCCGCGGCGCGGTCCGACAGCCGGAAACGCTGCAGATCGCCGATTCGGCTTGGCGGCACGACCAGTGATCCAAGACCCAGGAGGAGGCGGTCGAACGAATTCAGATTCGGTGCCCGTCGCCATGCGCGATTACTAACGAACAACTGGTGCTTGAGCAATAAGGATTCGGCCGCGACGGCGCGTATCCCGCCCGGGCGCACGAGTTTGGCGATCGTGGCCAACAGGTGAACGGCGAGGATGAGCAGGTCCTTCATGGATTAGGACGGTAGCACGATGTCGGCATCTCACAAACCTGCCCGGGCCGATCGAATTATGCGACGATCTGCGAACTCGCCATGGACAGCGTCTTTTGATGCATGTCAAGGTCAACTTTGACCGAGCCTGCAACACTGTACGTACTGGTGCTCAATGTTTACGCAGCAATTGGAAGCCGGAAAGCCGCCGGCCGGGGTACGCGCCGATAAGAGCATCGCATCTTATCGGAGAGCTCATTCTTGCAGTGGAGTTTGCACAGCAGTATCGTATTGATTTGATACCCGCTCGAATCGATTCCGTGCGGATG
>VBCY01000531.1 GCA_005882995.1 Betaproteobacteria bacterium
CATTTCAACGCTCAGCATCACTTTGCGTTCGAGGCTGCGGCATGGTACTGGCACTTCGTCGACGTGGTATGGCTACTGCTCTTCGTGCTGGTGTACTGGCTGTAGGCGCTGTTCCACGCTCGCCCGCAGTTCACACTGCGAGAAGCCGATTGCGCCCCGCACGACTCCGGGAGTAATCTGCAAGGTGAAGGAGGGGGATACGCTCGTCAGCGAAATCCTGCGCATCAAGGGCAATGCTCTGTTCACGACCTCGCCGCATGGCACGGTGCTGGAAGCGGTCAAGGTGATGGCGAAGCACGACATCGGCTCGTTGGTCGTCATGGATCACGGACAGATGGTCGGCATGCTGACTTTTGCCGAGGTCTTACAGGCACTGGTGCAGCGCCAGGGCCAGCTTGGCGGTCTCGAGGTCAATGAAATCTACGTGCACGATCCGTTGACTGCCACGACCGGGCTCGACGTGATGGAACTTCGCCGCGGGATGCTCGAACGGCATACCCGCTACGTCCCAGTGGTCGACGGCTCGACGTTACTTGGCGTCGTATCGTTTCACGACGTCGCCAAAGCGGTTTATGAAGAGCAGAGCTTCGAGAACCGCATGCTGAAAAGCTACATCAAGAGCTGGCCGGGCGAGGAAGCGCGGTAGCGACAAGTGATTTTTTGCGCAGGGGGACGATAAGCGCTCACCATGCCTTATCATCGGATCCCATCGAAAACCATTATACTTTGCGAAAAACCGAAAGGAGGCAAGCAGCGTGAGAACGACTAGGGTTGCCCATCGCGGCGGGCGCCGCGGCTTAAAAGGCGCCGCGCCCGACACCCTCGACAACCCCTCGTGTAGTTCATCACTTATCGGCTGCGAAATTGTGTCCAGTCAATCGGGGCCACTGTTATGGCCCTAGCAATCGTGTTGGTTTTGTTGGTCGTTGGCTCCGTCCTGTTTCACTACCTGAGTCCGTGGTATTTCACACCGATCGCGTCCAATTGGGACTCGATCGATGAGACCGTAACGATCACGTTCTGGGTCACGGGGTTTGTCTTCGTCGTCGTCAATTTGTTCATGGCTTATTGCGTGCTGCGCTACCGTTACCGGAAGGGAAAACTGGCGCACTACGAACCCGAGAACAAGAAGCTGGAACTGGCGCTTATCCTCGCGACGACAGTGGGAGTCGTCGCCATGCTGGCGCCCGGCTTATTCGCATGGGCGAAGTTCATCGAGGTCCCGAAAGACGCGACGGTGTTCGAGGTCGTGGCCCGGCAGTGGAACTTCAACTATCGCTTCCCCGGGAAGGACGGTGTGCTGGGCACGGTCGATGCCAAGTACGTCAGTGATGAAAACCCGTTTGGTATTAATCCCGACGATCCCAGCGGGCAGGACGATGTCTTGATCGCAAGCCCGGAGCTGCATCTCCCCCTGGGCAAGCCGGTTAAGCTCGAGCTCCGCTCGATAGACGTCCTGCACGACTTCACGGTGCCACAGTTCCGGGCCAAGATGAACATGGTGCCGGGCCTGGTCACCTATGTCTGGTTCAGGCCCACCCGGACCGGGACTTTTGATTCCTTCTGCGAACAATTGTGTGGCATCGCCCATTTTGCCATGCGCGGCAAAGTCGCCGTCGAAGAGGAAAGCGCGTTTCAGGCCTGGTTGAGCAGCTACCCGACGTACGCGCAATCCAAAGCGCGTGTTGCCGGGGACGCTGCAGCAGGCAAGGCGCTCTTTGCAGTGTGCACTGCCTGTCAAGGCGCGCAAGCGGAGGGTAACCCTTCGCTGAACGCGCCGAAATTGAGCGGGCAAGCACCCTGGTACCTGAAACGGCAATTGAAAAATTTCAAGGACGGTGCCCGGGGTACGCACGAAAAAGACGTTTTTGGTAAGATGATGGCGCCGATGGCGGCAACGCTGACAGATGAAGCCGCCATCGATAATGTCGTCGCTTATATCAGGACCCTGCCGGACAATCCTGCTCCGACCACCGTGAACGGGAATGCGAAGAACGGTCAAGATCCCTATGTGACCTGCGCAGCCTGCCACGGTGCGGGTGGACAGGGCATACAGGCAACCAATGCTCCCCGCCTCAAAGGCATGAGCGATTGGTATATGGTCACCCAGCTGAAGAATTTCCAACACGGCGTTCGCGGCACCAATCCTCACGACCCCTACGGTCGGCAGATGACATCCATGGCCGCGATTTTGGTCGATGACCAGGCGACCAGTGACCTCGTTGCCTACATCGATACCCTTCGATGACGGGCCCGCTCGAGCGCTATGCTTTTCATACATCATCTGAGAGGTGACTCGAGCACATCGAGCATCATCAAGAGTTAGCGAAGAGGAAATATCGATGACTTCCATTACGCATGACGAATCGGCCTACGTACCGCCAGCCGAAGTCGAAGAGCCGGAGCTTTACCATCCGAAGAGCTTCGTCGGGAAATACATCTGGAGCCAGGACGCCAAAGTCATTGCCGTCCAGTACGCGATCACCGCGATCGGGGTAGGGTTGGTGGCACTGGTGCTGTCGGGAATCATGCGGCTGCAGCTGGGATTCCCGCATGCCTTTTCGTTTATCAACCCGAGCAACTACCTTCAGTTTGTCACCATGCACGGCATGATCATGGTGATCTACCTGCTCACGGCGCTGTTCCTGGGGGGGTTCGGCAACTACCTTATTCCACTGATGGTCGGTGCGCGCGATATGGTGTTCCCCTATGTGAACATGGTGAGCTACTGGGTGTATCTGTTCGCCGTTCTGTTGCTCATGGCGAGCTTCTTCGTGCCCGGCGGTCCCACCGGCTCGGGATGGACCCTGTACCCGCCGCAGGCCATTCTCCCGGGCACTCCGGGGGCGAACTGGGGAATTGTCTTGATGCTCGTTTCCCTGGCTTTCTTCATCATCGGATTCACCATGGGCGGTTTGAACTATGTGGTGACCGTGTTGCAGGCGCGTACGCGCGGGATGACGATGATGCGTCTGCCCTTGACGGTTTGGGGCATCTTCATGGCTACCATCCTGGCGCTGCTTGCGTTTCCGGCCTTGTTCGTGAGCGCCATCATGATGACGCTGGATCAAACGCTGGGCACCAGCTTTTTCATGCCCGCGCTCGTCTCGCAGGGACAACACCTCAACTACAACGGCGGAAGTCCGATACTGTTTCAACATCTGTTCTGGTTTTTCGGCCACCCCGAGGTCTACATCGTCGCGCTACCGGCTTTCGGCATCGTCTCCGACCTGATCGCCGTCCATGCGAGAAAAAACATCTTCGGCTATCGGATGATGGTCTGGGCAATTCTGGCGATCGGCGGCCTCAGTTTCGTCGTGTGGGCACACCACATGTATGTCAGCGGAATGAACCCGTATTTCGGCTTCTTTTTCGCCACCACCACGTTGATCATCGCGATTCCCACAGCGCTCAAGGTCTACAACTGGGTGCTGACATTGTGGCGCGGTAACATTCACCTCACCGTCCCCATGCTGTTTGCCATTGGCTTCGTCTTCACGTTCATCAACGGCGGCTTGACGGGCTTGTTTCTGGGCAACGTGCCGGTGGACATTCCGCTTTCCGGCACGATGTTCGTGGTCGCCCACTTCCATATGGTGATGGCGGTGTCGCCGGTCCTGGTCGTGTTCGGCGCGATCTACCACTGGTATCCGAAGATCACCGGGCGCATGCTGAACGATACGCTGGGCAAGTTTCACTTCTGGGTCACGTTCCTCGGGACCTATGCCATTTACTACCCGATGCATTACCTGGGCTTCCTGGGCGTGCCCCGCAGGTATTATGCGATGGGTACCACTGTCTTCGTCCCCGAATCGGCGCAGTCCTTGAACGAAGCGATCACCATCGCGGCGCTGATCGTGGGCGCCATCCAGGTGGTGTTCTTGTACAACCTGATCTGGAGTTATTTCAAAGGCAAGCCGGCGGGTCCCAACCCCTGGCGCGCCACTACGCTGGAGTGGCAAACCCCGCACACCCCGCCGAAGCACGGCAACTTCGGCGCGACGTTACCGGCGGTCTATCGCTGGGCCTACGATTACAGCGTGCCCGGTGCGGCCGAGGATTTCATACCGCAGAACCAGCCACCGGGTAAGAAAGCCAAGGGCCTCGAGCAAGCCCTCGACGCGAGCGATCTTGGTGCACAAAAGCTCGATGGCGCCGGAACACCGAAGCCTATCGGCAGCTAGGGCCTGTTAGTCGTGACCTACGCATTAATCTTTTTGAGCGGCCTGATGGCCATTGTCATGTGGTGGCTGGTGCGACAAACGGTCAATGTCAAGCCCTGGACGGAGCAGCGCTCGGTCGAAATCATGCAGGGCGACGGCGGACTCTCCCTTCCTTCGGTGAAAGTCGGTCTTGGCGTTTTTCTTGCGGTCGCCACATCTCTGTTTGCGCTGTTGATCAGTGCCTATCACATGCGAATGATGGGGGAGGATTGGACCAAGCTGCCCGTCCCGAGGGTGCTGTGGCTAAACAGCGCGGTGCTGATCCTGGCCAGTGTCGCGATGCAACGCACGCGCGCTGCTGCGCGGCAGGGGCAACTCGAGCGCGTGAAAAGCGGCCTGATTGCCTCGGGCGTGCTCAGCTTTTCATTTCTCGCCGGACAGCTCTGGGCGTGGCAGCAAATGGACGCCGCGGGTTATTTCGTGGCGGCGAATCCAGCTTACGCTTTCTTCTATCTGCTTACCGCTGTGCACGGTTTGCATCTGTTGGGCGGCCTCTGGGTCTGGTGCAAGACCACCGCCAAGGTGTTGCGCGGCGTCGAGGTTGGCAAGGTACGATTGAGCGTGGAGCTGTGCACCGTGTACTGGCACTATCTGCTCGTGGTTTGGCTGGTTTTATTCGCCGTGCTGTTGCATACACACACCTAAAGGGGATCGAAGCAAATGGCGCAACCCGCGCTGACGGGCACGGGAGCGGTTCTCCCGCGGCCCGAAGGCTTGCAAGGCATCGTCGCCGACTGGTCTTCCGACCAGCGGGCGTTCAAGAACGTCCCCTGGGGCAAGGCGATGATGTGGATCTTCCTCTTGAGCGATACGTTCATCTTCAGTTCTTTTCTGATCTCGTATATGACGGTGCGAATATCCACCACCGTCCCCTGGCCCAACCCCAGCGAGGTTTTCGGTTTGGCGATCGGGGGCGTAGAAGTCCCGCTCCTCCTGATTGCCATCATGACGTTTGTGCTGATCAGCAGCAGCGGGACGATGGTCCTAGCGGTCAACTACGGCTATCGAAAAGATCGCGTCAAAACCTTTGTCTTCTTGCTGCTCACCGCTGCGTTGGGCGCTACGTTCGTGGGCATGCAGGCCTTCGAGTGGACCAAGCTGATCGTGCATGAGGGAATCCGTCCCTGGGGCAACCCGCTGGGCGCGGCGCAGTTCGGCGCGAGTTTTTTCATGATCACGGGTTTCCACGGCACTCACGTGTCGATCGGCGTGATTTTCCTCATCATCGTGGCTATCAAGGTTTTGCGAGGTGACCTGGATCGCATGAGGCCTGGCTTCATGACCGGCAGGAAGGGCAGTTACGAGATCGTCGAGACCATGGGTCTG
This sequence comes from Betaproteobacteria bacterium, assembly GCA_005882995.1. Lineage (GTDB taxonomy): Bacteria > Pseudomonadota > Gammaproteobacteria > Burkholderiales > Casimicrobiaceae > PALSA-1003. The sequence goes on from VBCY01000531.1 coordinate 5,550, forward strand.
TACTGGCACTTCGTCGATCTTGTGTGGGTGTTCATCTTCGCTGTTTTCTATCTTTGGTGAGAGAAACCATGGCGCACGCAGAGGGACAGCAACATGTCGCCGCAGGGCAACCACACTCGGCGGCGGCGGGGCAACATCACATTGAGGGGCAACAACATCCGCTCGGGATCTATTTCAAGATCTGGGGATTGC
>VBCY01000104.1:0-3174 GCA_005882995.1 Betaproteobacteria bacterium
TAAAATGTTGCTCGAAGAATGAGCGAGCAGCGGGCGCGTCGCGCGGTTCGCTCGCTCGCGCGGCGATGCAGATATCGCGCCAGTCTGGCTTCGTGGCGAGCCGCTCGAGCAACACCGTGCAACCCGAGACAAACGGGCGCCACGCGTCATCCAGCCGGTCCTCGGTCCAGCCGGGAACATCGGAAAACGCGACGGCGCGCCATTGCACAGAAGGAAGTTGGCTCGGTGCACGCGTCTGGCTCACGCAGGCACCGATCAGGATGGCAGCCGCGACCAAGCCGAGAAAGCGCAGACCCAACGCGATGGAATGGATACTGTTGGAAGCAGGCGTCGCCCTGGCGCTCGCCGTTTTCATCGTCTGGTTCACGATGGGCGGCAAGCGGCGAGAACCGCCTCGGCGCCCGAATGCGCCGGCGAGCGACGACGCATCGAACAAACGCTAATGCAGAACGCGGGGGACCGACAGCGTGAACAGCGGAATCGGCGCGTCGAAGGCATGACCGTCTTCGGCGAGCATCTGATAGGTTCCGCGCATCGTCCCGACCGAGGTTTCGAGGGGCCCTTGACCTCGAGCACCTTGTTGTTGGCGTCCGTGATGACCCAGTGGCGGCTGATGAGTTGAGCGGGGACGCTGCCGGTGTTTCTCAGCATGATCGTGTAAGCGAAGACGTACTGGTTCTTGGAAGGATCGGACTGTTCGTCGACGTAGGTCGCCTTCGGTACGATGCTGATCTCGTATTTCTTGCTCTCCGCCACTTAACGTGCTCTTTCGCCGTGATTCGATCATTATAGCGCGATGCGACACTGCGAGATTGCGCCGTCGATCCTGTCCGCTGACTTCTCGCGCCTCGGTGAAGAGGTGCGCGCGGTGATCGCCGGCGGAGCCGATCTGATTCATTTCGATGTGATGGACAACCATTACGTGCCGAATCTCACCATCGGTCCGCTGGTGTGTGAGGCGCTCAAACCGATCACGACCGTACCGATCGACGTTCACCTGATGGTCAAGCCGGTCGACCGCATCGTGCCCGAGTTCGCAAAGGCGGGCGCGTCCATCATCAGCTTCCACTTCGAAGCTTCCGAGCACGTCGACCGTACCATCGCGCTGATCCACGATTGCGGTTGCAAGGCCGGATTGGTGCTCAACCCGGCGACGCCGCTAAACTGTCTCGACCACGTGCTCGACAAGCTCGACCTGGTGCTGATCATGTCGGTGAATCCGGGATTTGCGGGACAGGCGTTTATTCCCGAGGCGTTGGCGAAACTGACTCATGTTCGCTCTCGCATCGATGCTCTGACGAGGCTGACCGGGCGCGAGATCAGGCTTGAAGTCGACGGCGGAGTGAAAGTGGAGAACATTGCTTCTATTGCAAAGGCCGGCGCAGACACCTTTGTCGCGGGATCGGCGATTTTCGACGCGGCCGACTATGCCGAGACCATCGCCGCGATGCGGGCGGCTGTGGCGGCGGCATGACCCGGAGCGTCGAGCTCGCGGTTCGAAACGCTTGAATGAGACGCGTGGTGGTATAGTTGCTGCACTGTCAGAGCGTGATCTGCCGCCTTTCAATCCCTCGATGAGCTTCAACGCTTTCAATTGCAATCGCCGGCCTTGGTGGCGCGGCACCGACTTGCGCCGCTGGCGCCACTCCTGAAGCCGTGCCTAGCGTCGCGCTTTATTCGCGACGCTCCGAGATAGCGTTCTGCACGTTGAGAGACAAGTTGAAGCATCATGACCGAAGCCGAATTCCGCGCGCTTGCCGCGCAAGGATACAACCGCATACCGCTTGTTCTCGAGTCCTTCGCGGATCTAGATACCCCGCTCTCGCTCTACCTCAAGCTCGCTAACCAGCGCTACACCTTTCTGCTCGAATCAGTCGTCGGCGGCGAGCGCTTCGGCCGCTATTCCTTCATCGGGCTGCCGGCGAAGATACGCATTCGGTCTCGAGCCCGCGCCATCGAAGTCGAGGATCGGGGCGGTATCGTCGAGCGCCACGAAGGCGATCCGCTCGAGTTCGTCGGCGATTTCCTGCGCCGCTATCGAGCCGCGCCGCGGCCTGGCCTGCCGCGTTTTTGCGGAGGCCTCGCCGGATACTTTGGCTACGACACGGTTCGGCACATCGAAACCCGGCTTGCCAATACCGCGCCGGGCTCCACGGCGGAGTTGAGCGACATCCCCGACATCCTGCTGCTGCTCACTGAAGAGCTTGCGGTCGTCGACAACCTCTCCGGCAAGATTTCGCTGATCGTCTATGCCGATCCGTCACAGCCTAATGCCTACTGGGACGCGAACGATCGCCTGCACGCCCTGCGGCGCAAGCTGCGAGAGCCGGCGAGCATCCCGTATCAGACCGCGACGGGCGTAACGGAGGCTGAAAGCGAGTTCGGCGCAGAAGGGTTCAAGGCGGCGGTTGCACGCTCACGTGAGTACATCGCGGCGGGCGACATCATGCAGGTCGTGATTTCGCAGCGCATGCGGCGTCGCTTCGCTGCTCAGCCGCTGCAGCTCTACAGAGCGCTGCGTTCCCTCAATCCATCGCCGTACATGTTCTACTACGATTTCGGCGACTTCCATGTCGTGGGAGCATCCCCCGAGATCCTCGTGCGCAAAGAGGCATCCAGCATCACGCTGAGGCCGATCGCGGGGACGCGGCCGCGAGGAACCACCCGTGACGCCGATGAGGCCCTTGCAAGTGAGCTGCTCGCGGATCCCAAGGAGATTGCCGAGCATGTCATGCTGCTCGATCTGGGGCGCAACGACGTCGGACGCGTCGCTCAGACGGGCAGCGTGCAGGTGACCGAACGCATGGTGATCGAGCGCTATTCACACGTCATGCACATCGTCTCCAACGTCGAGGGCCGCCTCAAGCCGGGGCTGACCAGCATCGACGTATTGCGCGCAGCGTTTCCCGCCGGCACTGTAAGTGGCGCTCCAAAGGTACGTGCCATGGAGATCATCGACGAGCTCGAGCCGTCTCGCCGAGGCATCTATTCGGGCGCGGTCGGCTACATCAGCTTCCAGGACGACATGGACACCGCGATCGCCTTGCGCACCGCGGTGGTCAAGGATGGCATGCTCTACGCCCAGGCCGGCGGCGGGATCGTTCATGACTCATTACCCGAAGCCGAATGGCAAGAAACGCTCAACAAGCTGCGCGCTTTGCTCCGAGCGGCCGA
>VBCY01000104.1:3219-11972 GCA_005882995.1 Betaproteobacteria bacterium
TGGGAGAGCTGGGTGCCGACGTGAACGTGTATCGCAACGATGCCATCACGCTCGAACAGATTGCGGCATGGCAGCCGGAGAAGATCGTGATCTCGCCCGGTCCCTGCACGCCGACCGAAGCCGGGATCTCGGTGCCGCTGATTCAGCGCTTCGCGGACAAGATTCCGATCCTGGGGGTATGCCTCGGCCATCAGGCAATCGGCCAGGCGTTCGGCGGCCGCATCGTGCGCGCCGGCCGCGTCATGCATGGCAAGCTCTCGACGATCAGCCACGCAGGCGACGGCATCTTTGCGGGACTTAAGAATCCGCTGACAGCGACGCGCTATCATTCGCTGGTGATCGAGCGCTCGGCTCTGCCGGCGTGCCTGCAGGTCACTGCAGAAAGCGAAGACGGCGAGATCATGGGTGTTCGCCATCGAGCGTTCGCCGTCGAGGGCGTGCAATTCCATCCCGAAGCGATTCTGACCGAGCAGGGCCGCGAGCTGCTGTCGAACTTCCTCAACGTTAACAGGCCCTAGAGAGAGATCATGTCCATCACCATTCAGGATGCGCTGCAGCGCACGATCGAGCATCGCGAGATCTTTCACGATGAGATGCTCGCGCTCATGCGCCGGATGATGAGCGGTGAAGTGTCGCCGGTAATGATCGCTGCGCTGACCGTGGGCTTACGCGTCAAGAAGGAGACCGTCGGAGAAATTGCTGCCGCTGCACAGGTGATGCGGGAGTTCGCCACCAAAGTCGAAGTTCCCGACCGGGACCGGTTGCTCGATATCGTCGGCACAGGCGGAGACGCGTCGCACACTTTCAACATATCCACAGCGGCAATGTTTGTTGCCGCCGCGGCGGGCGCGCGCATCGCCAAGCACGGCAACCGCTCCGTGTCATCGAAGTCCGGAAGCGCCGACGTGCTCGAAGAGCTCGGCGCCAACATCCAGCTCAAACCGGAAGGCGTCGCCGCTTGCATTGCCGAAACCGGCGTCGGATTCATGTTTGCGCCGAGTCACCACAGCGCCATGAAGCACGCCGCGCCGGTGCGCAAGGAGTTGGGCGTGCGCACCATCTTCAACATCCTTGGGCCGCTCACCAATCCTGCTGGCGCGGCGAACCAGCTCCTTGGTGTTTTTCATCCTGATCTGGTAGGCATCGAGGTGCGGGTGTTGCAACGCCTCGGCAGCAAACACGTGCTGGTCGTGTACGGCAAGGACGGCATGGATGAAGTCTCGCTCGGCGCCGCGACGATGGTGGGAGAGCTCAAGGATGGTGAGGTCCGGGAGTACGAAATCCATCCCGAAGACTTCGGCATGCGCATGATCTCGAACCGTGGACTCAAGGTGGCTGACGCCGCCGAGTCGAAAACGATGGTGCTGGAAGCTCTGGACAACGTCGAGGGTACGCCGCGCGAGATCGTCGCCCTCAATGCCGGGGTCGCGCTTTACGCCGCTAACATCGCGGCGTCGATTCATGAAGGTATCGATCGCGCCCGAGCCGCGATCGCTTCCGGCGCAGCGAGAGAAAAACTCGAGCGATTCGTGGCAACGACGCAAAAGCTGGGTGCAAAGGCCTCCGGTTGAGCCGCGCCGACATTCTCGAGCGCATTCTTGCGACCAAGGCGAAGGAGATCGCTGCGGCGAAGGCACTTCGACCGTACATCCGCTTGCGTGCCGACGCGGAGCGTGCGCCGCCGCCACGCGACTTCGTAGGCGCGCTCCGCGCGAAAATCGCGGCAGGCCGTCCCGCGGTGATCGCCGAGATCAAAAAGGCGAGCCCGAGCAAGGGCGTCCTGAGACCGATCTTCGATCCGCCAGCGATCGCTCGCCGCTACGAGGCAGGCGGTGCGGCTTGTCTGTCGGTGCTCACCGATCGCGAGTATTTTCAGGGAGACCCCGAGCATCTGTCGGCGGCACGCGCGGCGTGCTCTCTGCCTGCGCTACGCAAGGATTTCACCGTCGATGAGTATCAGATCGCCGAGGGGCGCATGCTCGGCGCCGATTGCGTTCTTTTGATCATCGCGGCATTGGACGATGTGCGGCTCGGTGAACTCTCTGCCGCGGCCGTCGCCATGGGCATGGCGGTGCTGGCCGAAGTGCACGACGCCGCCGAGCTCGATCGCGCGCTCGAGCTCGGCACTCCTCTGATCGGCATCAACAATCGTAACCTGCGCACCTTCGATGTTGCGCTGGAGACGACCCTCGATCTGCTGCCACGCATTCCCCCTGACAGAATGGTCGTCACCGAAAGCGGCATCACTGCTCCGACCGATGTCGCGCGATTGCGCGCGCACGGCGTGAACGCATTTCTGGTCGGCGAGGCGTTCATGCGCGCCGCTGATCCCGGCGCTGCACTGGCCGCGCTCTTCGCGTAGCTCGGGTTGAGTTTGCGAAAGCCGGAGCGGCGTACCGCGAACCGCGGCCGCGCCGTCTATTCGAGCGGGTCACAGGAGAGCTGGCGGGTCATGGCAAACCCGCTTCGATCCCGGCCTCCGCCGGGATGACGTTGGAGAACTTGTGTCGCCCCGGCGAAGGCCGGGGCCTAATTAAGCCGCGTCATTTCTGTCGTTTGTTATCATTGCCGGCCGAGCGTCGCAGCCGATCGGTTGCGACGCGACAGGGGGTAGGGTGTCGGCGATCGCCGTCGAGAATGTAGCCAAGCACTGGACGACCGCCGCCGGGCAAGTGCGCGCGGTCGACGGCCTGTCGTTCGCGCTCGAGGAGGGCACGCTCAACGTGCTTCTGGGACCGTCGGGCTGCGGCAAATCGACGACCTTGCGCCTCATTGCGGGGCTCGATCAGACGGACGCAGGACGGGTTTTCATCGGCGGCCGCGACGTCACGCGACTTCCGCCGGCAAAACGCAACATCACCATGGTGTTTCAATCCTATGCGCTGTTTCCGCACTTGAGCGTCGCGGAGAACATCGTCTTCGGTCTTCGGGTGCGCAAGGTGGACAACGCCGATCGCGATCGTCGACTCAAGAGGGTTGCCGGACTTCTGGGACTCAGCGCACTGCTCGATCGCAAGCCCGGACAGCTCTCCGGCGGCCAGCAGCAGAGAGTCGCGCTCGGCCGCGCAATTATCGCCGAGGCGCCGGTATGCCTGATGGACGAACCCCTGTCGAATCTCGACGCCCAGCTGCGCCAGGAAATGCGGCAGGAGATTCGCAGCCTGCAGCGCAAGCTCGGTGTCACCATGGTGTATGTCACGCACGACCAGGTCGAAGCCATGTCCTTGGCCGACCGGGTGATCCTGCTCTCCAGCGGCCACATCGAACAGAACGGCACACCCGCCGATCTGTACGAGACGCCAGCCAACACCTTTGTCGCACGTTTCATCGGGACGCCACCGATGAACCTGCTCAAGCTCGATGCGAGCGCGGATGGCGCCGTCATCGCGGGGATCGCTGGCGCTGCGGTCGCCGATGCTGAACTCGGCGGCGCTACGCTTGGCGTAAGGCCCGAACATATTTCCATCGGACGCGCTGTCGGGACAAACGCAATCGTCGAAAGCGTGGAATACCTCGGGGCCGACTCGCTGATTATGTGTCGCGTTGGAGGTCAGCCGCTGACGGTGCGCGTCGCCGGCCGCATGGCGCTCATGCCGGGTGATTCAACATGTCTTGGCTGGGCGCCCGGTGCTCTGCATTTCTTCGACACCGCGAGTGGCCAGCGCCGCAACGTCGCGCCGAGGGCGCCGGCGACGATGCTCGCATGATGATTGGATGGGTTTGCTTTGTACTCACGAGGAGGAAGCATCATGAATGGCAACATGCTTGGACGCTGCATCGCCGGTCTTGTCGTTGCCGCCCTTTCGGCGATTGCCCTGGCGCAGGCGCCGGTAGAGATCTCGTTCTACTACCCGGTCGCCGTCGGCGGGCCGATCACCAGAATCGTCGACGCCCTCGCCGCCGACTTCGAAAAGGACAACCCGGGGATCAAAGTCAAGCCCATCTACTCCGGCACCTACCAGGATTCGATCACCAAGGCGCTCACTGCGGTCAAAGGCGGTGACCCGCCGACGACCGCGGTGCTTCTGTCGACCGATATGTACACGCTGATCGACGAGGACGCAGTCATGCCTTTCGACGGCTACCTGAAAACGCCGGAAGATCAAGCGTGGCTCAAGGGCTTCTATCCCGCGTTCATGGAGAACAGCCAGACTGGCGGCAAGACCTGGGGTATCCCGTTCCAGCGCTCAACGATCGTGCTGTACTGGAACAAGGAGATGTTCAAGGAAGCGGGTCTCGATCCGAACAAGGCGCCCGCGACCTGGAAGGAGATGGTCGAGTTCGGACAGAAACTCACCAAGCGCGACGCTTCCGGGAAGGTCACGCAGTGGGGTGTGCAGATTCCTTCCTCCGGATTTCCCTACTGGTTGTTCCAGGGACTCACCACGGAAAATGGCGTGCAGCTCATGAACCTGGCGGGAACCGAGACCTACTACGACAAGGCCGAAGTCGTCGAAGCACTTCAGTACTGGGTGGACCTCGCAGCCAAGTACAAGGTGCACCCCGAAGGCATCGTCGATTGGGGAACGACGCCCAAGGATTTTTTTGAGCGCAAGATGGCGATGATGTGGACGACGACGGGCAACTTGACCAACGTCAAGAACAACGCCAAGTTCGACTTCGGCGTGGCGATGCTGCCGGCGAACAAGCGCCGCGGCAGCCCGACCGGCGGGGGTAACTTCTACATGTTCAAGCAGGCGAAGCCCGAGCAGCAGGCGGCTGCGATGAAGTTCATCAAGTGGATCACTTCTCCGGGACGCGCTGCACAATGGGGCATCGACACCGGCTACGTTGCGGTGCGCCCGGATGCGTGGGAGACAGCTGCGATGAAGAAGTACGTCGCCGATTTTCCTGCGGCAGCAGTGGCTCGCGATCAGCTGCAGTACGCGGTCGCCGAGCTCTCCACGCACGACAACCAGCGAGTCACCAAAGCGCTCAACGATGGCTTGCAAGCCGCGTTGACCGGCACCAAGAGCTCGACACAGGCGATGGCTGATGCGCAGCGTGAGGCGGATCGCTTGCTGCGATCGTATCGAAAGTAACGCGAGAATTCGCGAAGTGAGCAGCGCGAGATGCGGTTGAGCCGTTGGGGGCGCAGGCGCGATGTGGCGCAGTCGTCGTACGCGGGTGGCTCGTGCGCGGCGGCCTCCTTGGACGCGGCCTAGAGGAAGTGGAGTCCGCGTGTCGGCCGCGCATGCGACTCGCGACGCGCGATCCCCGCGGGGCCCCTCGCCGCGGGCTCGCGCCGCGACCCGTTGTTGAGTGGGCCGCCGCGAGCCGGGTACCCGCGCGACGACCGCTTTTGCGCCACCGCGCCAAGCCACGGCGGCTTAACCGCTCACCAACATGATCCGCACCCCGTTGATATCGCAAACTCGTGAACGAGCTTTTCGTACGAGCGCCTAGCCCATGACACGCAGTTCGCAATGGCTCTACGGATGGCTGTTGCTGCTGCCGGCCGCGGCTCTGCTCGCACTCTTCACGCACTACCCGACGGTGGGAACGCTGTGGCACAGCTTCTTCTCCACCCCTCGGAGTGCACGGCCGGCAGCGTTCATCGGTCTGGAGAACTACCGGCAGCTCATCGACGACGCGATCTTCTGGCAGGCGCTCAGCAACAATCTTTGGTATGCCGCAGGCACCATTCCGTTGTCGATCGCGCTCGCGCTTCTGATGGCGGCATGGGTCAACGCCAGCATCGCTGGTCGCGGCTTTCTCCGGCTCGCGTACTTCACGCCGACCGTGCTGCCGATGATCGCGGTAGCGAACATCTGGCTCTTTTTCTATACGCCGGAGTACGGTTTGCTCGAGAAAATGACTGCCGCGTTCGGGCTCTCGACGCACAACTGGCTGGGGAGCAAAAACACCGCGCTGGGGGCGTTGATGGCGGTCGCCGTTTGGAAGGAAGCTGGCTTCTTCATGATTTTCTACCTGGCGGCGCTGCAGCAGATGTCGCCCCATCTCGCCGAAGCGGCGGCGATCGAGGGCGCTTCCCGCTGGTATTTCTTTCGCCGCGTTACCTTTCCCCTCCTGATGCCAACGACGCTGTTCGTCCTGGTCAATGCGGTCATCAACGCGTTCCGTCTGGTCGATCACATCGTGGTGATGACGCGAGGCGGTCCCGACAACGCTACCGAGCTGCTGCTCTTTTACATCTACGAGATCGGATTTCGTTTCTGGGATCCCGCCTACGCCGCCGCGCTGACGATGATCCTGCTCGCGCTCCTCGGCGCCGCCGCACTGGGACAGTTCTGGTTTCTCGAACGGAAGGTGCATTACCAGTGAACGCCGCATTGCACGGTCGATCCGGACTCGGTGAGTCGCTCGAGACGATTGCAGCCTGGCTGCTGGGCGCCCTATGGATCTTGCCGCTCGCCTACGCGGTGTGGACCGCTTTCCATCCGGGCGAATTCTCGACCCATTTCTCCTTGAGCGCGCCGCTGACGCTTGAGAACTTCGTGCGGGCCTGGCACGCCGCTCCTTTTGCTCGATACTTCATGAACACGATCGCGCTGTGCGCGATGATTCTTGCCGCTCAGCTCGTGCTGTGTACGCTCGCCGCTTACGCCTTCGCACGCTTCGAATTTCCAGGGCGCAGCGTGCTGTTCGCACTGGTTCTCGTTCAGCTCATGATCATGCCCGACGTGCTCATCGTCGAGAACTATCGCACCATGAGCGCGCTGGGATTGCGCGACACGATCGTCGCGATCGGGCTCCCGTATATGGCCAGTGCGTTCGGCATCTTTCTCCTGCGCCAGACGTTCAAAACCGTGCCCAAGGAGCTCGACGAGGCGGCCCGCGTCGAAGGCTGCACGCCGCTGCAAGTGCTCTGGAAGGTCTATGTGCCGTTGGCGAAACCGGTGTATCTCGCATTCGCGTTGGTGAGCGTGAGCTATCACTGGAACAATTTCCTGTGGCCGCTCATCATCACCAACTCGGTGGAATCGCGGCCGCTCACCGTCGGCTTGCAGGTGTTCTCCTCGACCGACCAGGGAATCGACTGGTCGATCATCACCGCCGCCACGCTTCTTACAACGGCGCCGTTGCTCGTCGCTTTCCTGCTCTTTCAGAGGCAGTTCGTGCAATCTTTCATGCGGGCAGGCATCAAATGAAGCTCATCACCTGGAATGTGCAATGGTGCCGCGGTGTCGACGGCGAAGTCGAGCCTGCGCGCATCGTCGAGCACGCCCGCGCGCTTGCCGACTTCGACGTATTGTGCCTCCAGGAAGTCGCCAACAATTTTGCCGATCCGCGCCTCGCGGGAAGTCGCGGCGAAAACCAATTTGCGGAGATTTCACGGCTGCTCGGCGGCTATCAGCCGGTGCCGGGAGTCGCGGTCGATGTTCCGGCAGAAAGAGGCGGCAGGCGTCATTTCGGGAACATGATCCTGTCGCGACTGCCGGTAGGACAGGTCTTCCGTCATCTGCTGCCCTATCCCGTCGATCCGGGCGTCAACGGCATGCCGCGCATCGCGCTCGAAGCGGTGTTGAGTGCTCCTTTCGGCGATGTGCGAGTCATCACCACGCATCTCGAATATTATGGAAAGCTCAAACGCGCTGCACAGGTCGAGGCGCTGCGCGCCATGTACGCCGAGGGAAGCGGGCACGCCCGCCATGGCGGCATCGTCGATACCGCCGGTGGGCCGTTTCACACGCGTTTGCGGCCTTCACCGACGATCATCACGGGCGACTTCAACCTCGAGCCCGACGATCCGCTGCACGCTCGCATGAGCGCGACTTTCGACGACGGTACGCCGCCATTGGCGGATGCGTGGCAAATCGCTCATCGCGGCATTCCTCACCCATCGACTTTCAAGATCTACGAAAAGGAAGTCCCGGACGAGCCCGAGCTGCATTGCGATTTCATCTTCGTGTCCGAAGATCTGCGTTCGCGTGTGCGTGACGTCCGCGTTGATCAGAAGACCCAAGCCTCGGATCACCAACCGGTGCTGCTCGAACTGGCTTAAGGCTATCCTGTGGCGGGCGGGCTACGGCCAGGATCCGGCCCGGCGTTCGGAGCGTTTTGAGCCACTCTCTCACGAGGGGTAAAATGTAGAGTTGGCGGGGCAAAGCGCGTACCTTTTCCCCGCGTCGCAGCGCCCATAATTCGCCCCCAGCCCCTCTTGACCGCGCCGCTTCCGTTCACTGGCGAACGCTTTACCCCTGAGCAGAAGGGAGCGATCTGGTACGAGCATTGGCATCGCTATTGCGCGGCTCTGCCCGCTGCGAGACACAGGCGTGTACTCGACGCCGCATGCGGCGAAGGTTATGGCAGTTGGCTTCTGGCCGCGGTCGCCGATTGGGTGGTCGGCATCGATTGCGACACCGACGCAATCCGTCACGCGCTCGGCCGCTACGCACAGCGGCCCAACCTGCGTTATCTGCAAGGATCGTGCGCCGCATTGCCACTCGGCGAGGCGAGCGTCGACCTCATCATCTCCTTCGAAACCATCGAGCATCTTCAGGAGCAGGAAGCGATGCTCGAGGAGTTTCGCCGGGTTCTTGCACCGGAAGGAGCACTGATCATCTCGTCGCCCAACAAGGCGATCTATTCGCAGGAAACCGGTTACGCCAACGAGTTCCACGTTCGTGAGCTCACACGTCAGGAGCTCGCCGCGATGCTCGCCAGGCGGTTCCGCAAACAGGCGTGGTACGGGCAACGCGTACTTGCGCACTCGCTGCTGTGGCAGGAGGAAGTTTCCGGTGCAGAGCCTACGCAGCTTCTCGCGCTGACCGACGATCGCGTCGAATCGC
>VBCY01000103.1:0-385 GCA_005882995.1 Betaproteobacteria bacterium
TGGCGGCGGTGCGCTGGTTTTGCGAGGGCCGTCTGGTCGGCGCCGATGGCAGCGTCAGCGTTAAGCAAGTCAATGACGATATCCCGCCCATGACAGTCCCCGGAACCGATTAGCAGTCTTATCGCCATGAATGCGTCGCCCTTGAATCCCAGCCCCCGATACCGGCGACGGCGCGACGTGCTGCTGTTGGCCTTCGCGAGCTCGCTGGTCGTCCATCTGCTGATCATGCAGTGGCCCTTGACGCTCGGCGAGGACGTCGACACTCCGCCGCCTCTTTCCGCGACGATCACCGAGTTGCCGCCACCGCCTGTCCCGGCGCGCAGTGAGGCACCCCCGAAGGCAAAGCGACGTGCGCCAGCCTCACGCGTCGCGGCGGTCGCCGGAA
>VBCY01000103.1:534-14063 GCA_005882995.1 Betaproteobacteria bacterium
ATCGGCTCGATCACACGGCTACGGAGTACCGGATTGCGACCATTGCCGAAGCGCGGGGCCTCGCCGCGCTTTTCTTCCATGGCCAGGGCCGGGCAACAAGCCAGGGCGCCATCACCCCAAACGGGCTGCAGCCGAACAGCTTCAGCATCGCTCGCACGGGATCGGGCAATGATCGAAGAGAGTCCGCGACCTTCGATTGGGAAAGCGGCATGGTGCAGTTGAACGGCGACAAGTCGGCACCGCTCGAGGTGCCGACTTTTGACCCGCTGATCGTGCTTTGGCAGTTCTATTTTGCGCCGCCCGAGCAGGACGTCATGCAGTTCAACATCGCCACGACGCGCAAGGTGTATCACTACACATTTCGCCGCGACGGTACGGAAACCATCACGCTGCCCTTCGGCGACGTCGAGGCAGAAGTGTGGCGGCGCGAAAGTGGTGATGGTCAGCTCGATGCGAGGGTGTGGATGGCGCCCTCGCTGCACTTCGTTGCGGTGAAAGTGCGGCTGTGGAACACGCGCGCCACCGTGGAGTTTCTGCTCGACAGCATCCGTGTCGACTCGACCGTCGCGCAGCAATGACGCTCCGCGCGAGCGAGTTGGGCGCTCTGACAGACGCCCTTGCTGCGGTGCTGCCCCTGACCGAGCCCGCAGATGCCCTCCTCTACCATTTTTTCCGACGCCATCCCAAGCTGGGGCAACGTGACCGCAGCTTCGTCGCCGAGCACGTCTTCACCACGCTGCGCCATCTGCGCTCGTTGACCGCGCAGACTGGCGCGACCGATGCGCGGAAGCTCGCCATCGGCGCAGTGATGCGCGCGGGCTTGAGCCTGCGCGAGATCGCCGGCGCGATCTCCCCCGCGGAACGGGAATGGGCCGAGAACTCAAAGCGGCACAAGCCGAGCCTTTTGCCTGCGGAGATCGCCGAGCTTCCGGACTGGTTGTGGCAGCGGCTCGGCGAGGTAATGCCTGCAAGCGAACGTGACGCACTTGCCAAGGCCTGGCTTGCAGCGGCAGCCCTCGACCTGCGAATCAACCCGCTCATGATCAAGCGCGACGCGGCGCGCGAAGCATTGGCGGCCTCCGGTGTCCTCGCCGAAGCAACGCCTCACTCTCCGCTCGGCTTGCGTGTTGCCGGCCGACCGGCGCTGCAGCAACACGCTTTGTATACGTCGGGCGCCATCGAAGTGCAGGACGAAGGCAGCCAACTGCTCTGCTTTCTGGTCGCGCCGAAGCGCACCGAGATGGTCGTCGATTTCTGCGCCGGCGCAGGCGGGAAAACGTTGCTGCTCGGTGCCATGATGCGCTCGCAAGGTCGCCTTTACGCCTTCGATGTATCACCGCGCCGATTGTCACGATTGAAGCCACGGCTCGCGCGCTCCGGACTCTCGAACGTGCAGCCGACGCGGATCGAGCACGAGCGTGATGCCCACGTAAAACGGCTCGCTGGAAAAATCGATCGGGTGCTGGTCGATGCTCCCTGCACTGGATTGGGGACGCTGCGCCGCAATCCGGATCTCAAGTGGCGACAAACACCGGCGACGATCGCAGAGCTGGTGGTGAAGCAGGCGAAGATTCTCGCCTCAGCGGCAACGCTGGTGAAGCGAGGCGGACGCCTGGTGTATGCGACCTGCAGCGTCTTGCCCGAAGAGAATGAGGCGATCGTCGATGCCTTTCTCGCGCAGCAGCAGGATTTCGAACTGCGCGATGCGACAGTTGAGCTGGCGCGGGCAGGGATCGCCCTCGATACCGGCCCGCTTTTGCGCCTGTTGCCGCATCGCCACGGCTGCGACGGATTTTTTGCCGCGGTGATGGAGCGAAAGCCGTGAAATCCTTCGCGCCCCTTCTGCTGGCGCTGGTCCTTTCGCACGCCGCCGCCGCGGAAGATCCCGCGGTCCATCGCTATGCCGCCAGCGGGAGCATCGAGATCGCCTTCACGCCTGGAGAGCGCATCGATCGGCTGATCATCGCTGCGATCGATGGCGCACGAAGCGAAGTCCTGGTCCAGGCGTACAGCTTTACCGATCATGCCATTGCACGCTCGCTGGTTCGTGCGCGACATCGCGGCGTGACCGTGCGCGTCGTCGCCGACAAGGAGCAGGCGCGAACGCTGCCACAGAACGTTCTGCCGGAGCTCATGGCAGGCGCCGTCGACGTATGGCTCGATGGCAATTTTCAGGCGGCGCACAACAAGGTCATCGTCATCGACGCCGATTCGCCGCATGCGACGACGATCACGGGCAGCTATAACTTCACGGTCGCTGCGCAGCGTGGCAACGCGGAGAACATCATCATGCTCCGCGACAATGCGCCGGTCGCGCGAGCGTACCGCGACAACTGGGAACGACTGCGCGCCGGCGCCGTCGTCTGGTCCGCGGAAGCGATCCGATAGGCGCGTTCGAATGCGCTAAACTGGTACGTGGTCATCCCGGGCGAGCGCGCAGCGCGAAGTCCGGGATCCAAGTTCCACGCCTGCGTCCTGCGATGAAATTGGGTCCCGGCCTGCGCCGGGACGACGAAAGTCTTGCGCTAAACTGGTACGTGGTTATCCCGGGCGAGCGCGCAGCGCGAGTCCCGGGATCCAAGTTCCACGCCTGCGTCCTGCGATGAAAATCGGTCCCGGCCTGCGCCGGGACGACGAAAGTCTTGCGCTAAACTGGTACGTGGTCATCCCGCGCGAGCGCGCAGCGCGAAGTCCGGGATCCAAGTTCCACGCCTGCGTCCTGCGATGAAATTGGGTCCCGGCCTGCGCCGGGACGACGAAAGTCTTGCGCTAAACTGGTACCAACGCGCGAGGGGTGGGCGGAGCTCGTCGCGATTTTCGCGTGCTTCGGCGTGGGCTGGTGGCTCGATCGCAAGCTGCGCATTGCCAGCAAGAGTGAATCGCGGGTCGCGAAGCTGGGCGCCGGCGGCGTCAACCGGCTGATCTTCCCGCTCACCACGCTCGCGCTGCTCCTGCTTGGCCGCGCCATCGTGAGGCAGCTGCACCTGCCCACGTTCTTTTCCGTCGTCATACCGCTGGTTTTCGCGCTCGCACTGATCCGCCTGTCGGTGTTCGCATTGCGCAGCGCGTTCGGACGAAGCCGCCCTCTGCCGCTTTCTGAACGCGCAGTGAGCTTCGCCATATGGGGCACGCTGATCCTCTACTACATCGGAGTGCTGCCGGAAATCGGCGCCGCGCTCGATCAAGCCGAGCTCAATTTTGGTCAATCGAAAGTGAGCCTCCTCGATCTCGGTCGCGACGCGGTCATCATCGTTCTTGCGCTGATGATTTCGCTGTGGCTGTCCGGATTGATCGAACAGTGGGTGGTGAGCATGCCGGGCACCGACCAGAGCGCTCGAGTCGTCGTCGGCAAGACGTTGCGGGTGGTGCTGCTCACTGTCGGCGTGCTGGTGGCCTTGCCGATGCTCGGCATCGACCTCACCGTGCTGTCGGTCTTCGGCGGCGCTCTCGGCGTCGGCATCGGTCTTGGCTTGCAGAAGCTCGCCAGCAACTACATCGCTGGCTTCACCATCCTCATCGATCGCTCAATCCGACTGGGAGACGTGATCACGGTGGACAATCGTTTTGGAGTGGTCACCAAGGTCACTTCACGCTACGTGGTGGTCCGCAGCCTGGATGGAATCGAAGCGATCGTGCCCAACGAAACCCTGGTCGTCACGACCGTGCTCAACCACTCGTACACCAACCGTGACACGCGCGTCACAATTGCCTTGCAGATCAGCTATGACTCGGATCTGGAGCTGGCGATGCGGCTCATGCGCGAAGTGGCGAGCGCTCAACCCCGCGTGTTGCGCACGCCGTCGGGACCGGAAGTGTTCGTCGTGCGCTTCGCTGACAGCGGCATCGACCTGGAGCTTGGGATGTGGATCAACGATCCGGAGAAGGGGCAGCTCGGTCTTAAGTCGGCGATCAATATGGGGATCTGGAAGGCTTTCGGCGAGAATGGCATCCGGATTCCCTATCCGCAACGCGAAATCCGGCTCATCCAACCGCCGCCGGCAGCCTCCGAAGATGCCGCGCTGGAGCGGTCGGGGCTCGAACGGCGAATGTAAGCGCTTGATGCATAAGGTCATTCTACGCAAACGGCGGCCTGTAGCGAAACCGTGTAAAATCGACACTTTCTACGAACCGGCGCGTCTAATCTGGACGTACCGATCCCCTAAGACTACTCATCGTGAATATGGACTTCATCTCTTTTCTCGCGCACGGCATTCTGCCACTCCCCTGGTGGGGTTATGTCGTTGTCACTCTGGCCCTCACCCACGTCACGATCGCCGCGGTGACAATTTACCTCCATCGCGCACAGGCCCATCGGGGCCTCGATCTGCACCCTGTGGTGAGTCATTTCTTTCGCTTCTGGCTCTGGATGACGACCGGAATGGTCACCAAGGAGTGGGTGGCGATCCATCGCAAGCATCACGCCAAGGTGGAAACGGAGGACGATCCTCACAGCCCGCAGACTAAAGGCATCCGCAAGGTCCTGCTCGAGGGCACGGAGCTGTATCAGGCCGAGGCGAGAAACGCGGAGACGCTGCAAAAGTACGGCCTTAGGACACCCGACGACTGGATCGAGCGCAACCTCTATACGCCGTATTCATGGCAGGGCTGCGGCCTTATGCTGGTGATCAACTTCACGCTGTTCGGTGCGCTCGGCTTGACTGTCTGGGCGATACAAATGGCATGGATCCCGGTGATGGCGGCGGGCATCATCAACGGCATCGGCCATTACTGGGGCTACCGCAATTTTTCCTGCGAGGACGCGAGCAGGAATATCGTCCCCTGGGGCATTCTCATTGGCGGCGAAGAGCTGCACAACAACCATCATGCCTATGGCGCTTCGGCACGCCTGTCATCGCAGTGGTACGAGGTCGATCTCGGGTGGGTGTACATCCGGACGCTGGAGATGATTGGCCTCGCGACCGTGCGCAAAGTCGCGCCGCGAATTCGTTTTGACCGCGCCAAGCTCACTGCCGACCTGGAGACGCTGCAGGCCGTCATAACGCATCGCTATGCAGTGCTGACGAGCTACGCGCGCTCGCTCAGGAACGCGTGCGCAACTGAGGTCGCAAGTTTGCGCGAGCGCGCTCGGCGCGGCGAGCTGTCGATCGACATTCCAAGTCTCAAGCGGGTACGGCAGTGGTTCCATTCCGACTGGCACACCTTGCCAGAAGTCGATAGAGAGCGGCTCGCGTCCGCGCTGGAAAACAGCAAGGCGCTCAAGACAATGTACGCCATGCGCCAGGAGCTCACCGCGCTTTGGGGGCGCTCCAACGACTCGCGCGAGCAACTGCTGGCGCGCCTGCAGGACTGGTGCCATCGCGCCGAAGCAAGCGATATCGTTCCACTGCGGGATTTCTCACGCCGGCTGCGGAGTTACGCGTAGTTTTCAACTTGGGCCCCGGCCTTCGCCGGGGCGACAGAGCTCCTTAGCCTCGCAGGCGCGTGCGTCACGCGTCAGCCTGCTCCACCGAGACCCGCCGCAGCGACCTGCGCAGCAAGTGCGGGATGAGCAGATGCGGCGGCATGCGCAGCCAATGCGAGCGAACGAACATCAGCCAGCGGCGCGCGCGATTTGGTGGAGGCCACGGTTCCGGATCGACAGGGGTCAAGAGCGTTGTCAGGGTCTTGCGCATCCATAAATCCACCGCGGCCGGCGGCCTGAACTGCTCGACCTTGCGCCGCACGTCCTCCGGGATGCCTGTCTTGAGCAGAGCCTGGAGCGTGACGACCGCGTAATAGAGTGGCCGTCCGAGGTTCTGCTCCTTCGCCCGCCGCAGCAACGCTTCCCAAAAGCCTTCCCGCAGTCCGAAGGTCTGCAGCATCTCGTGCAGGTCGAGCAGATCGCGAAAGCGTCCGTCGAGATCGGAATCGAAAAAGAGGTGGATGGCTGCATGCAGGACGCTATCCACTGGCGAGAACAGGAAAGCGCGTGGATCGGGTCGAAGACGACTCACCGGCGGGCAGATGGTGTGATGGACGTCGATACTCAGCATGCGTCCCGGATACTGAAGCGGTGGGATCTCATGCGACCATCGGCGGTAGTACTGCTGATCGTAAGCGTCGAGCTTCGTACCTTTCCATCCGGCGGCCAGCAGCTCACGCTCGCATTCGTCGATGCGCTCGCGGGGCACCATGATGTCGACATCGGTGAGCACGCGGGTTGCCGCATGCGGCATGCCTCGCAACAAGTACGCCGCCCCTTTGAGCGCGATCGCCGGGATGCCGACGCGCAGCAACACGCGCGATACTCGGTCGAGCTCCCAAAGCGCGAGCTGCGCCAGCCTCGCCGCCGCGGTTTGCGCAGCGCGCATGGCATCCCGCGGAGCGGCGGGAACATCGCCCAGGATGTCGGCGGCTTCGGCCTTGTGCGCGAGATAGGCGAGCACGGCGTTGCGGCGCGCGCATGAAAGCAAGGGCTCCCACGCCGATAGCTCCAGTCGCCTCATGCTGCGCGGATCGATCGCCGCCTGGAGAAGCAAGCTTGGAGCCGAAGCTTCGGCGCGATACGCGTTCATCGCACTTCAGCCTCACTCATGATCTCATCGATCGCCGCTCGTGCCCCGACAAGATCGCCGTAGCGGAGCACCCAGACATCGCAGCCGCGCACCAGCGCTGCGACGGCATGAAACGCCGGTTCCCCGATGACTTCGTAATTGAACGCATTGCCGGCGAGCTTGAGAAACGCCGCGGCGCCTGGTACCCGCTTGACTGTTGTCGCTTCGCCGCTCCGAAAATCAGGAAAGACGATGGCGCGGGCGACAACGGGTTGCTCGCCTCTGCGAATGCTCTCTTTAGGCGGTCTCAGATGCGCGACCCTGCCCTTGCGTGTCTTCGGAAAGACGGGACCGATGAAAGCATCCGGCGCGAACGCGCGCATCACTTCGATCGACTCATTCTTGAGCGCGACCGGGCGTACGAAAGGCATGAGACGAGCGTCGTCCAGCGCAACCAAGCCGTACTCGTCCGACAGGAAGCGCCATCCGCCACAAGCGAGCGCGGCAGACAGGGTGCTCTTGCCTGAACCGGGCCAGGCCGGCAGCAATACCGCTCCTTCGTCCCGCGCGACGACTGCACAATGCAGCAGCAGATGAGCGTGCAGTCGGTGACTTACGACCCAGTTGAGGCCCCACTCGAACATGGGCAGCGCATAACGGATGGGAAATGGCTCGAACGGAGTCACGCCGTCGACGATGAACTGAACCTGAGCTGCGCCCCAACGCCGGAGACCGCCGACCGGGAGCATGCGGATGTCGATATCGGCGTATGCATCAGCAGCGAGCCAATCGTAATCGCGATACAGCGCGTGAATCTGATCGGCGAGAAATTGCAACGGCGACCGCAGCCGTACCGTAATCGGCGGGATGCGAAGTGCAAGGCCAGCCCCCGCAAGGCTCGCGCGCATTACTTCGGGAGCGAGCGTCCCGACGCTCATTCGAAGAAGCCGCCCACCAGACTGAGGTCTTCCAGCCGCCAGAGCAGGTCATCGACTGCAGCGATGGGCAGTGAATCCGCTTCGATAGCCAGCCGCTCGATGAGTCGAGAGTGAATTCTGCGCGTATCGAGGCCCGGCTCGGACTCGACGATGGCGAGTGCTTCTGCAGCAGTTGCGTTCAGCAGGTGAGTCGATCCGAACAGCGCATCGAACATGACGATGCCGTCGTCGAAATCCTCGAACACCAGCCGCTGTCCACTGGGAATGCGCCATTTGATGTCCGCTTCGGAAGTCATCGATGAGAGTCTGCGGGGCCGGCCCGCAAAAATACAGCGCGCACAAAACAAAAGCGCGGAAGACCCGCGCTTTGCAGTCGATCCAACATCGGGATCAGCCGAGCGGGCTCGCGCGCCCTCCCAGCATCGAAGTCCAGCAAGAGCCGCTCGCCGCGTGCAGGTACTGTCTGCCATTGGGATCGAGCGTAGCGATCGTGGCATTCTGATCGACGTAGACGAGTCCCTGGACTGGAATTGTGCTCAGGTTGCTGACTTGGTTGGCGGGACTCACGACGAAGCGGATCTCGGTTCCCGAGGGAGGAATCCCCAGGCCACCGGGGGCATTGAGCGAGGGTCCATTGAGCGAGGGTCCATTGAGCGTGGGCCTTGTCCGATTGAACATGACCCAGGTGCTGCCATCGCCGCCCTTACCCGGGTCGAGCAGATTGAGGCAAGCGTTCTGCGGCGACGTCACGCAATACGCCGTATTGCCTTCATAGTTGCCTACAAAAACCTTCGAGCGGTACCAGGTATCGCTGGCGGGTATGAAGCGTGCCGGCGGGGTACCGGGCTCAGCCATCCAGCACGCCATGCCGCTCACCGCAGCGGCTTGGGCGCCGCTCGCGAGTGTATAGACACTGGGCAAGGTTCCCAGCGCCCCAATGAGCAGGCGGCGACGGCGCGCATTCGGAGCATGCGAATCAGGCAATTCACTCGGAACGCAACTGCCGTGGACGGGCTTGGTGTCGACGGTCATTTTGACTTGCTCCAGAGGTCCTCGCGCAAGAACCATGCCGCTACGGCGCGCCGATACATCCTCGTTCGCCGAACAACGACTTACACCATACCATCGATAGGGTTGACCGAATGCGACGATGACAATGTAAAGAACCGCGACAGCTGCCTAGCTATCTCGATTCATATTGCGCTTGCGTTTTCGGGGATGCAAGCCTGTGGCGGCATGTGACGACGGGCGGCCACTGCGGTCCAGCATGCGGCGTCGGACTGGACCCTCAGCACGGCCACCACAACGCGTGGCTTACTTGAGCTTCGCTTCCTTGTAGGCGACATGCTTGCGGGCGACAGGATCGAACTTCTTGATCTCCATCTTTCCGGGCATGAGCTTCTTGTTTTTGGTGGTCGTATAGAAGTGACCGGTGCCGGCAGACGATTCCAGTTTGATTTTTTCACGCATGATGAGACTCCTCCAACTTCGGCAGCTTCAAACGTGCTCGCCGCGAGCGCGCAGATCGGCAAGAACCGACTCGATGCCGTTCTTGTCGATCGTGCGCAGCCCAGCATTGCTCACCTTGAGGCTGATCCAGCGGTTTTCGCTTTCGACCCAGAAACGCCGGCGCTGAAGATTGGGCATGAAGTGCCGGCGGGTACGATTGTTCGCGTGGGAAACATTGTTCCCGACCATCGGTGTCTTCCCCGTGACTGCGCAGACTCGAGCCATGGCTCGCTCCAAAGCTTGGTTTAACGAAAGCTGATGATTTTACTATATCTGTCATTCCCGCGGAAGCGGGAATCCAGTGTCTTTCGCGGAGCGTCGCTGGGTCCCCGCGTTCGCGAGGACGACAAATCGGCCTGTCATTCCCGCGGAAGCGGAAATGCGGGGGAAGCAGGTGTCATCCGCGCAGGCGTGGTCCCTCGCGCAGGGGTCATCCCGGCGGAGGCCGGGATCCAATTGGGCCCCGGCCTCCGCCGGGGCGACGTGCTTTTGCGGGGACGACGTGGAGTGCGTCGTTCCCACCGTGCGGTTCGTCATTCCCACTCTCAGATGAGCCCCCTTTCTGCGAATGAGACCGTGCGACTTCCTGCCACGATGAAATGATCGAGCGTCTTGATCTCGACCAACGACAGCGCCTGCTTCAAGGTCTCGGTCAATAGCTCGTCGGCGCGGCTCGGCTCCGCAATGCCCGAAGGATGATTGTGGGCGAAGATCACCGCCGCCGCGTTATTACGCAGCGCCGCCTTGACGACCTCTCGCGGATACACGCTCGTCTGCGTCAATGTTCCACGGAACAGTTCTTCCGATGCGAGCAGCCGGTTCTGCGCATCGAGAAAGAGCACCACGAAGACTTCGTTCCCTTTTCCGCCGAGCGTGAGCTGAAGAAATTCGCGCACCGCGCGTGGCGAGGACATCGCGTCGCGCTCGCCGATCTGTTCCGAGAGGGCTCGCTTTACCATCTCGACGACTGCCTGGAGCTCCACGTACTTGGCCGGACCAAGCCCCCTCACCTTCGAGATTTCCTCGAGCGTTGCTGCGAACAGCCGTCGCAGGCTTCCGAACTGCGTCAGGAGCGCGCGTCCCACTTCGACCGCAGTGGTACCAGCGATCCCACTGCGCAGAAAAATCGCGAGCAACTCCGCTTCCGAGAGCGCTCCCGCACCGAGCTTCAGCAGCCGCTCGCGCGGGCGTTCGTTCTCTGGCCAATCGGCAATGCGCATGGTTATCGCCCCTGTACCGTGTTGCCGAGGCATATTAAACTGCGCCACGCTATCGTCCCATTGAACAAACGGATGAACTCCTTGCCCGTCGCGCGGCCTTTGCGACACGTCGTGCTCGGCGTGACCGGCGGCATTGCGGCCTATAAAGCGGCCGAGTTGACGCGCCTGCTTGTCAAGGAAGGCATCTCGGTCGACGTCGTGATGACGCGCGCTGCCACCCAGTTCATTACGCCCATGACGCTTCAGGCGCTCTCTGGAAAGACGGTGCTGACCGACCTGTGGCAATCGGGAGCGGCGAACGCGATGGGACATATCGATCTGTCGCGCGGCGTCGATGCGATTGTCGTGGCGCCGGCGTCGGCTGACTTCATCGCCAAGCTCGCGCATGGCTTGGCCGACGATCTGCTTTCCACGCTGTGCCTTGCGCGAGATTGTCCGCTTCTGGTCGCGCCGACCATGAACGTACAGATGTGGAACAAGCCGGCGACGCAGCGCAACGTCGCTCAGCTCGAGGCGGATGGAATCGAGATACTCGGCCCGGGCAGCGGAAGCCAGGCCTGCGGCGAAGTCGGCGATGGTCGGATGATCGAGCCCGAGGAGATCATGGCGGCGCTGCATGCCTGGGCACAACCCAAGTCGCTTTCCGGAAAGCGAGTGTTGCTAACAGCGGGGCCGACCTTCGAAGCCATCGATCCCGTGCGTGGCATCACCAACTTGAGCTCGGGAAAAATGGGATTCGCGCTCGCGCAGGCGTGCGCGGAGGCGGGCGCCAAGGTCACATTGGTCGCCGGGCCAGCGGCGCTGCCGACTCCCGCTTCCGTCACGCGTGTCGATGTGCAAAGCGCCGCGGAAATGACAGCGGCCGTTGATGCCGCAATTGATTCGACGCAGGTGTTCATCGCGGTTGCGGCGGTGGCAGATTACGCGCCCACGCAGGTGCATCCATCGAAGCTCAAAAAGGGGAACTCGGCAATGACGCTCGAGCTTCAACCGACGGTGGACATTCTGGGGCGCGTCGCCGCACGGCCGAAGCCCCCGTACTGCGTCGGTTTCGCGGCGGAAACGGACGACGTAGCCGAAAACGCAGAAGCCAAAAGACGCAAGAAGAAGCTGCCGTTGCTGGTTGCCAATCGCGTCCAGGATACGATGGGGCGCGACGAGAACGAAGTGACCCTGCTCGATGACAAGGGGGCGCACCCGCTGCCGAAGATGAACAAGCTTGCGCTGGCGCGGAGGCTCGTGGCGGAGATTGCGATCAGGCTCTCAGGTTTAGGTTGAGTAAGGGCGCAAAGATTTTTCTTTCCGAGCACGCCCGTGCTCAGGCCAAGCGTCGAGGTCTAACCGAGAAAACTGTGCTGGAGGTAGCGCGAGCGCCCGAACAACGGTTTGCGTCCGGCCCGGGGCGGGAGCTTCGCCAGTCTCGTAGGACGATGGCGGAAAGCGGTACACTTTATTTAGTACGCGTCATTCTGGATGTGAGCCCCGACTTGGAAACGGTTGTCACAGCTATCGAACAAGCAAGATCGACAAGTACTGGAGCAATACATGAAAGTCAACTACGACCCCAAGACCGATACGCTGACAGTCGTGTTCCGCGATATCGCCATTGCGGAAAGCGACGAGGATAAGCCAGGCGTAATCCTTGACTACGACGCTGCCGGGAACATTGTTTCGATCGAAGTGCTGGATGCGTCGAAGCGGGTCGAGGAACCGAGCAAGGTCACAGTCATGACCGAGGGCTGAACCGCTTTGCACGTACATGACCCGCGCTGGCGCACAGACTGGTGGCGAAGATTGCGGGGCGGTTGCCTAACCACGGTTCATTACCGCGCGGTAACGTGACACTATGGCAATCGCACAATCCAAGGTGACCGCGCAAGGACGGATATCGGTGCCGGCTGAGATTGGCTCGATACACGTCGGTTGACGTTCACCAGGCGTTGTTCGGCAAAAGTAAACCGAGGCCCGATGTAAACGTCGAGGAAGCAATCCAAACGCGCATGCGCCGACGTCGTGCGCGCGGTTGACACAACTCGTGCGCGATGAACCGCGCCAGCTTGGTGCGGCTGAGAAGTTCATTGCGTCTGGCACGCGGATGTCGCATGCGGCGCCACAGGGGTCTGACGACATTACGAGGTCGCCCCGGCGAAGGCCGGGGCCCAATTTGATTTCGAGCCAAGGGCAATCCTTGCGCTGATGCCAATGTCGCGGTAAAGTACTTTTTCTAATCGCTTTACCGAGCCCGTCATGCGTACGACCGTCACCTTGAGCAGCAAAAATCAGATCGTGATTCCCCAGGAAGCACGCGACAAGCTGGGCGTCGGTCCCGGCACACGTCTTCTAGTCCTGGTAAAGGAAGACCGCATCGTATTCATGCCGGAGCCGCGTGACTACGTAAAACGCTTCTCCGGACGGCACAAGGCGCTTTGGGACAAAGGGTACCTTGAGCGCGAGCGACGCGTTTGGCGACGACGGTAGAGAGAGCGCTTAACAGACATCGGCTGGTGGCACTCGACACCTCCGTCTTGATCTATTACCTCGAGGCGTCGCCAACCTTCGGCAAGGCTGCCAACGCCGTGCTCAGAGCGGTCGCCCGTGCGCGTGTCGCAGCAATAGCGTCTGAGCTCGTCCTGCTCGAGTTGCTTGTGGCGCCGCTAAGGAAGCAGCTGCAGGACGCCGCCGACGAGATCGAGCTCACGCTGACCCACTTCCCGAACCTCACGCTTGCCCCGATAACGCGCTCCGTCCTGTTGCGGGCTGCTGAAATCCGCGCTCGCTACGAGCTGCGAACGCCGGACGCTATTATGCTTGCTACCGCTGTCGAATCCGGCGCGACGCTGGCAATCACCAACGACAAGACGTGGCAGAAGGTGAATGAGTGCGAAATCTTACTACTGCGCGACGTGCAGGCGTAGCGCGATCGCAGACTGTCTTGGAATGAGTTCAAATGTGATCTTTCTCGCGTTTCACTTCGGTATTTATGCCGCGCAGGAATCCGCGCAGAGCGTGGTGAGCGTTTCCTGACTGCGTGACATCGGTTGCAATGCGGATGACCTGGCCCTCACCCCAACCCCTCTCTCGCCGGGAGAGGGGTGCGCGACAGCGCGGGTGAGGGTCAAATGTCACTCAGTTGCGTAATCCTCAATAAGATCGAAATGACCCGCGTGCAACGATAGGTTTCGGACCGATGAACGCAAAGACAACTACGATCGCTCTGAAGGTCCTCGATGAGCGCATCCGTCCCTACTTGCCGGCGTACGCGACCCCCGGCTCAGCCGGAATGGACCTGCGTGCGTGCATCGATGCGCCGATCACGCTGCAGCCCGGCCGGACTGAGTTGATACCGACGGGCATCGCGATTCACATCG
>VBCY01000103.1:14254-17310 GCA_005882995.1 Betaproteobacteria bacterium
CGCGCTTCGAGGTCGTGGCGGACTTCGAGACAAGCGAGCGGGCAGCGGGAGGATTCGGGAGCAGCGGCCGCGGGTAGGCGGAAGGATTCGGAGACCATTGCTCTTACAACGTGCTTGCCCTGGCGGACGACGCTGAAACCCGCTTTCTCCAATGCACGAACCGCATCGAGATGATTGACCCCAGGAATTTTCGGCAAGGCTAGATGACGACCTCGACGACGCGGGTTTCCTGCCCGCGGAGCTGATCGTCGACCGCAGACAAGTACTCGCCTATCGCCACGCGAATATTCTCAAGCGCCTCTGCTTCTGTAACACCTTGGGACCAGCAGCCGGGGAGGCCTGCGACTGAGGCAGCAAATCCTTCATCAGACGTATGAAGAGCGACCTTATATTGCATAACGACCTCCGCTAAAAGTATACAACACCCTCAGGTACCTTCGAAGTTTTCGCCGACCCTGCGCCCGATCCGCTGCATTTCCGTTACGTAGCCTGTGCAGCTAGCCGCACCCCGCATCCAATCGGGTTCGCCGTGGCATGCCTTGGCCGCACTCGCCTCCATCCGCCGTGCAGCGTTACATCGGACCGAAGTCTTGCTTCGCTTGCCGCTCGCGGATAAACTGTAATACATGTATCGCTTCATGCGAGTCTTGTATGGCTATTTCGCTTAGGCTCCCCGGCGACCTTGAGGCGCGCCTCGAAAGACTGGCGGCTAGAACCGGCAGGACGAAGAGCTTCTACATCAGGCAAGCCATCGAAGAGCACATCACCGACCTCGAGGACTTTTATCTGGCCGAGCGGCGCATGCGCTCGTACGACCCCGCGGAGAATGCAACGCTGGACGAGATGATGACGCGCCATGGCGTGGCGCGTTGAGTTCTCAAAGGGCGCACAGAAAGATCTAACCAAGCTAGACGCGCCAGGGCGAGGTCGTGTGCTGCGTTTTCTGGCCGACCGCGTTCAGGGCAGTGACGATCCACGAACGCTTGGCGAAGCCTTGAAAGGGCCTGTGGTCGGTCGCTATTGGAAATATCGTGTCGGCGACTATCGGATCATCTGCGACATCCAAGATGCTTTGTTGCTCGTGCTCGTGGTTCGCATTGGTCACCGGAGAGAAATCTATCGGTGAGGCTGCCCGCTGAGACATTGGCGTGTCGACTCCGGCCGCAGTCACGCGCGTGGATGCGCGAAGCGCCGCTGAGATGAAAGATCGGCGCCCCGGCGGAGGCCGGGGCCCAATTGGGTTCCCGCAAGTCCGTTCGGTGCCGACGTTCGCTGCGAGGGGCACGACCGGGGCGCATTAGCCAACAACTCATCGCTGGCTATAATCCCGCCATGGCGACGACCGTTGAAGAACTCGAAAAGCAAGCTCGTGACCTAAGGCCCGAAGAGAAGGCGGCACTCGCGCATCGTCTTATCGAGCAGCTTGACGCTTCGTCCGATCCTGATGCGGACCAGTTGTGGATCGAAGAGGCGCAACGCCGCTACAACGCGCACGTAGCTGGGAGTCTGCCCGCTGTCTCAGGCGATGACGCTATGAGCAGGGCTCGTGCCCGGCTCAAGTGACCGCTTACCGATTTCTTCCTCCCGCCGAGGAGGAATGGTCGGTGAGTCACGTTCTCGACACCAAGCCCGGCCGCTTACGCTAACCGACGCCTGCACGCGGTGGCGATATCCGTGATTTGCAGACAATTATTGCCGGCGCCCGATCTACAATTAAGGCACCGGTCAGAATGCAACGCTGGATGCCAGGGTTCTCGAATCTGCGCTATACATTGACCCGGCCTCGTCTACGCACCAATCAGGGCGCAGATTTTGGCGCGCACCTCGAGCAACACCGCTTCACTGACACGCGCTTTGCGAACCGCCCGGCGAGCGCGCCAGTCAAGGCTCTTGACCTGATCGGCGAGAACAGCGCTCGGTGGCTTTTGCGTCACTATCACCTCGAAGGGATAGCCCTTGATCTGCGAGGTCATCGGACAACAGACCATCATCCCTGTCTTGGCATTGTAGCTGGCGGGGCTAAGAACGAGCGCGGGACGGTGCCCCGCTTGCTCGTGCCCGGCATGCGGCGAAAAGGCCAGCCACGCGACGTCGCCAGCGTCCGGAACCCGCGCCGGCGGCACTACCAGACCTCGCGGCCCACAGGCGCACCCGTGTCGACCGGTTCATGCAGATTGTCTCGGCGGATGCCCTTCACGAGCTCGCGGATTTCGAACGTCTTGCGTCGCAACGGCTCGATGACGATGCGCCCGCGCTCCTCGCGGATCTCGACGGGCTGATCAACCCGCAGATTTGCATCGGCGAGCACCGCAGCCGGAATTCGTATCGCCGCGCTGTTGCCCCACTTTTTCACCATCGCAGCCGACATGAAATATGCCTTGTAGAGACAATGTATATACGAGGACGATATCAGACGCTCCCTCCAGGGTCAAGAGCCATAGCACAATTCCCACCTCGCACGATCGATGGAGGACGAGGCGCTTAGGATTCTGAGAGCCGCCCTCGCCGACGAGACATCAAACGAGCGCGACCTTGCCGACGCCATCCACAAGATTCCCCTTGGCATCATGATGCTGCCTTCGGGAAGCGACGCGCCGCCATCGCGGCGGTGGCCGACACGATGTTTGTGGATGACTTTGGGCGGCCGGATTCTGTCTTTCGGCAGCGATGCCGCGCATCCCTACGCTTGCATCGCCACGACACGGCGACGCGCAGGGCGCCAAAGGTCGCGGAGGCGGTGCGCCGCGCGGTGCTCGACCAAATCGTGAAATCAAGCCGTGCAGAGCGTATAATCTAGCTTACAGTCTAGCTTATTGAGAGAGAAATCATGCGTGAGGTCGGGGCATTCGAGGCCAAGAACAAGTTCGGTACTCTTCTCGACTGGGTCGAAAAGGGCGAGGAAGTTGTCATTACCCGGCGCGGCAAGATCGTTGCACGACTGGTTCCCGGCACGAGCGAATTTGACCGCGAAAAAATCACCGGAGCCATGGCTCGCATCCTTGCCCGGCGCGTCGGCGTCACACTCGGCGGCCTGAGCATCAAAGACCTTGTAAACG
>VBCY01000004.1 GCA_005882995.1 Betaproteobacteria bacterium
AAGAGCACGACGCCGATGGGAGGATGGATGGTGCCGAGGATCAGGTTGAAGATCATGATCAATCCGAACTGCACCGGGTCGATGCCAAAACCGATAGCAGCCGGCACCAGAATCGGAATGAGGATCAACATCGCCGCAAGCGCCTCCATGAAGCAGCCGACGACAAGCAGAATGAGATTCGACGCAAACAGGAAGACCAGCGGCTGGTGAATCGCCGCGACCAGCGCCGGCGCGACCATCTGCGGAATGCGCGAGATCGACATGCACCAGCCGAGCGCGCCTGCCGCCATGACCAGTACCATGACGATGCCGGTTGTCTCGGCGGCGTTGACGAGGATTTCCGGCAGGTCCTTCAGCTTCAACGTGCGATATACGACGAATCCGAGGAAGAGCGCGTACAGATCCGCCACCGCCGCTGCTTCGGTCGGGGTGAAGAGACCGCTGAACATTCCACCCAGAAGGATCACCGGCGCGAGCAGCGCCCAGACGCTTTCCTTGAACGCGATCCATACGTCGCACAGACCTCCGAAGGCAAGACGCGGCAAGCCCTGACGCGGGGCAATGAAGGCGACCATGATCATGAGCGACACGCCCATCAGCAGCCCGGGGATCACGCCCGCGAGAAACAGACGACCGATCGATGCGTCGGCGCTCACGCCATAGATCACCATCGGCAGGCTCGGAGGAATGATCGGACCGATGGTCGCGGCCGCGGCACTGATCGCAGCGGCAGTCTCGGGTCGATAGCCCGCCTTTTTCATCGCTCTTACTTCGACCGCACCGGTTCCGGCTGCATCGGCGACGGCCGAACCGACCATGCCGGCGAAGATCATGCTCGACAGAATGCTCGCGTGCGCGTACCCGCCGCGCAGGGCACCGACCAGCGACGTTGCAAAGCGCACGATACGATCGGTAAGCTTGGCTGCACCCAGAAGATTGCCCATCAGGATGAAGAGTGGCGCCGCGACGAGCGGGAAGGAATTCATCGCTTGAGCCATTTTCTGAGGAATGATCGACGGCGAAAGGCCGCCAAAGCTGACAAAGGCGAATGCCGCCAGTCCCATCGAAGCGAAAAGCGGCAGCCCGAGCAGGATCGCCGCCAACCAGACGACAACGATCTCGAGCATGAGCTGATTCATTCGACCAGCGCCGAGTCGCCGGGCGAGATTGGTTTGGCACGATGCAGGGCAGCGAGTGCTTCGCGTACACCCTGCGCTGCCGTGACGATTCCTGCCAAAACCATCGGCGCATACATCCACGCCATGGAAATCGGCAGCGTGGTCGCTTCCAGGTCGCGATTCTTCGCAACCAAAGCGACGCTGTAGATGAAGATCGACGCTCCAAGAATGCCAAGCAAGGCTTGGATGGCGATCTCCGCTGCCTTATGGGCAGGTATCGGCAGCCGGTCCTGGATAAAGCGAATGCGAACGTGAATGCGCTTGCGGCTCGCAATGACCCAGCCGAACACTGCGAGCCACACCATCAGGAAACGCGAAAGCTCATCGGTCCAGATCACCGGCTGACCGAGCGAACGCGTGACAACACCGAGCGAGACACAGCCCAGCAAAGCGACCATCAGAGCGCAGGCAACGAGCGCGGCGAGCTTGTCGAAGGCGCGGGCGAGGCAACGAAGCATCCGAGGTCAGCTTGCCACGGGAGCGGCTACTGAGCTTTTCGTAACTGACTGACACGCGATGGCTTCACTTGACGTCATCCCGGCGACCACCGTTGTGTCACGCAGTTACGCAACCCTCGATAGCTCAGAGCGCGTCTTTCCAGCGATCAGTACGTCGCGATCCGCTCCCAGAGTCCCTTGCCCCACTTGGCTTCGAACTTGGGCGGCACACTGGCGAGAACCGGTTTGCGAAAGCTTTCGATGTCGGGCTGGATCACACTCATGCCGCCCGACTTGAAGGTATCGACCAGCTTCCCTTCCTGCGAAAGGATCTCGTTGTCCTGAGCGAGTCCGTGCGTATCGATCGCCGCCTTGAGCGACTGGCGTTCCTTGGCAGCGAGGGCCTGCCACGCCGCCTCGTTGATGACGATGAGGCGCGGCGTAAGGATGTGGCCCGTGAGCACCAGGTATTTCTGCACCTCGAAAAACTTGTTGCTCTGAATCGTCGGCAGCGGATTCTCCTGACCATCGACCGCACCTTGGCTCAGGGCGAGGTAGAGCTCGCTGATGTTGAGCGGCGTCGGTCGCGCGCCCCAGGCTTCCGCCATCGCGCGGAAGGTGTCGACTTCCGGTATGCGAAGCTTGAAGCCCTTCATATCGTCGACCGTGTTGACGGCTTTGCTTCCAGAGGTGACGTGGCGCTTGCCGTAATACGTGGAGCCGATGACTCGCATCTGTCGCTTGGCGACCAGCATCGCGTTCATCTCGTCGACAATGGGCGAAGCGAGTACCCGGCGCATGTGCTGGGGATCGCGCCACAGATACGGACCTTCCAGAATCGAAAACTGCGGAACGAACTGTCCGAACTGCGCTGCGCCCTCATCGACGAGCTGAATAGCGCCTGACGAAGTCGCTTCGATCAAGTCACGGGACGAGCCGAGCTGTCCCGCAGGGAAGAGCTGGATTTCGACACTGCCACCGGTGTCGTCCTTCACTTGCTTGGCCACGCGCTCCATCATCGCGACGGACGGATGCGTCGTGGCGAGTACTGTGGCCCAGCGCAGCGTTGTCGCGGCCCTCGCATAACGTGGAATCGCCACGCCGGCGGCTGATGCCAGCGTTGCGCCCATCGCCTTGCGCCGCGTCCAGCGGATGTGCTCGCCCATCGTTCCTCCCTTCGATGTATTTTGACTGCGGCGGCGTCGACCGCGCGTCGCGTCTGCACGGATTCTATCGCCTACCCGGAAACGCGGGGCCTTATCTGCTGCCGAGGTCATGGATCGATGATCCAAGCCAGGCAGTCGGCGCGGTTGCCTGGGCAAGCGATTCGGTCGGGGGCGACGGTAATGGCCACAACCCGGCACGACAGGCATCCATGGAGATCCACGCAAGTCATGCAGGGCCCTCCAGGCTCGACCTCAGATTGTTGAAGGAGGCGTTGACGCGGAACCCATTCGCCTGACGCAAATCGAAGCTGAAGCGACCACCTAAAGGAGACTCCCAATGGCACACTACGTTGATGGATTTGTTGTGCCGGTGCTCCTGCGCAATCTTAATGTCTATCATCGCAAGGCTGAGCAAGCCGGCAAAATCTGGATGGAGCACGGCGCGCTTCAGTTCTGGGATGCGTAGGAGACGATGTGAAGCCGGGGAAGGTCACATCGTTTCCGCAGAGTGTGCAACTTAAGGACGATGAAACGGTCGTGTTTTCTTGGATCCTCTATCGCTCGCGAGAGCACCGTGACAGCGTCAACGCCAAGGTAATGGAGGATCCGCGCATGAAGGAGATGATGGATCCGAAGAGCATGCCCTTCGACGGGATGCGGATGTTCTGGGGTGGATTCAAGAGTTTCGTTGAGCTCCCGTCGGGATCGGTCGGTACCCACTAGCCATGGGCGATAGTGGATGCGTTTTCTTTACAAGATGGAGTGAGTCATGCTGCAAAATTTCCCTTTGTATGCGTACATACCCGCCAAGGATGTCGCTCGTGCGCGGCGCTTCTATGAAAGCAAGCTCGGCTTTCGGCCAAAGCAGGAAGTAGCGGACGGCGTGGTCTACGAATTCCGTGAGAAGACCGCATGCTTCCTGTACCCGACGCCAAATGCAGGCACGTCGCGCGCGAGCCAGGCATTTTGGCAGGTCGACGACGTGGAGCGCGAGGTGGCCGACTTGAAGAAGCGCGGCGTCGAGTTCGAGGACTACGACATCCCCGGTGAGAAGAGCCCGAGCGGCGTCGTCACTGCCGGCGGCGCCAAGGCGGCGTGGTTCAAGGATACCGAAGGCAACATCCTCGCGATCATCCAGAACGCTTAAGCCTGTTGCACCCGCGGCGCATTATTGAGCGTTTCCTAGCTGCGTGACATCGGTTGCAATTCGGATGAGCTGGCCCTCACCCCCCAACCCCTCTCCCGCCGGGAGAGGGGTACGCGACAGCGCGGGTGAGGGTCAAACGTCACTCAGTTGCGCAATTCTCATTAATGGTTGCCCGTTCCGTTTAGAGTCTTCCGCAACCTGCGACAGCGCTCGAGCAATCCCGGCGCTTCCATGCGCGCGGTCCACGAGGCGAAAGTCCGGTCGGGACCGCGCCAGCGCAGCTCCTCGACGTTATCGAACAAGGGCGCGTCGGTTCTCAGCGTTGCAAGATTCTTGAAGAGAAGCGCGAGCTCGCCGCGCTCTCCGAGGAGCGCTGCCGGAAAGCTCTCGATCGATCCATACCGGTTCAGCATCTGCGCCGCGGTCACCGATCCGATGCCCCGAATGCCCGGATAGCCGTCGGCGCTGTCCCCGACCAGCGCGAGAAAATCGGGAATCAACGCCGGCTCGACGCCGAACTTCTGTCGCACGCCATCGGCATCGATGATCTTGTTCGCTCTCCGATCCATCTGCACAACGCGGTCGTCGCGAACGCACTGCGCCAAGTCCTTGTCGACCGTCCAGATGCACACTTTCTCGACTTTATCGTCATCGGATGCTATCCGTGCGGCCGAGGCCAGCGCGTCGTCGGCCTCGAGCTCGACCATGGGCCACACAACGACACCCATGGCTTCGAGCGCCTCTTCGAGCGAATGGAATTGCTGCAAGAGTGCAGGATCGATCCCCTCGCCGGTCTTGTAGCCCAGCCAAAGATCGTTGCGGAACGACTCGATCACGTGATCCGTCGCGACCCCGATGTGAGTCGCCCCCTGCTCGAGCATCTGCAGCACGGTCTGCAGCACGCCGACGACCGCGCCGTAAGGACGGTCCTTTCCCTTGTTGAAGCGACGCAGCCCGTAGAAGTGGCGAAACAGCTCGTAGGTGCCGTCTACGACATGAACGACCATGCGTGGAGGACTATTCGCGCCGGCTACTCAAACGAAAGCGGCGGCGGATAGGTGAGGCTCAAATTGACGGTCGCCACAACCGGCAGCAAACCGTTTTGCTGCACCGTCACCGGCGAGCAACCGGTGTCGTAGAGAATCGAGTGCACCTCGACCGTGTTGGTGATGCCGATCGCGCCCACATAGAGCACGACGCCGGCCGGCGTGCGTATTTGCGCCGCAGCCCGGACTCCCCCAACCGGCAAACTGTAGACATTGGCTCCGGTCGTGCAATCCGATGAGCTGAACAATACCGTTCCGCCGGACTGCCAGGTCGCCGTGCCCGACGCGATTCGACCGTCAGCGTCGTAGATGGGACGGATCGATGCAGCAGCGACGATACCGTTGCTCAGCGTAATGAGCATGAGCGTGTCGTTGAGTGGTCTTGCGGCGGCTTTGCCCGTAGCATCGACCAGCGCGATCGCGTGCAGCTGCGGCGATCCACCGGCTGGCGCCTGTGCCCATGCAGCATCGTGTGCAGCGATAGCCGCTGCAACGCTGACGGCATATACCCAAGTTTTCATGTCACGACCCGTACCGTCGCCATCATACTGCTTCTGCTCTTTTCATGGTGAGCCGGCGCGCCGCACACTGCTAAGAATCTATTGAGCTTTTCCCAACTGCGTGACATCGGTTGCAATTCGGATGAGCGGGCCTTCACCCCTCTCCCGCCGGGAGAGAGGGGTCCGCGACAGCGCGGGTGAGCAACTGTATCGAATGTCAAGCAGTTTTTTGGAGCGTTTGATGAGTCGCAGACCAAGGTTGGCCGGATTTCAGGATGGCGTTGATGATCGTGAGCAGCTTGTGCATGCACGCAACCAGAGCGACCTTCACCGGCTTACCGTT
>VBCY01000005.1 GCA_005882995.1 Betaproteobacteria bacterium
TTTTCTGTTAAGCATATCGATCTCCTGTTTGGACTCTCATCCGCGACCAAAATGGTGATGGCGGCGCTGGAACTGGCTGTCAAAGGTTTTTTGCTGTTCCGGCGACAGAACCGCATAGAACTCCTTGACCGCCTGTGCGCGCGTCGCGGCTTGTTGCTGCGCGGTTTGCAGGAATGCCGCCATGCGGTCAGCGCGCTCGGGCGCTGTCATGGTTGCGACAGACGCTGCTTCGGGAGCTGCCGGAGTGGCGCTCTGCAACTTGTCAGTGAACGTCTTCCAGGCCGCTTCCTGTGTCGGGGACAAATTCAGCTTGTCGTGCAGCGCTGCCTGGCGCTTGGCGATGCGTTCGACCGACTTTGCGCCAT
The DNA here is from genome assembly GCA_005882995.1 of Betaproteobacteria bacterium. Taxonomy (GTDB): domain Bacteria; phylum Pseudomonadota; class Gammaproteobacteria; order Burkholderiales; family Casimicrobiaceae; genus PALSA-1003. The sequence goes on from VBCY01000005.1 coordinate 366, forward strand.
GCGAACCGAATACGCCCCAGTGACAACCCCCGCCGGTTGGCGCGGTGCCGGGATCCGACGCGGCAAGGGCGGCGCCACCCAGCCCGAGCGATGCGACGGCGATGACAATACTCTTGCGAAATGTTTTCATGACTGACTCCTTAGGATCGGTAAAAACTGTGCTTCTCGCACGGTTCACATCATCGACGCCTCATGTATCGGGGACTTGTCCTGGAATGGGCCATGTGTACCGGCGTGTAGCGTCAGTGGCGGCGCTTGTATCGATTTGTATCCGCCGCGCTGCGCGATACATTGTGGTACAGCTTCGTGTCCGGGGCGCGAACTGCCCTGCCATAATCACACCATGAACGAGCAACCGAAAATACTGGTCGTCGACGATGATCGCGAGATCCGCACGCTGTTGTCGGAATATCTTGCCGAGAACGGCTTTCGCACGGCGGAGGCCGCCGACGGCGTGGCGATGTGGAAAGCTCTCGATGCAACGCGTATCGACCTGATCGTTCTCGACTTGATGATGCCCGGCGAAGATGGATTGCAACTGTGCCGGACCCTGCGTGCGAAGTCGAACGTGCCGGTGATCATGCTGACCGCGCGCGGTCAGCCGATCGATCGTATCCTCGGCCTGGAAATGGGAGCGGACGATTACCTCGCCAAGCCCTTCGAGCCCAGAGAATTGCTCGCGCGCATCCGCAGCGTCCTGCGACGCACCGAAGCGCTGCCGCCGAAGCTCGATCGGTCCGAAGCGACGCGCATGCGCTTTGCGGGATGGACGCTCGATCTTACAGCGCGGCATCTCGTCAACTCGCAGGGCGTCGTCGTCGTCCTGTCGGGCGCGGAGTTCCGCCTGCTCAAAGTGTTCCTCGAACATCCCAAGCGCGTGCTCAGTCGCGATCAGTTGCTAAACCTCACCCAAGGCCGCGATGCGGACCCGTTCGAGCGCTCGATCGACCTTCAGGTGAGTCGCGTTCGACAGAAGCTCGACGAGGATGCGCGCGACCCGCAGCTCATCAAGACCGTGCGCAACGAAGGCTACGTGCTGAGCGCCGAGGTCAAGGTCGAGACGTCGCCATGAAGGCATTCATCACGTCGATGCAAGGCCGCGTGTTCCTCGTCGTCATCGGCGGTATCGTGGCGTCCGCATTGCTCACGGCGTCGCTCTCCGACCGCGAGGGGCGGCAGACCTTCGCGCAGGTGCGGGCAGCGCATACGGCGGATCGCGTCGAGCAGCTTGTTAGCGCGCTGGAGGCAGTGCCGCCGGAATTTCGTCCGACGCTGGCGGCAACGCTTGGCCGTGGCATGAGCGCACAATTCGCGGGGCGCGACGCACCTCCGCAAGAGAGCGACGCGGAGCTCACCGATGCGCTGGTCGATGAGCTCGGCCAGGATCGCAACGTCCGGGCTACGCAAGGTACGCCAGCCGAATGCGCCACACCGATCGGGAACAATCCTCCGTCCTCGCGACTGATCACCACCCCGTGCCGGGTCATCTCACTGACGCTGCGCGACGGGACGCCGTTGCGTCTGGTCCTGCTCCCTGAGTTCAGGGCGTCGCGACCGCGTTCCTTCCGCTGGCTGGTCTATGGAGTGGTCTTTCTGCTATGCCTTGGTTTGCTCGCCTACTTCGTCGCTCGCATGACGACACGTCCGCTGGGCGGTCTGGCGCGAGCGGCTACCGCGCTTGGGCGTGACATCAATCAGCCTCCATTGCCGGAGAATGGCCCTTCGGAAGTGCGTCATGCAGCGGCGGCCTTCAACCTGATGCAGGCACGCATTCGCAGCTACGTCGAGGAACGAACCGAGATGCTTGCCGCGATTGCACACGATCTGCAGACGCCGCTGACGCGCTTGAGGCTGCGGCTGGAAAAAGTCACCGACGAGACCCTGCGCGGGAAGCTCGTCGCCGACCTGGGCGCAATGGAGCTCATGATTCGCGAGGGGCTGGACCTTGCTACGAGCCTCGATACCGGCGGTGTGAAGCAACGTGTCGACCTGGATTCCTTGCTCTCCAGCGTCTGTGCCGATGCCATCGACGCGGGCCAGAACGTCACTCTCAGTGGTGAGGCGCACGCTTCGGTCCTGGGGATTCCGATCGCTCTGCAACGCTGCCTTGCCAATCTGATCGACAACGCGGTGAAATACGGCGGTTATGCGCGCGTTGTCGCGGAGCGTGAAGGGGATAAGGCCGTGATCCGCGTGCGCGACGGCGGTCCCGGAATACCTGAAGCGCAAATGGAAAGGGTCTTCGATCCCTATTATCGCGTCGAGACGTCGCGATCTCGCGAAACGGGCGGAACGGGGCTTGGCTTGACGATCGCGCGCAATATTGCGCACAAGCATGGCGCTACGCTGGTGCTGTGCAACGCAGCGGGCGGTGGTCTGGAATGCACGTTGACCTTGCCGCTCAATGGATGAGTGCCCCACCGCATCGATCCATCGTTAGTCCCGTGCCCTCATCCGACGTCCGCAGCTGGTGCACTCCTCGGGAACCGGATCTTGGCCTGCGCAGTATAGGCAACAGCACTGGCATCGGCGTTTTCGTTCTGCCCAACGCTTCGGTGTTTGCGATCGAGCACCGAAGCGACCAGAGCGCAATACTCATCAATCAGATCCTCGGCTCACCGCTGGACGGCGGCATCGGACGAATTCTGATGCGCGTCGGTGGCGCG
>VBCY01000532.1 GCA_005882995.1 Betaproteobacteria bacterium
ACCTGATCCCAGCGGGAATGACGGGCGAGATCGCGGGCAACGCCGCCAACCTCCTCCCCGACATCAAGCCCGGCTACATGCTCGGGGGCAAGCCGCGCCAGCAGGCCATCGGCCACGTGATCGGCATCTTCGCGGGTGCGATCGCCTGTGTGCCGCTGTTCTTCCTGCTATTCCTGCCACCCGACGCCTACGGCGCGCGCTCCGTGGCGACCATGGTCTCCGACAATTTCGCGTTTCCGGCGGCGCTGCAATGGAAGGGCGTGGAAGGGCGTTGCCGAACTGATTGCCAAGGGCTTCAGCGCGCTGCCCTATTCGGCCGAGGTGTCGATGATCGTGGCGGCGGTCGCAGCGGCGGCGATCGAGATCGCGCGGATGATTACAAAGGGCCGGTTTGCGCTCTCCGCCGTATCGATCGGGCTGGGCGTGGTTCTACCGCCCGAGTCCACCTTTGCGATGTGGATCGGCGCGATGATCTTCTGGCTGATGCGGCTTCGCTATCCCACCCAAGGCACCAAGGGCAACCGGATCTGGGTCGAGGGCATGGAACCGATTTGCGCCGGGCTGATATCGGGATCGGCTCTCATGGGAATCGGGAATGCGATCGTGAATGTGCTGATGGGGTAGCGCCGATCGGTCATTGGGCAGCCGGGCGATCCGGGCGCACGGTGTTTTTTAGCCCCGACGGCGGCAACGAGCGTGCGTCCGAAAAGCACGCAGAACCCCGCGGTGGTCCCGCGTTGGTATAACGTGTACTTCTGGTATAAGCGTTTCAAAGGAGCGGTGTCTTTGTCCGCTTCTACTGGGGAGGAAGGTTTATGCAAGGGGTCGACCGCGGAATCCTCAAGCTCGTCTTTTTGACGCTGCCTTGGGCGCTCCTGCGTTTTTTTGGCAGGATCATCAAGCGTTTTTTTATCGCTCTGGGTGTGCTGGTTGCGCTCGTTGTCCTGGGCTATGTCGGATTCGAATTCATTGTGGAGACCATCGATTCGCGATATTCCCCCCAGATCGACGCCTATCTCGGCATCGACAAGAACGCGATCTCACGCTTGCATGACCCGGCGTACTTCGCCCAGCAATCGGTGATGGTTACCGAGGATCAAAAAACCGTCGCCTGCATTTCGTCGCCCGAACATCGCACCCTCATCAACGACCCCGCTGAGATTCCGCCGTTCTTCACCAACGCGATTCTCGCCTCCGAAGACAAGAACTTCTTCACGCATGAGGGAATCGATAAGGGTGCGATTCTGCGCGCGCTCGCAAAGCGGATCCTTCAGGAAAGCCGCTCAGGTGCATCGACGCTGACGATGCAGATCGCCAAACATCTTCGTGATGGCACCGGTCGCCAATCGACCGAGATCGAAAAAATCGGCGACATCATCATGGCGCTGCGGATCGAGCGCGAGTTTTCGAGGCAACAGCTGCTGCTTAAATACGTCAATATGCCGTATTTCGGTCGCGGACAGTACGGTATCGAAGCGGCCAGCCGTGCGTACTTCGGCAAACCGGCGAAGGACCTCGCGCTATATCAGGCGGCTTTCATCGTGGCGCTCATCAACAAGCCGGCGCTACCTGATCGTTCATTTACCATGGATCCGATGCTTACAGGGCGCGAAGAAATTCGCGACGCGAACTGGGCAGAGGCTGCGCGCGGCACTACTCGGGTACTTGGGCTAATGTTGGATCAGGGCGTGATCACCGATGTGGAGCACGATCGCGCTGCGAACCTTGTTGAGCGGGCGCTTCGCAAGGAAATTGTTTCACTGGGCATTGGCTGTGGCGCGCACGACTACTTCCTCGAGCGGGTGCGGATTCTCTACAAGGATCGTTTCCCGATTAACAAAGGGGGACTCACGATCTCGATCACGCGTGATGATGGACTCCAGGATGTACTCGTCAAGGCAGTCGATCTGACGCTCCACACCTATCTGGCTCGGCACCCAAACGACCTCGACAATAACCAGTTGCGCGCTGGAGCATTCGTGGTGGACTTCACGGGTGAAGTGCTTGCCGAGGTGGGAAATGTGAACTTCAATCAACTGAAGTACGACGTGATCGCCACCGGCTGGCGGCAGCCGGGGTCAACGTTCAAGATCTTCACCTATGGTGGCCTGGTCGAGCGGCTTACCCGCGAAGTGCTCGCCGATAAGCCACCGCTGCAGACGGTGGAAGCGATTTCGGCCGAGGTGCTCCAGCGCTGTACCGTGCTCGATGCGCCGATCTACGTCTCTCTGGGTCGCCGGCGGGGCAACAAGAAGATCGAGAACTTCCACTCGCGCTCGGAGCCCGAGTACCGCGGGGAGATCCCGTGCCGGATCGCTTTGGGTGAGTCCCGCAACACCGCGGCGATGCGCGCTGGAGCGCGTGCTGGAATCAAGAATGTGATCGATCTCACGTATCGCCTGGGACTGCCCAGGGACACGAAGCATATCCTTCAACCGTATCCGAGAACCGCGATCGGCGCATCCGAGGTCAATCCGCTGTCAATGGCGTCGGCGGCGGCTTTCGTGAACGGGGGGTTTCGAGTGACGCCGCGATT
>VBCY01000533.1 GCA_005882995.1 Betaproteobacteria bacterium
GAATCCAGACCATGCATACGCTTTGACAGATCACTTTGGAGCACGAAGCCGGACTGAGACATTGCGCTCGTCGCTCCAGTTTTCCCGTCACCTATCCTGAGAAATGAGGCGACTATTAGGGCGTGGTCAGACTGCGCGCTCCGTACTGAGTACTGCATATGGAGTATTGAGCCGTGAGTGCAGACCATAAATTCCTAGACCGTCAAAGGCAATGAGCACTTCGCACTCAGCCTTCGCGCTCAGCTCTTCGTACATCGCCCTCCGTACTCAGTACTTCCAGTGAGGGACGACGTAGTGCGCTCGCTGTTCTTCATTCGTCGCACTCAGCATTTCGTATGGAGTACGACGTGCTGCGCATCAAGGATTCTGAGGCGAGCTGCGCGACCTGACGGTTGATCCGACAGTGGAGCGCGCCATCACGAAGGTCCAGCAGCGTAAATGAAGGTCCGAAGACGACCCCAGACCGGACATTCTCCTATCCCAGTCGGCATCACACTACGGGCTTAATCCAGTGCACGGTAAACGCCGGTTCTAAACTGGCGTGCGTATTTCGAGTAATTCGGCCTTTGCATCAGCAGGATCGCAATAAGCCTTTCCCTTGGGTCAACAAAGAAGTAGGTGCCATATAAACCACCCCAGGTGTAGTCGCCTACCGACCCCAGACTCGAAGCCTCTCCAGGACTGACTCGGACGGCGAAGCCTAGACCGAATCCGTAGCCCGGAAATAGCTCCCCATGGGCGATAGCGGACCCGAGATGATCCGCGGTCATTAGCTCAACTGACTTTCTGGACAGTATGCGCACTCCGTCAAGTTCACCGCCGTTGAGCAGCATCTGGAGAAAGCGGTAGTAGTCCGTCGCGGTTGAGACCATGCAGGCGCCGCCGCATAGAAAGCGTGGCGGCGTACGCACGTCGGGCAACAGCACCGGCGACTTCGTGTCCGGATCTACTGCAAAGGGCTCCGCAATGCGCGCGTGCTTCGCCGGATCAACCGAGAACCCGGTGTCCTTCATGCCAAGCGGTTTCAGGATTCTTTCGAATAGAAATACGTCGAGCGTCTGCCCAGTAACGCGCTCGATGACGGCGCCCAAAACATCGGTAGAGCGGCTGTACTCCCAGGTCGTTCCGGGTTGATATGCCAGGGGCAACTTCGCGAGACGATCCACGTGTTCGGCATTCGTCTGATTACGATCGCCCTCCACCTTCGTGTCCACATATCGTTTTTTAAGGAGCGATGTCCCGAAAATGCCATACGTGAACCCAGATGTGTGGCGCAGAAGGTCCTGTACGGTCATTTCGCGAACTGCCGCAACTTCCTCCAACACCGCATTACCAGCGGCATCCTTTTTTTCCACGCCGACCTTTAGGCCCTTCAACTCAGGAAGATATTTCCATACCGGATCGGCAAGGAAGAGTTTGCCTTCCTCGACCAGCATCATTACACCAACCGAGACGATCGGCTTTGTCATCGACGCAATGCGAAATATTGAGTCCAGCTTCATCGGCCTTCCGGAGCTCGGATCCTGCAGCCCGATCGCGTCGGTATAGAGAATTTTCCCATCGCGTGCGACGAGTATCACTGCACCTGGAATGGCGCCACTCTGCGCCTCTGCGCTGATTTGCGCGCTCAGCTGCTTCAATGGTTGAAGGGAAACGCCTGAGTCGGCAGCATCTTGGCGGGGTTTGAGATCGGCACAAGCCGCGACTAGGGCCGATAGGACAAGAGTGCAAACAATTCGCCATGCGACCAGCATAGGGGCCTCCCCAGTTGCCAAAAGCATTATTGGATGTAAGCATAATGACTCGCCGACATTGAAGCCGATTCGAAACTGGATGCGCTCTTGGGATTTGATGCTGGCGTTGCGGTCGACAATGCCGCGCTGCACATCAACCGCACCATGAGGCGCGAGTAACCCGCCAGGTCGGCTGACACGATGGCCGCCCAGCGTCGCTGATTCCGTCCCATCCACTCCCCTCGGGTGAACTCGGTCACAGTGCGACAAATCGGCAACCGCGAAAGCAGGGAGCGACTTGCGCGATCACTGCTACATCGAACGGCCACTCTTGGCCCCGATTGCGGTCATAGATGGCGCATTCCGTTCGCAGCACTTTGTACGTCGTCCATTACACTGAGCTCTCACCACTGCGTACTGAGGACGCGGCACTCAGTACTTTTCGAACTTCGCTCGTAGTATTTAGCACGTCGTATGGAGTACGAGGTGCTCGTATTAAAAACTCTGTATCGAGATGCGCGACGCGACGGTTGATCCGACAGTATCTGGAGCGCGCTAACGTGTCGGCAGGAATGGCAGCACGAGTGCGCGTGCATCGACGCGAGCGCCGATGCGAGCCAGTAGCAGAGACGAACCCACGAGCTTGCGATGCAGAAAGATGGTCTCGGGAGGCGGAGGCCGCAGGAGTCCGCGCCGGAACGCGAGCTCGAATCCAAGCGCGCGCACTCGCGAAGGCAAGTCCGATTTTGAAAAGTCATAGCGGCCCCGGTGGCGAAGCGGTTCGCAGACCAGGAAGATGATATCGACCACCGCCCGCATGCGCTCCGGGGAGTCATCGGCCGCCGCGTAGCCGATCCGAATGGCCTCGCGGGCGACGGCGGTGCGATTGCCGTCGATCACGCCACGGGTAATGCGCGCGTAGTTCGCAACGAAGGCCGCGCCGAATCGTTGCGTGGCTCCGAAATCGAGAATTCGCAAAGTTTGGGTCCGTCTGCATGGTGCGGAACTCGAATAGCTCGCGAAACAGCAGGCGCTCGAGAAGAGATCCGACTGCGTCACGCCGCGCCAACGGCGCGTTGTCCAGCACGTCGAGCGGCTCCCCCTCTACGAAGTCCATGGCCATGACCCGCGGCGTCGTCAGGTCCCAGTACACGCCAGGAACGAACAGTGCCGGCTCGTCGGCGACCAGTCGCGCGTACCGTTCCAGAAAACGAGCCTCGCTGACGTAATCGGCTTCTTGGGCGAGCTGGCGTTTGGCCTCGGCTGCCAGGCCTCCAATGTCGAGGTCGAGCGGCAGCAGATTCAAAAGCCGCAACAGCACCGCGACGTTATCGACGTCGCTCGTAATGGACCGGGCCACGCCTGGATATTGAATCTTCAGAGCGAGGTCACGCCCGTCTGGCGTGGTTGCACGATGCACTTGCCCGATCGAAGCAGCTGCGATGGGGTCGTAGTCGAACGTTGAGAATCGTCGCTCCCAGCCTTTGCCGTACTCGCGACCGAGTACGCGTCGAAGCTGTTCCGTGGGCATCGGCGTGGCCTGCGCGCGCAGCACCGCCAGAGCCTGTGCGAATTCCGGTGGCAGGATGTCTTCGCCCTGGAGCGAGACCAGTTGCCCGAGCTTCATGGCTGCGCCGCGCAGGCGGGCAAGCCGCGCCGCGAGCCGTCGCGCATTGGGAGCCGAAAACAGCGCGCTTCCAAAGTCGCTGGCTTCGCCGCGTGCGAATCGTCTCAACCCTTCGGCGGCCGCCCCCACGGCGAGCCCTCCCGCCGCGAGCCCGATCTGCGCGATCCGGCCGAGGCGGGTTTGTGGAATCGGGGCGGGTGACGGTCTACGCGCTGTTGAGCGTGTGGTGGTGCTCATGTAAGTCGCGGATTGTACGCGGAGCACAGGTTCAGCACTTTGTACTTCGAATTTCCCCAGAATTCTGCTGCAAATTTTTGGAAGACGCCCTCAGTTCGCGCTACACAGGCGCGCGACAGGTCCACACGCCGTCCTCGCAGTAGACCCACCCCCCGGTTCGGATCGCGTTTCGTATTCCGAGAAGGGATCCTAATCTTCGTGTAGTGATGTTTTAGTACTTCGCGCTGCGCGCGCGCAAGCCGTTCTCTTTGAGCGTTCCGCTCAATCACTTCAGGAGATCGGCATGTACTTCCTGCGAACACTCTCGTTTCGTGACGTTATCCGTGCGCTTAAGCGCCACGAGCCGCGTTTGGCACTGCGCATTAGCCACAACCTTTGCAGCAATGCGCTGAACACCGTGCGAGCCGACCTCGGTCGCCGCTCACATGCGTTCGGACGTGCGATGCGGAGGGCATCATGACCAATAAATCAACCTTGACGGTTCGGCGCTCGATCTCATTGCCAGCGCTAACGGCCATCTCCGTCACCACAGGGCTCGGATTTCAGGTGCTCGGCCTGTACGCGATGTGGATCACGTTCGGTACCTGGATGACCCTGGGCGTCTACACCATCGGCGCTCTGACGATCGTGCTTCAGTTCGCCATTGCAGGGAGGAGGGTGGCCTCATGGTCAGCTGGGGAATAGTCATCTTCATCGGCCTCTGGCTCGTGCTTCGCGACGTCAACCCGGTAAGCAA
>VBCY01000098.1 GCA_005882995.1 Betaproteobacteria bacterium
CGAGTGTGATCGCGAATGGTTTTTGCATCATGACTCGATCACAGCAGCTGGAATCGCTCAACGTTGCGATCGGCGATGGCCTGGATCAGCGCAAGGCGCCCCAGCTGCGGCGGATCGGCAAAGAGATGAGCGAATCGTTTCTGCAACCGCAGATATTCGTCGACCGGCACCTTACGGCGGATCTTGGTACGACCTGTGATCTGACCATGCTCAGCCTCGAACAACGGGAAGAGTCCAGACTCCACAGCGAGGCGCGCAATCCTTATCGTGTCAGCAGGAACCGAGCCCCAGCCCAGCGGGCACGGCACGTGGATGTGAACGTAACGTGCTCCGTCGATCCCCATCGCGAAGGTCACCTTGCGCTCCAGATCGCGCAAGTTGGCCACACTCGCCGTCGCGACGTAGGGAATGCCGTGCGCCATGGCGATCAGCGGCACATTCTTTCCCTGTCCGAAAGAGTTGCCCGGCTCCGGTCCCGCAGCGGGCGTAGTAGCGGTGCGCGCGGCGGGCGGCGTGGCGCTGGAGCGCTGTACGCCGTCGTTGCGTTCGAACATTCCGGAGAGACAACCGAAGCCGATGTCGGTGGTGCCTCCGTCGCCTCCCTGTGCGATCACCCGAACGTGACGCCGACCTTTGACTCGCAATGCGGCCGCAATGCCTGCCGCGACTGCCGCCGTGTTCCCGAACAAGGAGTGAATCCAGGGGATCTGCCACGAAGTCTCAGGATAGGGCGTCGAGAAGACCTCGAGGCATCCGGTCGCGTTGGCGGCAATCAGCTGATTGCGCGACGCGCGCATTGCCGCATCGATGGCATAGCGCGCTCCCAACGCCTCGCCGCATCCCTGGCAGGCGCGGTGCCCGGAATTGAGCGAGTTGGTGCGGTCGATGTTTGCCTGGACGCTTCGCTCGTCCTCGGCAAGCAGACGGTTGCCTACGGTGAAGGTCCCGGTCTGATAAAACTTGACGGGTTGCATTTCCATGACGGCGCGATCCTCTGGCAAAAAACGCGCGCCTCGCGCTCGAGCTCGTGTTGCACGGTGTCGGCATTCAAGTCGAGAAAAGTCACCTGCTCGAGCTCGTCGTTGCCGGCGTCCTCGAAGAGTTGCTTGAGGGAGGCCCGGGTGATGGCACGGCCGCCGAGCCCGGCAATCACGGTGTAGCCTTTGAGAACGATGCCCGACAGCGCCTTGCGCACACCGTCGGAAACGATGCCGCCGAGCCCGACCGCAAGACATTTCTCGATGACGACTATCCGTTTCGCGCGGTGGAGTGCGTCGCGCACGGCAGCGAGCGGGAAGGGCCTGAACGAGCAGATGGAAACGGACCCGATCTTCACTCCGGCATCGCGCATTTCATCGACTACTTCCTGGATGGTGCCGTTGACGGATCCCAGGGCGACGACGATCGTCTCCGCGTCGGCCGTGCGATAACTGCGGATGAGTCCTCCTGAAATACGACTGAACTTCGCCCTGAACGCTGACGACAGCTGAGGAATCAGCTTGAGCGCGCGCAGCTGCTTGTGGTGCGCGAGATAGCGTACTTCGGTAAAGGCCTCTGGACCGACCATCGCGCCGATCGTGGAGGGCACATCGACGCGGTCGTACGCGTGCGTGAGGATGAACCCGTCGACGCAGACCATGACTGGGCAGGAGAGCTCTTCGGCGAGGCGAAACGCCTGGATGTGCAGGTCGAGCGCTTCCTGGTTGGTCTCGGCGTAAAGCTGGATCCAGCCGGCGTCGCGCATCGACATGCTGTCGGAATGGTCGTTCCAGATGTTGATCGGCGCGCCAATCGCACGGTTGCCGATGGTCATCACAATGGGCAGCCCAAGGCCGGCGGCGTTGTAGACGGCCTCAGCCATGAAAAGCAGTCCCTGGCTGGAGGTCGCCGTGTAGGCTCGAGCGCCGGCGGCCGATGCTCCGATCGCGACCGACAACGCGGCAAATTCCGACTCGACGTTGATGAATTCGCATCCGCCGAGCTCGTGAGTCTTCACCATTTCGCCCAACGCCTCGACGATGTGAGTCTGAGGCGTAATCGGGTAGGCGCAAATCACTTCCGGGCGAGCGAGCGCGATCGCCTCCGCGATGGCGCGCGAACCTTCGGTCTGCTTAAGCAACGGCGACCTCCATCGAACTTTTCACAAGCGCGTGGGCTTCCGTCGCCGCAGCGATGTTCTTCTCCGCTACGGTGCGGGGAAACTTATCCCGGATGGCGGAGACCAGCGATTCGAGCCGTATCTGCTGACTCAATGCCGCAAAGCCGCCGAGCAACGCGGCATTCGGCAGCGGGCGTCCGACGTGCTTCAGCGCAACCTCGGTTGCCGGAACGGTGCACAAACGCCTGGCGTGAAACCCACGCACGAACTCGGCGATGCCAAGCTCAGCGAAATCGCGAGTAGAGTTGATCAGCATGTAGCCACCGGGATGCAAACCTTTGAACAGCTCCACCTGATGCAGTAGCGTCGGATCCTGGATGATCAGCGCGTCCGGATTGAGCACCGGTTCGCGCAAACGAATCGCCTTGTCGTCGATGCGGCAGAACGCCATGACGGGCGCGCCCATGCGCTCCGACCCGAAGCTTGGAAACGCCTGGGCGTAGCGTCCTTCCATGAAGGCCGCCACCGATAGCATCTCGGCGCCTGAAACGACGCCTTGGCCTCCGCGTCCGTGAATGCGGACCTGAAACATCGTTCTCCTCGTCAACTTCCTGGTTAACGCTTATGCTGCGCCTCTCACCGAGAACTCCATTGATCAAAGTCAAGGGTTAGGCGCGCAGACCGGTTTAGCTTGATAGCCGTTGAATCGATGCCAGTGATCGTCCCGGAGATGCGATGCAGTTTGTGCGTACCGATGTAGTCGTGGTGGGAGGCGGCGGTGCAGGTTTGCGCGCAGCGATTGCGGCGACTGAGAGCGAGCCCACGCTCGATGTGGCGCTGATTTCCAAGGTCGTGCCGATGCGCAGCCATACTGTCGCCGCAGAGGGCGGGTCGGCCGGTGTGGTGCGGCCGGATGACAGCCTCGACCATCACTTCGACGATACGGTATCCGGCGGCGATTGGTTGTGCGACCAGGACGCGGTCGAGTATTTCGTCGCCCACTGCACCGAGGAAATGGTCCAGCTCGAGCACTGGGGATGTCCGTGGAGTCGCAAGCAGGACGGCCACATCAACGTGCGCTTCTTCGGCGGCATGAAGGTGCAGCGAACCTGGTTTGCCGCTGACAAGAGCGGCTTCCACATTCTGCACACGTTGTTCCAGACGTCTCTCAAATATCCGCGGATCACTCGTTCCGACGAATTCTTCTGCGCCGATCTGCTCGTCGAGACTGGACGCGTGCGTGGCGTGCTTGCAATCGAGATCGCGACGGGCGAGCTATTCCTGTTCGAGTGCAAGGCGGCTATTTTCTGCACCGGCGGGGCCGGTCGCGTCTTTCGGCAGAACACCAATGCCGGCATCGTGACTGGAGACGGCATGGGCATCGCTTATCGCCACGGCGTGCCGCTGCGAGACATGGAGTTCATGCAATGGCACCCGACCGCGCTGCCGGGTACCGGCATTCTCATCACCGAAGCTTGTCGCGGCGAGGGAGCGATCCTGACCAACAAGGACGGGTATCGATATCTGCAGGACTACGGCTTGGGACCGCCGGAGCCCTTTCCGCGGGTGAAGGCGATGGAGCTCGGCCCGCGCGACCGGCTCTCGCAGGCGTTCTGGTACGAGGAACAGAAGGGCCGCACCGTCGCGACTTCACAAGGTGCCGCCGTCAACCTCGTCTTGCGCCATCTGGGCGCGCAGAAAATTCATGAACGCCTGCCGCTCATCACCGAAGTCGCCAAGACTTTCATGGGCGTCGATCCAGTCACTGCGCCGATTCCGGTGCGCC
>VBCY01000099.1 GCA_005882995.1 Betaproteobacteria bacterium
GCGCGCAAGCCGCGCCTGGAGCTCTTTCACCTTGTTCGAGTGCGTGAAGTCCATTGCCGGCTCCTATGCCATGCGTTGAGCCATGTCCCACGCAACATCGGCGACCAGGCGCGCTCGCCCTCCCTGCTCGAGCGCATTCTGGCTGGCGGCATTGCCCTGCAGGGCACGCGCGAGCACGCCATGCAGGATCGCGGCGATGCGGAACATGTTGAAAACGAGATAGAACTCCCAGTGGTCGATCCCCTTGCGCCCGGTGCGACGGCAATACGCCGCCACGTACTCTTCCTCGGTAGGAATCCCCAGTGCGGCAAGATCGAAGCCCTTCAAGCCGCGGAACTGTCCGGGAGCGAGCCGCCAGGCCATCACCTGATACGCAAAATCCGAGACCGGATGGCCGAGCGTGGAGAGCTCCCAGTCGAGCACCGCGAGAATCCGTGGCTCCTCGAGATCGAAGATGACGTTATCGAGACGATAATCACCGTGCACGACGCTCGTTTCGTCTTCTTGAGGCAGATGTCGCGGCAGCCACTCGATCAGCCGTTCCATCGAAGGAATCGGCTCGGCGCCGTCGGTCTGGTACTGCCTTGACCAGCGCGCGATCTGGCGCTCGATGTAATGCCCCACCCGCCCGAAATCACTCAGACCCAGCGCCGCGTAATCAACCTGATGCAATGCCGCGATGACCCGGCTCAACTCGGCGTAGTGCGCACTGCGTTGCTCCTGGTTCATGCCGGGCAGTGTCGGATCCCACAGGATGCGGCCTTCGACGTATTGCATCACGTAGAACGCCGTGCCGATCACGGAATCGTCCTCGCACAAGGCCAGCGTCTTCGCGACCGGGACATCGGTGCGTGACAGCGCAGACATCACGCGATATTCGCGATCGACGGCGTGCGCCGACGGTAGAAGCTTGCCCGGCGGCTTGCGACGCAGGACGTAACGGTTGTCCCCAGCCGTTATGCGGTAAGTGGGATTCGACTGCCCGCCCTGATATTCCTCGATGGCGAGATCGCCGATGAGCGGGTCGACATGCGAGCGCAGGTATGCCGCGAGCGCGGCCGTATGCACCGGATGGACCGGAGTGACGAGCTTCGCCCCGGGATTGGCCGGCGCTTGGAGCTCAGATGGCGACACAACCGCCATCGACAGGAAGCGCGTGACCTGTGATGTGGCGCGACGCTTCGGAAGCGAGGAACACGACGCTGCCTTTCAAGTCTTCCTCGCTGCCCAATCGTCCCAAGGGGGTGAGCTCCAGCACCTGCCGTCCGATGCGATCCAGCGTGACCTTGGTCATTTTCGAGGGGAAGAAGCCTGGGCAGATGGCGTTGACGTTGATGTTGTACTTGCCCCACTCGGCGGCGAGGGTACGGGTCATGTTCACCAGCGCGCCTTTGCTGGTGTTGTATCCGACGGTGAGCATTTCCCACGCCGGCGGGTTCCCGTAGAGCCCGGCGATCGACGCGATGTTGATGATCTTGCCGCTCTTTCGCGGAATCATCACCCGCTTGCCGACTTCGCGGCACATGAAGAATTGCGCGTCGACATTGAGTGCCATCACCTTGCGCCAGCCGTCGTCGGGATAATCCTCGGCGGGCGCCGCCCAGTTGGTGCCCGCATTATTAACGAGGATATCGACCCGCTGCCAGCGCGCCAGCACCGCGTCGATGATGGTCGGAACGGAATGGAAATCAGAGAGATCCCGGGCGACGGTCAGGCAGTCGATGCCTGAAGCCGCGAGATGGTCGCGCGCCTCATCGAGCTCTGGCTGCTTGCGGGCGGTGATCGCGACCAGCGCGCCCATCTCACCCAGCGCTTCGGCCATCTGCAGGCCGATTCCACGCGAGCCGCCGGTGACAATCGCCACCTTGCCGCGCAAATCGAAAAGCTCCCTGGCCCCCATACACCCTCCGTTCGAAGGGACTCATCATAGGGGCGATTCCCAGGTCGGTAAACGGGCGCGCGAATCCATCGACGGATCGGATTTATCCGGCGTTGGGCGAAGGGAAAGCGGTGAGCGCGAGCTACTAGGCCGGGTGCCGACGCTCACGCGTGGACGTGTGCAGGTTGCCCACCCACTCACATTCGAAGCGCGTGCAACTGTAACGACGCACCGGATACACCAGGGAGATCAGATGGTCGATTAGACGTCGGTGGATACGTAGCGCTGGTGCCCCGCAGTGCGGGCATAGTCGGACCATAAAGCTTGAACAGGGTAGTCGAAACGAACTGGCAACTTGGACAATGCTCGGCGCGCCGGCGTTCCCAAACGCGGCGCGCGGTAAAGTGTGGGCAGCGACGACCTCAGATCGTCGGCATGCTGATAACTCCGAATGCCTTGCATGGGGCAGTCCGCCGTGTGTCGAGCGGACCGTCGGAGCTCCGCGAATTGCACTAAAAGATAGCAAGTCGAGGAGCGGAACCACCCTCAATGCATGGGGGAAGCGCACCAGCGCAAGCCGCTTTCGATGCAAGGCTGATGGGTATAATCGGCTGCCTTGCTCCGTGTGGCGCGTAGGTATTCGGCGGGGCCAAGGAGATCGGCCTCCGTTTCGCAGCAGCAAACCGACTACAGCGAGGTGCTCCGATGGTCGTCGAACAACCATCTCTCTCGACCACGTCGCTTCGAAGGTCGCGCTTCCTGCACCGCGCCGAGCTGCTCCGCGCATGGAGCATGTCGGTCCTGCTGGTCGTCATCATCGGTGGCATCTTCGTCGTTCCAGTGATTGTCCCCAGAGGGAATCTCGGCGAGATCATCAACGATGTGGCGCTCACCCTCATCCTCCTGAGCGGTGCGGTTGCAATCGCCGAGCCCAAGGTCCTGCATTTCGTCACCATCGCATTGTGCATCGTGGCCGTTGTGTTGCGGTGGCTGGAATGGCTCGTTCCTTCGAGCCTGTCGATGTCGTTGCGAGAAGGATCGGGACTACTGGCGCTCATTCTGGTCTTGAGCATCGTCGCAACGCGTGTCTTTGCGAGCGCAGGGACGGTTAGCGCCGATCGCATCATGGGTGCTGTCGTGCTTTACCTGTTGCTTGGGATCGCCTGGGCGGCTGCCTACGAGGTGGTCGCGCTGCTGCATACTGCGAATGCCTTCGCCGGTGGCGACCTTCACGCCAAGGGTCCGGCGCGCTGGCTCTATTTCAGCTTCGTCACGCTGACGACGGTCGGTTACGGCGACATTACGCCCGTAGCACCGGCGGCGCGCTCCCTCGCCGTGCTCGAAGCATTGCTCGGCCAGCTCTATCCCGCGATCATCCTCGCGCGGCTGGTGTCGCTGCACGCGAAATAACTGCTTAAGCGACAATCATCCCAGGAGAGAGCGAATGCTTAGCGACCCGAGAGTTTTCTTTGCCGCCGAAAGAACGCTTCTCGCCTGGGTGCGCACCGGGCTGACGATCATGGGATTCGGCTTCGTCGTCGCCCGATTCGGACTTTTTTTGCGCATGCTCGCTGCGTCGCAGGGCGTTGCTGACGCCGCACCGCTGCACACCAGCGTTTCCAGTGTAGTGGGCATCGCGCTCGTCCTGATCGGCACCGGATGCATGATTCTCGGAGCACTCCAGCACCGTAGCTATACCTCCACCTTGCCGCCCGCCGACATTCCGCGCTCGCACGATCCGCGCTATCCCATTCTGCTGTCAATCTTCCTCGCCGCATTGGGTCTGGGACTCGCACTGTACCTTGCGCTGTGACCCGAGCGCCGGTGTCAGTCAATCGCTGACAAACCACCCGACATCTCGCGTCCCAGAACGGCGGACCTTTGGCGGTGTAAACTTGAGTCGTGGGATCGCGATGCGTAGCACGGGTTATCCCACCACGGTTGCGCTTCGCTCGTAGTAAATGTTTTTCGACGCCCCCCGCGAAGGCGTCATTCCTGAGCGTGTGCCAATTCTCAACGTGAAAGATCATTTCGATGCTCGAGACTGATACGAGCCCCGCGGTTACATCGCAGATTGCCGCATCGTCGAGCGCGACGCGCGACCGCGACGCAGTGGCGGCTTTCCGCGAGGCCATCCTCAGCAAGCTCACTTACATGGTCGCCAAGGAGGCAAGCCATGCCCGGGAGCACGATTGGTTCATGGCGACAGCGCTCGCGGTGCGCGACCGCATCATCGATCGATGGAGCGAGACGACGCGCAAGGCCTACCGCGATGGCCGCAAACGCGTCTATTACTTTTCGCTCGAATTCCTGATCGGACGGATGCTGTTCGACGCGCTGTCCAACCTCGGTCTGGTCGACACCGCGCGCGAGGCCCTCGCCGAGCTCGGCGTGAGCCTCGACCGTCTGCGCAGCCTCGAGCCGGACGCAGCGCTCGGCAACGGAGGCCTGGGGCGCCTCGCGGCATGCTTCATGGAGAGCATGGCGACGCTCGGCATCGCCGCGCACGGCTACGGAATCCGCTACGACCACGGCATCTTCCGCCAGGTGATCAAGGACGGCTGGCAGCACGAGCTACCCGAGGACTGGCTCTCCTTCGGCAATCCATGGCAGTTCGAGCGCCCTGAAGTCGCGTACACGGTCGGATTCGGCGGCACGGTCGATGAAATCAAGGCATCGAATCAAGTGACGCGTTACGTGTGGCGGCCTGCAGAGACGGTGACCGCCGTCGCCTTCGATACTGCCATCACCGGATGGCGAGGAGCGCACGTCAACGCGCTGCGACTGTGGTCGGCGCGAGCCGCCGATCCGCTCGACCTGCAGGATTTCAATCGCGGCGACCACGTGGGCGCACTGGCCGATCGCGTTCGCCTCGAGGCGATATCGCGTGTTCTCTACCCGAGCGACGAAACACCGGCCGGCCACGAATTGCGGTTGCGTCAGGAATTCTTCTTTGCCTCTGCGTCGCTCCAGGATCTTCTGCGCCGGCACAAGCAGCAGCACGGGGAGCTTTCCTCGCTTGCCGATCACGCGGCGATCCAGTTGAACGACACGCACCCCGCCATCGCCATTCCGGAGCTGATGCGCCTGCTCGTCGACGAGCACGGCATGCCGTGGGAGTTCGCCTGGAAAATCGGCACGTCGATATTCAATTACACCAATCACACGCTGCTTCCCGAGGCGCTCGAAACGTGGAGCGTGGGCCTGCTCGAGCGCCTGCTGCCCCGTCACATGCAGATCATCCATCGCATCAACGCCCTGCATCTCGATGGCGGTTCCCGGAGCGAGCCGGGCGACGTGGCGGCAAAGACCTCGCTGATCGAGGACAACGGCGAGCGCCGCGTGCGCATGGGCTATCTCGCCTTCGTCGGCTCGCATCGGGTCAACGGAGTGTCGGCGCTGCACACCGACCTCATGCGGCGCACGGTATTTGCGGACTTGAACGCTATGTATCCGGACCGCGTCGTCAACATGACCAACGGCATTTCCTTCCGCCGCTGGCTCTACCAGGCCAACCCGCGACTGACGCGTCTCATCGCGGACACGGTGGGGCCGCAGATCATGGACGACGCGACCAAGCTCGGCTCGCTCGCCGCTTTCGCGACGGACGCATCCTTCCGCGAGCGCTTCAGCGCGGTACGCCGCGCCAACAAGGTGGCGCTGGCACGGCTGATCTCGGAACGCCTTGGCGTAAGCGTCGATCCGGACGCGCTCTTCGACGCGCAGATCAAGCGCATTCACGAATACAAGCGGCAGCTCCTCAACGTCCTGGAGATCGTCGCGCTATATCACGCGATGCGCGACCGCCCGTCGCACGGCTGGGTGCCGCGTGTGAAGATCTTCTCCGGTAAGGCTGCGGCCGGCTATCACCGGGCGAAGCTCATCATCAAGCTCATCAACGACGTCGCGGCCGTCGTCAACCGAGACCCTGCCGTTCGCGACCTGCTCAAGGTCGTCTTCCTGCCCAATTACAACGTGAGCGTCGCCGAAGCGGTGATTCCCGCCACCGATCTTTCCGAACAGATCTCGACCGCAGGCATGGAGGCGTCGGGGACCGGCAACATGAAGCTCGCGCTCAACGGCGCGCTCACCATCGGCACCCTCGACGGCGCCAACATCGAAATACGCGAGCACGTCGGCGCCGCCAACATTTTCATCTTCGGGCTCACGGCGGTGGAGGTCGAGCGGCGCCGGCGCGATTCGATCGACGCCGGCGCGGCGATCGCGTCCTCACCGGAGCTCTCCGGCGTGCTCGACGCCATCGCTTCGGGTGCCTTTTCAGCGGATGATCGGGGAAGGTACGCGGCCATCGTCGATGACCTGCGCCACCGTGATTACTTCATGGTGAGCACCGACTTCGACGCCTATTGCAAGGCGCAACGCACGGTTGGCGATCTGTGGCGCGATCAGTCAACCTGGTGGCGCATGGCGATATTGAACACCGCCAACGTCGGATGGTTTTCGTCCGATCGGGCCATTCGCGAATACGCGAGAGAGATCTGGCGCATCGATCGCTGCGGCTAATTCGAAATGGCAAATCCCATGAATCCCGTGAGCTACTCGACGCCTCTCGCCCGCTCGGCGATGGCCTGCGTTCTCGCGGGAGGCCGCGGTACCCGACTGATGGAGCTCACCGAGAACCGCGCCAAGCCCGCCGTGTATTTCGGCGGCAAGATGCGCATCATCGACTTCGCGCTCTCCAACGCGCTCAACTCCGGCATCCGGCGCATCGCCGTCGCCACGCAATACAAGGCGCACAGCCTGATCCGTCATCTGCAGCGCGGGTGGACGTTCCTGCAACCGATGCGCAACGAAAGCTTCGACATTCTGCCGGCGAGTCAACGTGTCGCGGAAAACCAGTGGTACGCCGGCACGGCCGACGCAATTTTCCAGAACATCGACATCATCGACTCCTACGCGCCCGAGTACATCGTCGTGCTCGCTGGCGATCACGTCTACAAGATGGACTACGAGCGGATGCTGGTGCAGCACGTCAATGAAGGCGCCGACGTCACTGTTGCCTGCATCGAGGTTCCGGCCTCAGGCGCTTCCCCGCTAGGCGTGATGCAGGTTGGAGAGAACGATCGCATCTTGAGCTTTATCGAAAAGCCGCTTCATCCGCCGGAGTTACCGGATCGGCCGGGCTGGTCGCTCGCGAGCATGGGCGTCTACGTCTTCAAGCGCGAGTTCCTCAATGAGCAGCTACGCCGCGACGCTGCCGACCCGCATTCGAGCCGCGATTTCGGTCGCGACATCATCCCTTATCTGGTTGCGAACAGCAAAGCGCAGGCGCATCGATTCGCCGAGTCCTGCGTGCGCTCGCGCACCGAGGCTGCGTTCTACTGGCGCGACGTCGGCACGCTGGACGCATACTGGGAGGCCAACATCGACCTGACGGACACCGTGCCTGAGCTCGATGTCTACGATCGCAATTGGCCGATATGGACCTACGCCAAGATCACGCCGCCCGCAAAGTTCGTGCATGACCAGGACGACCGCAGGGGCCTGGCGATTTCCTCGATGGTTTCCGGAGGCTGCATCATTTCCGGTTCATCGCTGCGCCAATCGCTGCTGTGTGAGGAGGTCCACATTCATTCCTACGGTCAGATCGACCACGGGGTGATTCTTCCCTTCGTCGAGGTCGGCCGCGGTGTCCGACTCTCGCGAGTCATCATCGACGCGGCCGTAAAGATACCGCCCGGGTTGGTCGTCGGCGAAGACCCGGACGCCGACGCGGCGCGCTTTCGCCGCACCGAAGCCGGTGTGTGCCTCATTACGCAACGCATGATCGATCGTCTAGGCGAATGAGCCACCCGGCGAGGGGCCGCGGGCTTTGTGAGGTCGTATGACTAGCGTTCGCGTCCTCTCGGTCGCGTCGGAGGCCTATCCGATGATCAAGACCGGCGGCTTGGGCGACGTGGTCGGCGCGCTGCCGCCCGTTCTCCCGCAGGAAGGCATCACGGTGCGCACCTTGATCCCCGGTTACACGTCGGTGATGAATGCACTCTCCACGGCGCAGCCGGTGCACGAGTTCGCCAACTTCCATGGCGCCTCGGCGCGACTGCTTGCGGTGCAGGCATCCGGTATGGACTTCTTTGTTCTCGACGCACCGCATCTCTACGCTCGTCCTGGCGGGCCGTATGCGGGGCCCGACGGCAAGGATTGGCCGGACAACGGAGTGCGTTTCGCCGCGCTCTCCCAATGCGCTGCCGCGATAGGCCGTGGCGTGGCGAGTGACTTCCAACCGCATGTTGTCCACGCGCACGACTGGCAAGCCGGCCTTGCGCCCGCATATCTGCACTACGCCGGTGAACCGCGTCCTCGGACGGTGATGACCGCCCACAATCTCGCGTTCCAAGGTCAGTTTCCTCGCGAGCTGCTGGACAGGATCGGTTTACCCCCAAGCGCATTCTCGGTGGATGGCGTCGAATATTACGGAAGCATCGGTTATCTCAAGGCGGGCCTTGCGCTGGCCGATCGCATCACCACCGTTTCGCCAACGTACGCCGCCGAGATCCAGACGCCAGAGACGGGCATGGGCCTCGAAGGATTGCTGAGACATCGCGCCGGCGCGCTCACCGCCATCCTCAATGGCATCGATGACACGGTATGGAATCCGGCCGCCGATCCCTGGCTCGCCTCCACCTTCGACGCCAAGCATCCCGCGAACCGGGTCCCCAACAAGCAGGCGCTGCAGGGGCGCTTTGGTCTCGACGTGGAACCGCAGACCTGTCTGTTCGGGGTCGTGAGCCGATTGACCCATCAGAAGGGCATGGACCTGCTGCTCGATGCGCTGCCCGCAATCGAGGGCGCAGGAGCGCAGCTCGTGCTGCTCGGGTCGGGCGACCGCTCCCTGGAAAACGGCTTCGTTGCGGCAGCTCGCCGCGCGCCGGGACGCATCGGTGCACTGATTGGTTACGATGAGCCGCTCGCGCATCTGATTCAGGGAGGAGCGGACGCATTGCTCGTTCCTTCGCGCTTCGAGCCCTGCGGACTCACGCAACTGTGCGCCCTTCGTTATGGTGCGATTCCGGTGGTGAGTCGCGTCGGCGGCCTCGCCGACACGGTGGTCGACGCGAGCGATGCGGCGCTGGCAAGAGGAGCTGGGACCGGCGTGCAGTTCACGCCTGTGACTCGAGCCATGCTCGAGCTCGCCGTCGGGCGCGCGCTCGCGATGTGGCGCGATCGAGCTTTGTGGCGGCGCCTCCAGGCGCACGCCATGGCAACGGACGTGGGATGGAGGCGCCCCGCGAAGCGCTACGCTGCGATGTTCCGGGAGCTTGTCGCTCAGTAATGTGGAACCCCTCCCTCACGCGACGCGCTCATTTGGCAAATGAGGCGCGTCGGCCTCTCCGACAGGGAGAGGCGACAACACCAATCCCTTTCCCACAGGGAGAGGCGACAACACCAACCCCTCTCCCCGAGGGAGAGGCGACAACACCAACCCCCTCTCCCCGAGGGAGAGGCGACAACACCAACCCCCTCTCCCCGAGGGAGAGGCGACAACACCAACCCCTCTCCCTCGGGGAGAGGGGAAGGGGTGAGGGCCGCCTTGGACGGATCGAGCCGCTCAGCGCTGCGGTCGCAGCGTCAGCTCTTCGTCCTCGATCAATTGCGGCGCCTTTCCCTGTAGCGCGTACTCCCCGTACTGCTGAATGAGCTTGGCTACCACGCCGGTCCATCCCGTCTGATGGCTCGCGCCCAGTCCTTCGCCGGTGTCGCCGTGAAAATACTCGTAGAACAGAATCAGGTCACGCCAGTGCGGGTCGTTCTGGAACTTGGCACGATTGCCATGGATCGGGCGTCGACCTTTCTCATCCTTGAGGAACAGTGTGATGAGCCGATGCGAGAGCTCGGTTGCGACATCCCATAGGGTCGCGACTCTCTTTGATCCGCAGGGCATCATCACCTTGAAGTCGTCGCCCAGAAAATAATGGTGCTTCTGTAGCGCCTCGATCAACAGGAAATTGAGCGGAAACCACACCGGACCTCGCCAGTTGGAGTTGCCCCCGAAGAGCGGCGTGGTTGACTCGCCCGGCTCATAGTCGACGACGAAGCGCTGGCCGTCGAGCTCGAGAACAAAAGGATGCGCCTGGTGGCGCCTTGAAACCGAGCGCACGCCAAAAGGCGAGAGCAGGCCATCTTCATCCAGCGCGATGGCCAGAATGCGCTCGAGCTTGGGCGAATCGACCAGCGCGAGGCGAATGCGGTCTTCCACGCCACGGTGGGTGATGTCGGCCAAGTTGCGCAGCAACTCCGGCCGGTACTTGCCGAACCAGCGGGCTCTCTTCGCGAAATCCGGGAAGCTGCGAAAGCTGTCGCGATCTCCAATCGCGAGGGCAAAGGTCGGTATCAGTCCGGCGATCGTCTGCACGCTCATCGGCAAACGACGACCGTCGGGAAGCTTGAGCACGTCGAAGTAATACCCCTCTTTCTCGTTCCAAAGACCGCCCTCGACTTCGCCGACGCGGTTGAACGCCTCGCCGATGTAGACAAAATGCTCGAAGAACTTCGTAGCAAGATCTTCGTATACTGGATCCTCCCTCGCGAGCTCCAGCGATAGTGCGAGGAGATTGAGGCAGTACATCGCCATCCAACTCGTGGCGTCGGCCTGCTCGAGAAGTCCCCCTCCGGGCAGCCCGGCGTTGCGGCCGGCCTGCTCGAGACGTCCCCCTCCGGGCAGCCCGGCGTTGCGGTCAAACGGACCGATATTGTCCAGTCCGAGGAATCCGCCTTCGAATATATTATTGCCCTGAGAATCCTTGCGGTTTACCCACCACGTGAAATTGAGCAGCAGCTTCTGGAATACCCGCTCCAAAAAAGCCCGGTCCCTGCGGCCGTACATCTTTTCTTCGATCTGGTAGACGCGGATCGCCGCCCACGCGTGCACGGGAGGGTTGGAATCGCTGAACTCCCATTCGTACGCCGGTATCTGTCCGTTCGGATGCATGTACCACTCGCGCGTGAGCAGCAGCAGCTGATCCTTGGCGAAGTCAGGATCGATCAACGCCAAGGTGACACAGTGGAACGCCGTGTCCCAGGCGGCGAACCACGGGTATTCCCACTTGTCCGGCATCGACAGCACGTCACCCGCGGCGAAGTGCCGCCACTCGTGGTTACGTCCCTGCTTTCGCTGCGGTGGCGGCGGCGGGAGCGTGGGATCCCCGTCGAGCCAGTGCTGCACCATGTAACGGTAATATTGTTTGTTCCACAACATTCCGGCGAACGCCTGGCGCTGCACGTTGCGCATGTCCTCCGGCAACTCGAACGGCGTCACCCTCTCGTAGAACTCGTCCGCTTCCCGCTTGCGCATCCCGAAGGCAGTGTCGAACTCTGCGCCCAGGAGGATCTTCGACTTCGCCGCGATGCTCAGCCGAAGTTTGATGACCGCGCTTTCCCCTGCACCGATCGACCGGATATAATGCGGCGCCACTTTGCTGCCGGCTGCTTCGGGGTTCACCGCATCGCGCCGACCGTGGATGATATAAGCGTCGAAGGCGTCCTTCACGTAGGGTGTTGCATTAGGCGTGCCAAACAGACGTTCGGTGTTCGATTCGTTTTCGGTGAACAGAAGCTCTTCTGCGCCGTTCCCGTAAAGCCGGTACGGCGGCAAGTCGCGATGCGAGGTCTTGAGCGCGAAGCCATTGTTTCCGGACTGCTCCAGCTCGATCGTCGGCCTCGCATTCGCTGGGTGCCATGACCAGTCGTTCTTGAACCACAGTGTCGGCAGCAGGTGCAACGGCGCGGTCTGCGACCCGCGATTGATCGCGCTGATGCGGATCAGCACATCTTCCGGCGCCGCTTTGGCGTATTCCGCGACCAGGTTGTCGTACGGAAACGCCCGCTGCGGATACTTGTACAGGTACTTCATGTAGGCATGCGTCGGCACGTTGTCGAGATAGAAGTAGTACTCCTTGACGTCCTCGCCGTGATTGCCTTCGGTTGTGCTCAGGCCGAACAAGCGCTCCTTGAGTATCGGATCGACGCCGTTCCACAGCGTCAGAGCGAAGCAGAGCCGCTGCTGATCATCGCAGATGCCGGCGATACCGTCCTCGCCCCAGCGATAAGCGCGCGAGCGCGCTTGGTCGTGGGGAACATAGTCCCAGGCGTTGCCGGAAGCGCTGTAATCCTCGCGTACAGTGCCCCATTGACGTTCCGACACGTACGGTCCCCATCGCCGCCATGGCGCCGCGCCGACGCGGGCTTCGGCGAGTCGCGCCTCTTCCGCGGTCAATGGTCGGTCTGGAGTCGGTTGAAGAATCATTCCTTAAGCCCTCGAGAATGTTCGATCACGTCTCGACGCGCATTCTGTGCAGAGTCACAATGTCGCCGTCGTGTACAGCAGCAAGCGCCTCGTGGAGCGTAGGGAAGATGCGCGATGCGCCAATGACGTCGATAATCCCATGCCGCTCCATGTCAGAACGAAGATACGCGCTGACTCGCCCGAAAATCAACGCGACGCCGGAACGCGCCAGCTCCTCGCAGACGTACTTGAGGGTGCGCGCCGCTGAATAGTCGAGGGCCCCAATAGCGCCCGCGTCAATGAGAAGCCATCGCACAGGGTGCGGTGCGTTCGCGACCAGCGCAAGAACCTCATCAGCAAAGCGGTTTTCATTGGCGTAGAAAAGGTCCGCGCCAAATCGATAGACGAGCAATCCCGGCTCGGTTTCGACCCCCGGTGTCGCCGGTACGGGAGTCCAGCGTCCGGTGGCGTCGGGCACAAGCGCGATAGTGTGCGGTCGATAGCTGTGACGAACGTGGCGTAGCAGTGACAGCGCCACGGCCAGCAGAATGCCCTGCTCCACTCCGATCAGCACGACAGCCGCGGCGGTGACGATCGCAAGGGAGAATTCGCCAGGGCTTTCTCGGCGCATGTCCAAAAGGCCGCGCACGTCCACCAGCCCTACCGCGATGGTGAAGACAATCGCGGCCAGCAAGCAACGAGGCAGATATTGCAGAGGCCCCGTGAAGAAGAGCAGAACGAGGCCGACTATCGCAGCGGTCGCGAGCTGCGCAACCTGGCTGCTCGCGCCGGCACGCTCGCCCATGGCAGTCTGCGTCAGGCTGCCACTCACAACGAAAGCTCCGCTCGCCACCGCAGCGGCGTTGGCCGCTGCCAATCCGAGAATGTCGGCGTCCTCGTCGACACGCTCTCCGTGGCGAATAGCGAAGATGCGGGCCGTCGCAGCGCTCTGCGCAACAATGATCACAAAGCACGACCCCGCAACGGGAAGGACCGCGAGTAGTTGATCCCAACGAGGTATCGGCAGGCGCAGCGATGGAAGGCCGCTCGCGATCGGCCCGATGACGCCGATGCCGCGACTCTCGAAATCGTAGGCATAGCTCAAAACGATGCCCAGGATGACGACGATGAGCGAAATCGGCACTCGTGGCAGCAAGCGACGGGAGATGAAGACGGCAATCACGACGGCTACCGAAACGCCGAGCGTCGGCACATGAATCGCCGAGATGTCACCCAACAGCTCGCTCACTTGACCGAGCGTATCGCGGGCGCCCAGAGCAGCGCCCGTCATGTCGCCTAAAACGGCGACACCGACCTTGATGCCGACGCCGGCGAGAAAGCCGACCAGCACGGTGCGCGAAAGAAAATCCGCGAGAAAGCCGAGTCTGAAGAGGCGAGCGGCCAGCAACAGGCCGGCGGTGAGCAGCGCGACTATGCCGACGAGCGCCATGTACTGCTCGCTCGTGGGAGATGCCATGGCCGACAGACCACTCGCAAAGACGGCGGCGGTCGCCGAATCTGCGGCGACGACCAGATGACGTGATGAGCCGAAGATCGCGAATGCCACGAGCGGCAACAACAGGGTGTACAAGCCCGTGACGATCGGCGCCCCTGCGATACGCGCATAACCCAGCACTTGCGGGATGTTCATCGATGCAAGGCTCACGCCAGCTAGCGCTTCGCGCAGCAACTGGCGAGTCGTGAGCGCTCCGATGCCGCCAAAGAGTTTCAGCGCCACCGTCTCGAGCCTTGGATGGTCGCCCGGCGACCGTCATCGGGGAATTCGTGTCGCTGCGAGTCCGCGAACGCAACCAGAGGCGCGGGTCGCATGTCTATCAAGCTGCAACAGCCCAGCATTTTCTTGCCCGCCACAAAACCAGGAGTGTCCCCATGACCATCAAAGCGTCCGACATCAGCCGCCGCCGTTTCATCAGGTTAACTGCCACCGGAGTTGCCGCCTTACCGTTCGCCGGAACGTTGGTCGGATCGTCCGCCGAAGCTGCCGAGGCCCTCAGCGAATCGGATCCGCAGGCTTCTGCTCTCAAGTACAAGACCGACGCCACCAAGGCCGCCGAGCGAAAGGATGCTACGGCATTCTGCAACAACTGTAACTTCTACACTGGCAAGTCGGGCGAGGCCACCGGCCCATGCAGTATTTTTGGCAGCAAGCTCGTGACGGCCAAGGGCTGGTGCATGTCCTGGGCCAAGAAGGTCTGACAGGCATCGCACTGTACGATAGGCAGTAATTCTGCGCCGTCTGGAAGCGCGTCCGCGACTTGTTCGGCGGGCGGACGCCCTTGATCGCTCAGGCGTAGGCCGAGGCGTCTATTGAGCGTTTCCTAATTGCGTGACATTGGTTGCAACACGGAAGAGCTGGCCCTCACCCCCAACCCCTCCCCCGCCGGGCGAGGGGTGCGCGGCAGCGCGGGTGAGGGACAAATGTCACGGTGTTGCGTAATTCTCAATAGATCATGAGCGATGGGCTACCTATGGTTTACCTTGCTCGACACGGCGAGACGGCGTGGAGTGCGTCGGGTCGGCACACCGGAATGACGGACCTGCCTTTGACGCAACGCGGGGAACAGAATGCGCGCGACCTTGGTGAACGACTCAAGGCAGTGCCTTTCGCTCGTATTTTCACCAGCCCGTTGCAGGGGGCAGTCCGCAGCTCCAGTCTCGCCGGTTTTGGAGCAAACGCCGAAATCGACCCTGATCTCGTCGAATGGAACTATGGCCAATACGAAGGACGCACGAGTGCCGAGATCCATGCTGAGCGTCCCGATTGGCAACTGTTCCTCGACGGATGTCCCGGAGGCGAATCGCCGACCGACGTGGCGACCCGCGCCGATCGCGTGGTCGCTCGAGCGCGTGCGGTGCAGGGCAACGTGCTTTTGTTTTCGAGCGCACATTTTCTCCGGATGCTCGCGGCGCGATGGCTGGGGCTCGATCCCTCGGCGGGTCGATATTGGGTGCTCAGTACCGCCAGCCTCAGTACACTCGGCTATGAGCACGACGCCGCGGAGCCGGTGATTCGTCTTTGGAACGCGACGAACCCCGCGGGCGCCTGACGATCCATCGAGGTATCATCTGCATCTCGCCTGGAACACGAACCACGCGATGCCGTCTCATGCCGCTCCTGACACGGCACGCACCGGATACGTATCGATGAACGCAACCCAAAAACTGCACGATCTCGGACAGAGCCTCTGGCTCGACAACATCACTCGCGGTCTACTGGCGAGCGGCACGCTGCGCCGATATATCGACGAGCTCTCGGTCACCGGCCTCACGTCGAACCCGACGATTTTCGACCTCGCGATCAAGGCGGGCAGCGACTATGACGCGGCCATCCGCAGGAAGCTCGCTGAAGGCAAGTCGGGAGAAGCGCTGTTCTTCGATCTCGCGCTGGAGGATCTCAGGCAGGCGGCGGATCTTTTCCGGCCGATCCACGAGCGCACTTGCGGCGTCGATGGATGGGTTTCGCTCGAGGTTTCTCCTCTGCTCGCATACGATACGCAAACCACGCTCGCGGAAGCGAAGGATCTGCATTCCCAGGCGGCACGACCCAATCTCTACATCAAGATCCCGGGAACCCGAGAAGGCTTGCCGGCGATCGAAGAGGCCATCTTCGCCGGCGTGCCGATCAACGTCACGCTGCTCTTTTCGCGGGAGCAGTATCTCGCGGCCGCCGAAGCGTACTTGCGGGGGATCGAGCGACGGATCGCGTCGGGGCTCAAGCCCGACATCGCGTCGGTGGCCTCGTTGTTCGTCAGCCGCTGGGATGTCGCAGTCACGGGTAAGGCGCCCGAAACGCTCAGCAATCGATTGGGCATCGCCATCGCCCGGCGGAGCTACAAGGCTTACCGCGATCTGCTCAACTCGTCGCGCTGTCAACGCGTCCTGAATGCAGGCGCCCGACCACAACGGCTATTGCTTGCAAGCACCGGCACCAAGGACCCGAAGGCCTCCGACATCCTTTACATCAAGGCGCTGGCCGCACCGTTCACCGTGAACACCATGCCCGAAGGAACGCTCAAAGCGTTTGCCGATCACGGAGAACTGAGTGGCATGCTCTCCGCCGATGGGGGTGATTGCGAAGCAACCATTGCTGCGTTCGGCAAAGCCGGAATCGACGTGGACGCTCTGGGGAGCAAGCTTCAAGAGGAAGGCGCCGCTTCGTTCGCCAAGTCGTGGAATGATCTCATGACAGTGATCGCCTCGAAGAGCGCCGTTTTGGAAAAGGTGGGTTGATCCGACACCACAGAGGTCGCTGTGGGTCGCAGCAACGTGGGGGGCCGCGGCGCGGGGATCTGGCATGAAAGTACTGGTGATCGACATCGGCGGCACTCACGTGAAGATTCTTGCGAGCGGACACCGCCAGTCGCGCGAATTTGCCTCGGGGTCTGCCCTCACACCGCAGAATATGGTGACAGGCGTTAAAGAGCTTGCCGGCGACTGGAAGTACGACGTCGTTTCCATAGGGTATCCCGGAGCGGTGCTGCACGGGCGGCCTATTGCCGAGCCGCACAATCTGGGCCGTGGCTGGATGGGTTTCGATTATGCGAAGGCCTTCGGCTGCCCGGTGAAAATCATCAACGACGCCGCCATGCAGGCGATGGGCAGCTATGAAGGCCGAAGGATGCTCTTCCTCGGATTGGGCACCGGTCTTGGAACGACCATGATCGTCGAAGGCGTCGTTGAGCCCATGGAGTTGGCGCACCTTCCTTACCGCAAAGGAACCTACGAAGACTACGTCGGCTTGCGTGGACTGCTCAAATTCGGCAAGAAGAAGTGGCGCGAGCACGTTGAGGACGTCGTGACGAAGCTCACCGCCGCGCTCGAACCTGACGACATCGTTCTGGGCGGCGGGAATGTCCACAAGCTCAAGACGCTGCCGCCAGGTTGCAGGATGGGTGACAACGCCAATGCGTTTTTGGGCGGATATCGCATGTGGGAAGGCACAGCGAAAGCCGATCCGGGCAAAGGACAGGCTTGCGACAAGATCGTCGTTCGACCTTGCCGCCGTACGGCGCCCCGCACGGCGCGCAAACACTGAACGGCTAGGATCCATGACATGACACCCGAAGTCCGTCCGATCACCGCCCGCCCGGCGTGGCAGGCGCTGCAGGCGCATTATCGGCAGCTGCGCGACATTCATCTGCGAAACCTATTTGCCGATGATCGCGAGCGCGGCAAGCGCATGGCGATCGACGCTGCAGGAGTCTACCTCGATTACTCCAAGAACCGGGTCACCGAAGAAACGCTGGCGCTTCTCATCCGTCTCGCCGGGGAATCGCATCTTCGGGAACGCATCGACGCGATGTTTCGCGGCGACAAGATCAACGTTACCGAGCAGCGTCCGGTATTGCATGTCGCGTTGCGCGCCCCAAAAGGCGCGTCCATCGTCGTCGAGGGTCGCAACGTAGTGCCCGACGTTCATGCGGTGCTCGACAAGATGACGGATTTTGCGAACCGCGTGCGCAGCGGCATCTGGAAGGGCCACACCGGAGAGCGAATCCGCAACGTCATCAACATCGGCATCGGCGGCTCCGATCTCGGGCCGGTGATGGCCTACGAGGCACTCAAGGCGTACAGCGAACGTAAAATGAGCTTCCGCTTCGTCTCCAACGTCGACGGTACTGACTTCGTCGAAGCGGTGCGCGATCTAGAGCCAGCGCAGACGCTGTTCGTGATTTCATCGAAGACCTTCACCACGCTCGAAACGATGACCAACGCGCAGAGCGCGCGAGCGTGGTCGCTACAGGGCTTGGGCGGCGATTCGAAAGCGGTTGCCAAACATTTCGTCGCAGTGTCGACCAACGCCGAAAAGGTTTCGGAATTCGGTATCGATACCGCCAACATGTTCGGGTTCTGGGACTGGGTGGGCGGGCGCTACTCCATGGACTCGGCGATCGGATTGTCTACCATGCTCGCCATCGGGCCGCAGCATTTTCGCTCGATGCTCGATGGCTTTCACCGCATGGACGAGCACTTTCGCAGCGCGCCTTTTGAGCACAACCTGCCGGTGCTCCTCGGGTTGCTCGCCGTCTGGTACAACGATTTCTTCGGCGCGCAAACGCTCGCCGTGCTGCCTTACGAGCAGTATCTCAAGCGCTTTCCTGCGTACCTGCAGCAGCTCACCATGGAGAGCAACGGCAAGCATGTAACCCTCGAAGGCGAACCGGTGGGTTGCGACACCGGGCCCGTC
>VBCY01000534.1 GCA_005882995.1 Betaproteobacteria bacterium
CGACAGCTACATCGGCGTGCCGATGTTCGATTCGGCAGGCAAGATCATCGGCCACTTCGCATGCATGGATGGCAAGCCGATGCGCCAGGATCTGCCGCACCTCGCGCTGTTCAAGATTTTTTCGGTTCGGGCAGCGGCCGAACTCGAGCGCATGTTGCTGCGGCAGAAACTCGAGACCACGTCGTCACAACCGACGAAGACTTAGCGCCTCTGTGTCGCGGCATCACGGCAACGCGGCACCCGCGGAAGGTGTCACGGTACTGTCGGCATCGAGGGGGAGCTCGATGCTGAACGTGGTCCCCTTGCCGAGTACGCTCTCAACCCGGATCTTGCCGCCGTGCAGATCGATGATGTGGCGCGTGATTGCGAGCCCCAACCCGGTGCTTCCGGCATCGCTCGCCTCGCCGCGATTCACGCGATAGTACCGGTCAAAGATGGTCGGAAGCTCATCGCTCGGAATGCCGCGCCCGGTGTCGATTACACGCAATGCCACCCGTGCCTCCTCCAGTGGCACCACCTCGACGCGAATGACGCCGCCCGCGGACGTATGGCGCATGGCATTCTCGATGAGATTCTCGAGCACGCTCTCGATCATGCCGATGTCCGCGTGCAGCTGCGCATGCTGACCGGTGAGCTCGCTTGAAAGCCGCAAGCCTCGCTTGTCGGCGGCGAGCTGGAACTTCTCCACCACGTCCTGCACTAGCTCCGCGATGGGGAAGGATTCGCACTGTGGCTTGAGCTCGTGTGCTTCGAGCTTGGTCAGCTGGAAAAGATCGCGAATCAATCGCGCCAGGCGCTCGCTATGCTTGGCTGCTACCTCGAGATAGCTGCGCTCTTCCTCCGGCGGTAGCGTCCCATGCTTCAGCAGCAAGGTTTCCAGATAGCCCTGCATCGATGCGAGAGGCGTGCGCAGATCGTGCGACACGTTGGCGAGCAGCTCGCGCCGCCTCACGTCGGTTTGCTCGAGCAGACCCAACTGCTCCGCGATGCGTTCCGACATTTCCTGTACGGCGGCGCCCAGCCGATCGATGTCGTCGCCGGTTGGGTTGGCCGACGTCAGGCGTATCGGTTGAGTGAAGCCGCTGTCGCGAAAGCGGTCTACGGCGACCGCAAGAGCGCGAATGCGCCGGGTCAGGAAATTGAACACGAGCAGTGCCGCGAGCAACGAGAAGACGACCACGCCAATCCCCAGATCGGTCGCGAGCTCGAGCAGGCGCCGACCCTCGAACATCCGCTCCGTGGCCAGGATGAAGCCGACGCCAAGCGCAAAGAACACAATCGCCTGTGCACCCGCCAGCTTGGCCGAAAAGGTCTTGAACACCTCAGTTTCTTTCGCGGAATTTGTAGCCGACGCCCCAAACGGTCTCGATAAACTCCGGATCGTTCGGATTCTTCTCGATCTTGGTGCGCAGGCGGTTGATGTGGGAATTGACCGTGTGTTCGTATCCGCTGTGCGAATAGCCCCATACGCTGTCGAGCAGTTGTGTCCGGGAAAAAACCCGGCCCGGATGGCGCGCGAAGTGCACCAGCAGATCGAACTCCTTCGCCGTCAGGTCCACGGGCTTTCCGTCAAGGCGAACCGAGCGTCTCTCAACATCGATGTGCAGATCGCCGGACTTGATCAGGGCTTTCGCGCTGTCCTGATCCTTGGACAGATTATCCACGCGGCGAAAGATCGCCTTGACCCGCGCAGCCAGCTCGAGCACGCTGAAAGGCTTGGTCAGATAGTCGTCCGCGCCCATTTCGAGACCGAGCACACGATCGAGCTCGCTTGATTTCGAGGTTAGCATGAGGACGGGTGTATAACGATCCTGGCCGCGGATGCGTTGGCAGATTTCCAGCCCGTTCATTCCCGGCAGCATGAGATCGAGAATGAGCAGGTCGTACCGCTTCGATTCCGCTTCGACCAGCCCTTTGACGCCATCGCTCGCAAGCTTCACGTCGCACGAAAGCTCCAGCAACTGAAGCTTGACCAGTTTGGCGATGTCTTCGTCGTCTTCGATGACCAGTACCTGGCGTGTCATGCGCCCACCCTAATTTTTGGCCCGGCCGCCTGGTTCCCGGGCACGCTTGTCCGCATCACAACCGGAATACAGGTGTTACGTGGCGGAAATACGAGATCACGTCAGTGTGATGCGAAGAGTCCGATAACTGACGCGAAAGCGGACAGGCGCCTTTGCTCGCTCCGGTATGCCGAAAACCGCGCAACCCATCACGATTTTAGTCCAATGTCTTGGCCAACGTATGGCGGGAGGCAATCCTCGCACTTTCCGAGCGACTTGGCCTGTGATTCTGGCGCATTGAAGCCGTGACGAATCGTTTAACCGCCCGTGATGGATTCGTGATTTCAGCCCTCGATACTGCGCTCATACCGTTCACTTCATCGAGGAGACTGCCATGATCATCAACGCTCAGTATCCTAACCACATCAGCTACGCCGTCGAGAGGGAAGCCTCTCGCTTGCTTCTGGGAGAACTTGCCGACGACTGCCCCGATGACGATCTCGATGGCGACACCGCCGAGATCTGCCGAATGATCGAATTGAGCGGAATGATCGGCCTTGAGTGCGGACTGCTCGAAGGCGAGTAGGTATCATCCTGATGACTCGGCACGGTATCGAGCGTGCAAAGTGGAATCGCGGCGCGAGCCGCCTGTGACGAACATCGCAGCACCCTGACGCATCGCCGCGTGCATTCCTACACGCGCGGGAATCGGACTGCGCGCGCAGATCTATCGCGAGTTGGTCGCGTCCCGGCCGAACATCGGCTACCAGGAACGGCATAGTTGAAACCAGCATGAACGTCCCGCATAAGACCAAAGTAATTGCGGACTAACTTGATGAGCGAGCATTAAGTCGTCGCTGGCCGCCAGCGGTCAACGTGGGCAGCCGATTGCGCCGGTCGGCACCGGCCTGGAGGATACCGCCCGCACCTCATCCTTCACGAACCAGCGCTCTTCGAGCGATTGCCTGAGGCCCAGGCGAGCGCGATGCAGCATGACCCAGCAGTTGGATTGCGAAATGCCCAACTCTGCGCAGATCTCTTCGGTGCTCAAACCTTGAATTTCCCTGAGGTAGAAGGCGCGCCCAGTGGCGGCAGGAAGGCTCGCCAAGCAGCTTTCCATCATCTCCCAGAACCTCTGGTTTTCCAAAGACTGTTCCGGGTTCGGCCAGGCGGACGGAGGATTCACCCAATTGCCCGCTGAATCGAAGAGCGCATCGCACGTGTCCTCATGTTCATCATCCGTATCAGCCGGGGACCGTGCAGTGGGTCGGGCAGGATTCCGTGCCTCAGAGCGATGCCAGTCGATGATCTTGTGCTTGAGAATGCCCATGAGCCAGGTCCGCAGTCTGGATTCGCCCTTGAACGGCGCCTGCCCCTCCACCGCGGCCAGCAACGTTTCCTGCACGAGTTCTTCGGCCGTACTTGGCTGGCGCAATCTTGAGAGCGCGTAACTGTAGAGGAACGGACGATGCGACGCGAGTGTCTCCGGCGCCCAAACGGCTAAACCTTGCATGGTCATTTCCCCCAGCGATAGGACCGGCTAGTCACGCGTTGGATGAGGTTCGGATTGCCCGGTTTTGCAGAGGTGGATTGCTCACCTCAGACGCCTACATTGTTGACGGGAGTTATCACGCAAATCTCACGCTGCGTTCACTTGTTTCTAACTTCCTTGGCCCGGGCCATTACCGCGACATGCGTTCGACGATTCGGACTGTAAAGTTCGCAACGTGGACCCGACCAATGGGAGCATCCGTGGGAAGTGGCGGGCCAAAGTCAAGCAGTAACGGAAAACAGGCAGGAGGAGTGCCATGCGAACATTCAGGAGATTGCTGGACCGGTTGAATGACTGGTTCACCGACTATTTGAATCGGCCGGTCCAGGATTTGGAGCCTCCAGTCGCGTACTCTGTGGATCTGCTCGGAGCGCTGCTGCAACCCGGCGACGTGCTGCTCGTCGAAGGCAATCTGCGCATCAGCTCGGTGATCAAATACATCACCCAGTCTATGTGGTCGCACGTCGCGCTTTACGTTGGCCCGCAACCCGGTGCACGGGGCGACGATCCGCCCGTGCTCGTCGAAGCCGAGCTGGCGCACGGTGTCATCCTCTCGCCGCTGTCCAAATACGTGAATTTCCACACCCGGATCTGCCGTCCAATCGGGCTCCGCCCGGAAGATCGCGAGCGCGTCGTTGCGCATGCGCTTGGGCGCGTGGGCCACGGATACGATCTGAAGAACGTCATCGACCTCGCGCGCGATCGGCTGTCACGGCCCTCGGTCGCGGCAACCTTGAAACGCGGTTTGCGTGCCCTTGGGAGCGGCGAACCGACGCGGACGATCTGCTCGACGCTGATCGCACAGGCTTTTCAGAGCGTGCGTTATCCGATCCTTCCAACGCGCCGGATGGTCCCATGTTTCGATGTGCCGTCGAACCGCATTGACGATTGTGTCGAGGAGGCTTGGGAAGCGCGTCATTTCAGTCTGTTCGCGCCGCGTGATTTCGATGTCTCACCGTACTTTACGGTTATCAAACCAGTTCCGGTCGTTGACTTCGATTACACGAGACTGCGGTGGGCCGGTTGAGCGCGTCCCTCAGGAGTCTGCGTTCCAGCAGACGCCTCGCGCCGACAGGCCAGTCTTCGCGTTCGGGCGATCTGCTGTTGCGCGAGATGGATGGGGGGAAATCGCGACTCAGCTTCGCACGTATCTGAATGAATCTCTCACCTGAAGGTGCCGAAGAAATCATGAACGACTATCAGACGCCTCTCGACATTATCCGTCGCCGCTATCCAAACGCGCTCAGCACG
>VBCY01000100.1 GCA_005882995.1 Betaproteobacteria bacterium
GGACGCCATCGATCACAATATCGCCGTCGCTCGCGGACTCCAGGCCCGCGATCATTCGCAAGAGCGTCGACTTCCCGCAGCCGGAAGGCCCGACGAAGACAACGAACTCGCCGTCCGTCACGTCGAGATCGACGCCGTGGATCACGGTCGTCGTCCCGTAACGCTTGGTGACTGCGTTCAACTGCAATGCGGCCATGGCTCGATCCCGCTATTTGATGCCGGCCGAGGCGATGCCGGCGGTGATGTACCGCTGCAGGAAAGCGAAGACGAGTGTAACCGGCAGCAACGTGATCACCGTCATCGCGAGCAGGTAGGCGCCAACTGCAGCGTGAACTTCTCGGTGCGCGACAGCACGATCAGCGGCCACAGGAAATCGTTCCACCGCCACATCACCGAAAAGATGGCGAGCACCGCCAAGGCCGGCGCGGACAGCGGCAGGATGATCCGCCAGAAGATCCGCCATTCGCTCGCATGGTCCATGCGCGCAGCGTCGATCAACTCATCAGGGATCGTCAGCATGTACTGGCGCAACAGGAACACGCCGGTGGGTGTGGCCACGGCGGGCCAGATGACGCCCCACAGGCTGTTGAGAAGACCAAGCTCCGAGACGACCAGGAAGTTCGGCACCAGGATGATCGTCGGCGGAATCATCAGCGTCGCGATGATGAGCAGAAACACTGCGTCGCGGCCACCGAAGTGGTACTTGGACAGCGCGAACGCGGCCATGGCGTTGAACAGCAGCGTGATCAGCGTGGCGACGACCGTGATGAAAACGCTGTTCCAGAGATACGTTCCGAAGGAGAACTTGACGAAAATCTCGGAGTAGTTCTCCGCTGCGAGCCGGAATTCCCGCACCGGCTTGCGGTCGCGGATGTTGACCTTGAATTCCTGATCCGGCGCCTTGGGGTCGACGAGCGTTGCCTGGATGCCGATGCGGCGGAGTTCCGCCAGTTCGCGCGTCGAGCCGTCCGGCAAGGTTACGCGGTAGAGCGGGAGCGGATGCTCCTGTCCCGTTCAACGCGGCGGCGCTCTTGAACGAAGACAGGACAAGCCAGAGCACCGGGCCAAACATCAGGGCGAGACCGAGCAGCAGATAGCCGTACGAGAACCAGTCGGTCCAGTCCGGTTTGCCGCGTCCGCGTTGCGCCGAAAGCATGGTCGCAAGGCTAACCATCGTCGCGACCTCCACCACCGGCGAGATTCTTGCGCGTAAGGCGCAGCTGCAGCAGCGTGAGGACCAGGAGCGACAGCGCAAGCACCAGAGACGCCGCAGCGGCAAGACCGTATTGGTGGATCGATTCTGCAAATCCTGTCTGATAGATGAACTGGACGATGAACGTCGTCGCCGATCCCGGTCCCCCGCCGGTCAACACGAACACTTCGTCGAAGACCTGCACGGCGCGGATCAAGCCCAGCACGAGCACGACGATCAGGTTGGGCATTAACAGCGGCAGTGTGATCCGCGAGAAGCGCCGCCAAGGCGAGGCGCTGTCCATGGCCGCGGCTTCGTAGAGGTCGGCAGGAATCGCCTGCAGGCCAGCCAGCAGGATGAGCGTATAGAACCCCATATGTGCCCAGATGCTCACGAACACGCACCAGAAGAATGCCCAGCTCGCATCGGACAACCAGCCTACTGGCGACGCGCCCGCACCCGAGAGCACTGCGTTCAACACGCCTTCACGTTGCAAGATCCATTTCCAGATCAGCGCCACCACAACCGGAGAAAGCAGCACCGGGTAGAAGAACACGCCGCGGAAAAATCCGCGCCCGAGGATCTTGCGATTGAGCACGAGGGCGGAGATGAGAGCGAACAAAACCATCAATGCCACTTGCAGCACGGCAAACTCGCTGGTGTTGTAGACAGCGCGCCAAAACAGGTCTTTGCGGCAAGTCGACGGATCAAGGTAGCTCTCGCACTCGAACAGCGTCTCGAGATTTTCGAGCCCGGTGAACGGCCGCTCCGACGGGTAGAGTTGCACGCCACCGGTGAACGCAAAATAGAAATTGACGACGATCGGCAGGAACGTGAACAGGCCGAGGATCGCCAGGTTCGGTGCGACAAACATCCAACCGATGCGTGGCACGCCGAGCCAGCGCTGAACTGCGCGCATCGGCGCGTCGATCGCGTTCATCGCCGCGCTGCCTGCGGCCGCCGGCAACTCGAGCAGCGGATGGCGCGCGGAGCTCACGATCGGTCGGCGGGCGGCGATTGACCCGCGACGGCGTTATTTCGCCGCGGCCTTGAGCTGTTCGTCGACGTCCGCGCTGATGCGTTTCAGAGCATCGTCGAGCGACATTTCGCCGGCAATGGCTTGCCCGAGCCGCGCGGCCGTCGGATTGAAGATCGCGCGATTGAGCTTGTAGCCCTGGATCTGGAACGCAATCGGCGACAGCTTCGGCACTTCCGCGACGAACACGTTCAGCGCGGTTTTGGCTTGCGGCGCGAGCTTGTAGTCGACGCCTTTCTTTGCGACGCCCGCGTGCGCCGGGATGTTTTCCGTACGCGCCATGTACTCGGCGTAGACCGGCTCGCTCGCCAGATAGTCGAGAAAGCGGCCGACGTCCTTGGGATTCTTGGTGCGCTTCAGCGCGACGAAGGCGGCGCCGCCCGGAATGCCGGTGCATGCGGCCGGCCCGCACGGATTCGGCACCGCGATCCAGTCGAAATTCTTGCCGATCTGCGCGTCCATACGGCGGATCTGCCAACTGCCGGAGAGGTACATCACGACGCGACCGTTGGCGAACTCCTCGAATGCGTCGCGGTACGTCGCACCGCCGACGCCGCCCCATACTTCCTTCGGCATCGTGCCGTCGCGGTTCCAGTCGTAGACCTTCTTCGCCATCGTCCGGTAGCCGTCGTCGACAGCGAGGTTGCCCTTGGCATCGAAGTATTTCGCGCCCATGCTGATCGCAGGTCCCGCGAAGCGATGGCCGCTGCGATCAAACGCGACCGCAAACGGCACCTGTGTGGCTTTTGCTACCTTGCGCGAAGCGTCGATCCATTGGTCCCAGGTCGCTTGGGGACCGGGCAACGGGACATTCGCCTGCTCGAATAGCGTCTTGTTCACGTACGGACCGGTGACGGTGAGCTGCGTCATCATCCCGTAGATGCCCTTATCGCCCGGCGTCGGGCGCATCCATGGCAGCGTCTGGCCGAAGTTTGCCTCCCAGTACTTGGCGTCCTTCACGTAGGGCGTGATGTCGAGGTAGTACTTCGACAGGCCGCCGAGATCCGTCACGCGCGCTATATCGGGGCCCTCGCCCGCCGCGAGCTGTACGGGCAGCTGCTCCACGATCGCCTTGTACGGCACTTTGTCGATGGCGACCTTGACGTCCGCGTTCTGGGCTTCGAAGCGCTTGGCGAGATCCTGCGTCACTTCGCACTCGTTGCCGTCCGAGTAGCACGCGACCCGGATCTCGCCCGCGCAGGCAACACCGACGACCAGCGACAGCGCGGCGACGGACGCGGCGCGGCCGTGCCTATGATTCCCCGACATGGTTGGCCTCCTCCTGACAGCGCCTACGATCAGCGGCAGATCTTCGCACAATTATTCACAATTATAATCGAT
This sequence comes from Betaproteobacteria bacterium, assembly GCA_005882995.1. Classification (GTDB taxonomy): domain Bacteria; phylum Pseudomonadota; class Gammaproteobacteria; order Burkholderiales; family Casimicrobiaceae; genus PALSA-1003. The sequence goes on from VBCY01000100.1 coordinate 3,570, forward strand.
GAAGATGCCAGGAGTGTCCGAGCGTGCCGACACGGGCACTGTCAAGTTAGCGGCGTCAGACCGAGCTAAATCGAGGGATGCCCGCTTGAGTCAGGTACACCGACGATGCTTCGCCATTCAATGAACCGACGACTTAACGCCGCCCGAATAGTTCCGCGCCGAAAGCAAGTGACGGCCGACACCGGAATAGATCGGCGACCAGGCCAAAGATCACCAGGAAGCGTTGGGCATGACCAGCTGACTTGAACCCCGGCATTCGCCTCTCGCGCTCTCGTGTCGATTGGTGCGAATTCTCCGCCCGGTTATTCAGTCCCCTGTC
>VBCY01000537.1 GCA_005882995.1 Betaproteobacteria bacterium
TACGAGGAGTAGATCCGGAAGCACGAGCAGGCCGACCGCACCGAACCAGCCGCTATCGAAGTTCAACTCCAGGGCGTGATCGCTGTTGCCGGACTCGCGCTTAAGCATCTGGTTTACGTCCATCACGGAGATGCTGCCGCGCCCGCCGTGCTGGAGGAATTCGGCGTTGACCACCGCACCGTGATGGTTAACGACGTACGCTGTCTGGCTGTCCCCGCTGAGGACAATGTTCGCCGGATCACCGACCAGGGTGCCATCGAGTCGGTCCGGATGGACCATGGATCGGCTCACAATCGCGTTCGGTGTGTTGTTGTTCTGCGGTCTGAGCGCCGCATCGAAGTCGATTGCATAGATTAGTGGAACCCTGCGGCCGGTAGCTAGGATAAAGGGGCCCTTCGCCAGCGCAACGTCTGCGACGACAAGCGTCAATAGTGAAAAAACAATCAAAGAAGCAGAAACGGAATTCTTCATCATCTGTCCCTCCTTAGGGCGCAGTTGGTTCGATGTAGATGTGCGGCAGATTGAGGACCTCGACCACTCGTAGCCAAGATGAGGTGCGCAAACGATGACGAGTTCAGATTTGCAGGATGCCACTCGTCCTAACGAGTGGGGTCGCCTGTTGTCCACGCACACAAGGGTCAGCTTCACCGCTCGGTTTCATTGAACGGCAAACCCGACCCTGCGTGTGGGGCGCGATCCTTCACGCGAGAGCAAATCGTCCACGCACTGGCCTCGCGTCATGAGCAAGCCTAGTCTTCCTCGTCCGGCGTTCCGAACACGCCGACGCAATCGTTCAGACACGCAGGAAACACATTGTTGGTCGACAAACGGCACAAAGACGTGGTTGTTGTGCGGATTGACGGCAATCGAATGCGAAGTTCCCGCGGGAAATACGAACGCCTTGCCAGCTGCATTGAGGGTCGGAACAATTTGCACTAGCGTCTGGCTTTTCGCGTCGATAACACCCTGCACTGGGCCACCCGGCTGGTTCCGCGCGGCGAGGTAATAGTTCCCATCGCCAGCGTTGAACCAGACTTTTCGTCGCTCCCGGAAACTCCCGTGACCATCTGCTCTACCTTGCCCGTCTTGGCGGTGGCAAACAGTCCGGCAAGTAGTAGTGGAGATGCTGACTAAGCGCGAGACGCTAGGACGTTACGCGGTAAGTATGGTGAAGTCCGTGAGCGTGCAGAAACGGGTGAGTTAAACATGCTACGTCCTCCTTTAATCGGGGATTGCGAATCACGTGCGGAAGTTGCGACCGTCCGAAAATATTGTTCTCGCAACACCTGCAGGGTATACCTTTCGAAGTCAGATCACAATGTACGTGATTACCCGCGTTGCGGCGCCCAACGCATTCGAACAGACGAAATATCTCGAGGAATAGTCCCTCGAGTTCTTCATTACATCGCCGCCCTCGTCTCGAAGTTCGACTTGGGTATCAACACGAAGAACTGCGAAGGCGCTCGGCATCACCATCCCGCAGTCGTTGCTGCTGCGCGCGCATTGAGTGATTGTTCTCCAAGTCTCGAACGCTGAGGGCAGTGTGCCGGACTCCCATTGCTTGACCGCGGAATTCCATCGTTCGCTGACCGTCTGCTTTCGCGACCGGCGAGGGTCCGAAGTGGGTCCAGACTGTGTCAAAACGCGAGGCTTGCCGAAGCCGAAAGATTGCCTAGACTGAAGCATCGGGTTTCTTCGGGGCGGCAGCATGAAGCGATTCGTTGAAGGCGAGGACCGCACTCAGGTTACGTTGCTGCCCGAGTGTCTGGACGACTACGTTGAAGCCGAGAACCCGGTTCGGGTGATCGAGGTCTTCGTCGATGAGCTTGATCTGGGTTAGCTTGGCTTTGCCGGGGTGGAGCCTCTGGCGACAGGCAGGCCGTCGTATCACCCGGCGGTGCTGCTGAAGATTTACACTGCCCACGCGGAGACTCGATGGTGAGGAACCCAGCGGTGGACGACTTCACGCGGACATATTGCTACACTGAAACTTAATGCGAGCCTGCTCGAAGAAGCGGGCCGGAAGAAGTTAGGAGAAGTCCGGCGTGCGCATTCTGTTCATCGGAGATGACGCGGTCCACCGCGGACGCGCCGAAGCTCGGCCCGCACTCAACCCATGCGAGATCACGGTGCGTTCCTGCAGACGCACTCTGAAGCGCCGCGGTACGCGGCGCGGTCATATCACCTCACGCCCTAAGGAGGACGGACATGTGCAAACTTTGCGATGAAGGAATACCACAGGACCATACCGGTTCGGTACGCGATTCACGGCGCGATTTCCTGAAAGCTGCAGCGACCACCGGAGTCGCCGCCGCAGGTCTCAATCTGTTCGCGGCGCGCCCGGCCGCGGCGAAGGATAAGGAGAACGATGATCCTCCTGACGATACCGGCAAGCCGGGCCGGCGCTACATCATTCGTGGCGGTTCCGTGATGTCGATGGACCCGAATGTCGGCGATTTCCCCAAAGCCGACATAATGATCGAGGGCAAGAAAATCGTCGCCGTCGGGGCGAACCTGCCCGTGGCCGGCGCCACGCAGATTGACGCGACCGGCCGCATCGTCATGCCTGGCTTCATCGATACGCACCACCATCAGTTCGAGACAGTGCTGCGCAGCTTCCTCGCCGACGGAGTGCTGATCAACGACCTATCCGGCTCGCCGAGCGGGAGCACGACTTACTACGAATACATCCTGAACAAATTCGCCCCGGTGTACCGGCCGCAGGACGTCTACATCAACGAGCTGTTCGGGGGCTTGAGCCAGCTCGACGCCGGCGTCACCACGGTGCACGACGTCTCGCAGATCAGTCACTCGCCGACGCACTCGGACGCTGCCATCCAGGCGCTGCTCGATACCGGGCGTCGCGCCGCCTTCGGCTATTTCGAGAGCGCGGGTAATTTTGGCGCGGGCGTTCCGGGTAACCAATATCCACAAGACGCGGATCGCATCTACAACACGTGGTTCTCCCCGAACAACCTCTCGAGCAATGGGCTCGTCCACATGATCATCGGCGGCGAGGTCTATCTTAACGATGCGAGCACCGACCAGTCCTGGACGATCGGGAGGCGGCTCGGTCTCCAGATTGCGGCGCATGTCCTCTCGCCG
>VBCY01000101.1 GCA_005882995.1 Betaproteobacteria bacterium
ATACCCTTTGTGAACGGATGGTCGATGAGATACCGCTTTCTGATGAACTTGATTGTTGCTTCCGGATTACTTGCAGGGGCGGGCACGCTCAGCGCTCAGGAGCCGGAATTTCGCTTGGTCATTCGCGATCACAAGTTCGAGCCGACGGAAATGACCCTCCCCGCCGGCAAGAAAGTCAAACTGATTATCGAGAACAAGGACGCGACCGCGGAGGAGTTCGAAAGCTATGAGCTCAATCGCGAGAAAGTGGTACCGGCGAAAGGACAGGTGGCTCTGTTCATCGGCCCGCTCAAACCCGGTCGCTATCCGTTCTTCGGCGACTTCCACAAAGACACCGCCAAGGGCGTGTTGATCGTGCAATAGGTCCATCGTGCTCGGTATCGCAGTTCTCGTTTTTCGGGAGGTGCTCGAAGCGGCGCTGGTGGTGAGCGTCGTGTTCGCCGCAACGCGCGGTGTCGATGGGCGTGGGCGCTGGATCGGGGCCGGCATCGCCGCTGGAATTGCCGGCGCGATTCTGCTGGCAGGATTCGCCGGCGTAATCGCAGGTGCAGTGGAGGGCGCGGGGCAGGAGCTTGTCAACGCGGGCGTCCTTCTTGCCGCTGTGATCATGATTGCATGGCACGCGATCTGGATGGCGAGCCATGGCAGGGAGATCGCGCTGCACATGCAAGCCATCGGCTCGGCGGTATCCGTTGGCCGTCGTCCTCTGACCGCGCTCACCTTGGTCGTCGCCCTGGCGGTGCTGCGCGAGGGTTCCGAGGTTGTTCTATTTCTCTATGCGCAGGTGGCCGAGGGCTTCGGCGCGGCCGACGTCGCGGGCGGAATCGCGCTTGGCGTCGCCGGAGGCTGCGCCGTGGGCTTCAGTCTTTATTTCGGGCTGCTGCGCATTCCGGTGCGTTACTTCTTCACCGCCACGAACTGGCTGCTGCTCTTGCTTGCCGCAGGCATGGCATCGCAGGCGGCACGCTTTCTCGTTCAAGCGGATCTTCTTCCATCGCTGGGGTCGACGCTCTGGGATACGTCAACCTGGTTGTCGGACCGCTCATTGCTCGGGCAGACGCTGCATGCGTTGGTCGGGTACGACGCAAGGCCGGCTGGGGTTCAGGTCTTGTTCTATGTGATAACGGGCGCTTTGATCGCCATCGGAATGAGGGTATGGGGAAGACCGAGGAGAAGGGGATTGACCCACGCGGCTTGACCGCGCCGATGCTTGCCTTTTGCGCGCTACTGCTTCAACCCGCCATCGCAACAGCCGATCCAGCCGCCAAAGTTCATCTTCCTACTGTCGTCCAGGGAGAAACCGAGTTCGAGCTGCTCGGGGGCTATCAATGGTGGCGAAACAACGAAGACAATCGATTGCGCCAATTCATCGGCGAAGTCGGCTACGGTGTCACTTCCTGGTGGAAGACGGAGCTGGGCGCAGGCACCACGCGCCTGCCAAACGAGTCATACAAGCTCGATGAAATCGAATGGGAGAATATCTTTGCACTGACCGAGCCCGGGCAGTACTGGCTCGATCTCGGTTTGTTCGTCGAGCTCGCGCATGATCATCCCGACGGACGCAATGCCATTGCGATCGGGCCGATGTTCCAGAAGGAAATCGAGTCGATGCAAGCCAACCTCAATGTCTTTTTCGAGCGAGAGTTGGGAGCGGGCGCCGATCCGGGTGCGGCGGTCAACTACGAGTGGCAACTCAAATGGCGCGGCGATCGCCGCTTCGAGCCGGGCGTGCAAGGATTTGGAACGCTCGGCACAACTAACAACTTCGGTCACGAGACGGCGAGCAGGATCGGGCCCGCGTTGTTCGGGCAAGTGAGCACAGGGCTTCGCAGCAAATTCAAATACGATGCTGCCGTCATGTTCGGCCTGAACAACAACACCCCCAACACGACGCTGCGTTTCCAGATCGAATACGAATTGAACTAGCTCACTTCGGATCAGCACTTCGCGGGATAGCCGTTGCGCGCGCCTCCTCCGCTTGAGCCATCGAGACGTTGCGCCGGCCCCGGTGGGCGCGCCACCAGCGCCAGAGCAGCCACGGAATACCGACGATGCTGAGGAAAGCCCATATGGCCAGTGCGATCTCTCCTCGCGGCCGGGGCGGAGGCAGCAAGTCGGGTGGCCGCAATCCCTCCGGAAAGGGTCGAGCGGGGACGGGGATGATCTGCTGCTGGGACCGATCCGTAGGGATACGGCGGTGATATTCCGCGGTGCTGACGACGGGACAGTCACCCCATGCTCGAGAAGAAGGGAGCTGCGGCACGCGGAGAAAGACAAGCGCTTCCAGATCCGCCGCGAGCAGCGTTTCGAATGGTGTCAGCGCCCGCTCGGATGCAGCCGTGGCAAAGCTCAACAGATCGGCGCCGATCTCCTCGAAGGCGACGGCGGGAAAAAGCCGAGTCCGGTCTTCGCTGAGATAGTCGTACATTTGCACCGCCTTCTCCGCGCTGCGTTCTCGCAAGGCGACATAGGGAACGCTCGCCGCGGCGAGGAGCCGGCCGGTCGGGCCGCGGACACGGACGTTCCACTTCAGTGCGCGCAAGACGTCGACGCTGATGCTTGCGCAATTCATGGTCGCATGCCGGTAAACCAGCTGATGACGATAGAACTGGTTATAGACACGGGCCAGGGCACCTTGAATATAGGCAGCGATACGTTCGTTTCGCAGCACGGCCACTAGCAGGTACGACGGCCGGTACCACGACTGGCCGCTGTTCAAGTCGCCGAGATAATTATCCAGCGGCAGCATGGCGGCGATGATTCCCTTTTCGCTGAAAGAATCGAGGGTATAGAAATTATTCGTCAGCCAATCGCCGATCGCACCGTCCTTTCCGACCCTGCCGGTGATCAGCGCGAAGTGACCGCCATGCGCTTCATCGTCGTCGCCCTGAGCGCCGTTGAGAACGACACCGAGGACCGGCTTGTTGCTCCAGTTGCGCGCACCGGCGTCTCGTTCCCAGAGTGTCATTGCGGCGAAAGGGTTTTGAGCGCCGCCGCCCGGTACCTCGCGAACGAGCGAGCGCAACCCAAGCGCGGTGGCGTCGATCCGGCGTTCAGGCGCGGCCCGATCGAGCCGAAAGTCGTCGGGCCAGATCGTGCGTGCGATGAAACGGCCCTCGCTCGACTGGCCGCGAAGGGTCAAGGTCCGTTGTGTGAGAAATCCGGTCGACGCGTCGTTGTAGTACGAGCGGTTGAGAGCGATCTTCGGCATCAGGCTCAACACGCAACTCCCTGCATCGCTCGAAATGCGCGATCCATCAGCGCTCATGCGTGCGCTGCGCACGATCTCCGGCGCGGCGACCCATACCAGCGGCGGATACTCCAGCGGAGCTTCCGGAGGATGGGAACGGCTCCAGCGAACAACGTCCTCCTCGACGGACACGCCGCGGGTGAAATCGGCGATCGGCAAGCCGGCGCGCGGCAATGCGATAGTTTCATCGCGGAAATACCATAACGCGGACTCGAGGACCGGTGAATTGGAAACGCGACCGGTAGAAATTACAAAATCGGCAGCCTGATAGAGCCCGAATTTTGCATCCACAAGTGCCGACTCGTAGAAAGCTGGCCTATCCACGGATATGCAGGCGAGGGCAACGCCATGTCTGCAACGGGCACCGTTCTTGCGTCGCTCGCCTGCGGTGCCTCGCCGACCGGTGGCATGCATGTTGATCGGTGGTGTCCGGCCTCGCGAGCGCTGTAAGTTCCACGGCAGCGCCATCGACCACTATCATCTCGCCCGCAGGACTAAGAAGATGCCCAAACCCGCCACGACCCTGCACTGGATTACCGAGCGCGCCGCGCGTCACGGCGTCACGCTGCTGGACCGCGTGGAGCCCAACGCTGAAGAAGATCGCGCCGGACTGGTCGCCGGCATCTTCGGGAGCCCGGCAACTATCGCACCCAAGTACTTCTACGACGGGCTGGGCTGCGCGCTGTTCGAGGCGATTTGCGCGCTGCCCCAGTACTATCCCACGCGCACGGAGCGGGCGATTCTTACCGCGCGTCGCGACGAAATCGTGCGCGCCACAGGAACACGAAAGCAGCTTGTCGATCTTGGTGCCGGTGATTGCGCTAAAGCGGCATTGTTGCTGCCCGTTGCGCAGCCGCGGCGCTATGTTGCGGTCGATATTGCAGCCTCGGCGATCCGCCCGGCGCTGCTCCGCATGGCGCAGGCCTTTCCCGGTGTTGAGCTCTTCGGCGTGGTCACCGACTTTTCCAGACGGCTGGATATCAGGGGCGCGATCGATTACGGGCCGGTGACCTTCTTCTATCCGGGATCGAGCATTGGCAATTTCACATCGGATGAAGCGCTGCTTATGCTCTGCCGGATTCGCGAGCTGTGCACGTCGGGCAGCGGACTTCTCATCGGAGTCGACACCAAGAAAGATCGAGCGCGGCTGCACGCCGCGTACAACGACCCGCTCGGCGTCACCGCTGCCTTCAATCGAAACATTCTCAACCATGTGAATGCCATTCTGGGCACAGACTTCGATCCTTCTGCGTTCGCCCATGTGGCTTTTTACCGGAGCGAGATCGGGCGCATCGAGATGCATCTGGAGGCGATGTCCACGCAGCATGTTCACTATGATGGGACGGAGCGAGTGATCTCCGCCGGCGAGCGGATCCACACCGAAAACTCGTACAAATACGCTCCGGACGAGTTTCGCGCGCTGCTGCAACGGGCAGGATTCGCGGATATTTCCCTCTGGCAGGACGACGCGGCGGATTTCGCCGTGTATTACGCCGAATGAATGCCACCACTGCGGCATGACAGCCTGAGCTAACGCTCGACGGTCTCAAGCAGAATCTCGGCCGCGCGCGCACATTGCGCGGCGGATACGTCAAGATGCGTGACTGCACGCACGGTGCGCGGCCCGAAGGCGAAGATGAGCACGCCGCGCTGTCGAGCGCGATCCACCACAGTCGCCGCATCCGGGGCCGTTGGCCCCAACCTGAATACCAGAATGTTGGTCTGTGCCGAGGACAGGTCCAATTCGACTCTCGAGCTGGTCGCTAACCGGTCAGCGATGCACCGGGCATTTGCGTGGTCCTCGGCAAGGCGCTCGATGTTGTGATCGAGTGCGTAGAGTCCCGCTGCCGCGAGTACGCCTGCCTGGCGCATGGCTCCGCCCAACATACGGCGATGCCGCGTTGCTCGGCTCAACAGTTCTCGCGAGCCAGCCAGCACCGAACCGGCGGGTGCGCCCAGACCCTTCGAAAGCGCCACCGAGACCAGATCGAACGGAGCCGCCAAATCGGAAAGACTTCGCCTGCTGGCAACTGCGACATTCCACAGCCTTGCACCGTCGAGAAAAGTCGTGATCTCGCGCTCCCGCGCAGCCGCGCAAATCCGTTCAATCTCGTCCTGGGCGAAAATCACTCCGCCGGTCCGGTTATGCGTGTTCTCGATCTCGACCAGCGTCGTTGGGGGATAGATCACATGCCCGCGCGGTTTGATGGCCGAGACGAGCTCTGCCACGGTGAATACGCCGCGCGAACCGATTTCCGTGAACTGAACTCCGGCATTGGCGCCTCCGCCGCCGGTCTCGTGCCACACCGCATGCGATTCACGGCTGACGATGACGTCGTCTCCGGGACGGGTAAGCACACGCAAAGCAATCTGATTCGCCATGGTTCCGGACGGCACGAACAGCGCGGCCTCCTTTCCAAGGAGCGTGGCAATGCGTTCCTGGAGGCGGTTGACGCTGGGGTCCTCGCCATACTGGTCGTCGCCGACCGCTGCAGCGGCGATGGCGGCGCGCATGGCGGCTGACGGTCGAGTGACCGTGTCCGAACGCAGGTCGATCGGAAAATCGGATTTAGCATCCACTTCGAAACCTCCTTGAACAAGTCGCCTCTCAACTAAAAGACCACCCGTGCGGTCGCATTCTTAGGTCACTCCCCCGATCTGTACGGTGGATCAGTGGACTTGGCTGACTACTCGGTCAGGACCGGATATTACAGGCAGTACGACGTACTCCAGTTTGTGTGAAAGCAGCCCGCTCGGTGTTAAAATTACACATTGGCGTGACCTAGTCCTCCCCGCGCATTGGCGACCCGCGCACGTGCCAGCGTGTCCCGAGGTCGCCATTCTGTTTGGCCGTACACGATGCTTCCCATGGATTTGGCTACAAGGCTCAGGGCGACGTTCTTCGCGCGGGACGCGCAACCCTCTGACGGATCGAGCTTGAAGCCCGCCTCCCAAAGCTCAGCGCGATCATTCCGGTTCCGGATTTATCTCCTCGTTCTGGTCTGTGCCACGCTGAGTCTTATGCTCACGCGCGACAACGCCCGGCTTCCGGTCGTACACACCGTCGTGCGAAGCCTGAGCCCATTGGTAAACCCTTTTATTGCTGAGCTGGAGGAGCGCACCTTCCGTTTTTTCTGGGAAACCGCCAACAAGAAAAACGGCCTCATTCCGGATCGCTATCCGGCTGAATCCTTCGCAAGCATCGCCGCGGTCGGCTTCGGATTGACGACCTATCCCATCGGAGTCGAGCGAGGATACATCAAGCGCGAGGAAGCGAGGCAACGGGTGCTGACCACCCTGCGCTTCCTCAGCGATGCACCACAGAACCCGGATGTTCGCGGCGCGGTCGGATATAAGGGTTTTTTCTACCATTTTCTCGACATGAAGACCGGCGAGCGCTTTGGCGACACGGAACTCTCGACCGTCGACACGGCGCTCTTCCTTGCCGGTGCGCTTTTTTGCCAGGCTTACTTCGACGGCCCTGAAGCCGAGGAAGTCGAGATACGCAATCTGGCCGATCAACTCTATCGTCGCGTCGACTGGCGCTGGGCGCAGGTGCGCCCGCCCGCCATCAGTCACGGCTGGACACCGGAAGACGGTTTTCTCGAATACGATTGGCGCGGTTACAACGAGGCGATGCTGGTGTACGTGCTGGCGCTCGGCTCGCCGACGTATGCCGTCGGTCCGGATGCCTGGAAGGAATGGACCAGCACCTACGACAAGAGCTGGCGCAGGCTCTTCGGTCAGGAATACCTGGGTTTTCCGCCGCTCTTCGGCCATCAATACACCCACGTGTGGCTCGATCTGCGTAAAGTCCAGGATCCATACATGCGGCGACGCGGCCTCGATTACTTCGAGAACAGCCGGCGCGCCATTTATGCCCAGCAAGCCTACGCGGTGGTCAACCCGCTGCATTGCAAGGGCTATGGCGAGGCCATCTGGGGAATCACCGCCAGTGATGGGCCGGGCGAAATCGAATCGGAAGCGGCAACCGGTCGACGGGCCTTCAAGGCCTATGCGGCGCGCGGCGTCGGTGAAACGGCCGGATACGATGATTGCACGCTCGCGCCGACCGCAGTCGTCGCATCGATTCCCTTCGCACCCGAAGTTGCGATCCCTGCCGTTCTCGAAATGAATCGCCGATATGGCCGCTACATCTATTCCACCTACGGATTTCTCGATGCATTCAACTTGAGTTTCGATGCGACCACTCCGCTGAACCATGGTCATGCCGTTCCAGGCTTTGGCTGGGTCGACGGGGATTACATCGGCATCGATCAGGGAGCCATCTGCGCCATGATCGAAAACTATCGCAGTGATCTGATCTGGCGCGTGATGCAAAAGAGCGCGCCGCTGCGCCGCGGCCTGGAGCGCGCGGGGTTCACTGGCGGCTGGCTCGCGACGGCGCAGTGAACGCTTCCACCGGCGCACTGCGCAGATTGCTCGCGCCGCTCGCGGCCGCGCTGCTTTTGACGGCGGCGTGCAGCACATCGAGCCGCGATTCCACGGTCGTCCGCATTTGGGCCATGGGACGAGAAGGGGAGGTGGTCGCACAATTGCTGCCGGAATTCGAACGCGCGCACCCGGGGGTGCGCGTCGACGTCCAGCAGTTGCCGTGGACGGCGGCCCATGAAAAACTCCTCACAGCGTTTGCGGGCGACTCGACTCCCGACGTCTGCCAATTGGGGAACACCTGGATCCCGGAGTTCGTCGCGATCAGGGCCATCCAGGAGCTCGACACCCACATCGCCGCGTCGCCGGTCATTCAACCCGGCGATTATTTTGCGGGGATATGGGACACCAATCGGATTGACGAAAAGCTCTACGGCATCCCGTGGTATGTCGATACGCGGCTGCTGTTCTACCGTCGTGATCTGCTGGCGCAGTCGGGCTTTTCTGCGCCGCCCGCTTCGTGGACCGAATGGACGCAGGCACTCTCGGCGGTCAAGGAACATGTCGGTCCGGATCGTTACTCGATCTTGCTCCCGCTCAACGAGTTCGAGCCTCTGTTGGCGCTGGCGTTGCAGCAGGACGAGCCGCTGCTGCGCGACGGAGACCGCTGGGGGAACTTTGAAAGTGCGGGCTTTCGCCGAGCGTTGTCCTTTTACCTCGCGATGTTCCGTCACGGATGGGCGCCGCCACTGACCAATGCAGCCATCTCCAATGTGTGGGACGAATTTGGCCGCGGCTACTTTTCGTTTTACATCTCAGGGCCCTGGAACATCAGTGAGTTCAAGCGGCGCTTGCCATCCAAGGAGCAGGCAGCTTGGATGACCGCGCCGCTGCCCGGACCCCATGGGCCGGGAGCGTCGATTGCCGGCGGCTCGAGCCTCGTCGTGTTCCGCGCTTCACGCAACGCGGCTGCGGCGTGGCAACTGGTCGAGTATCTTTCGCGTCCGGACGTGCAACGCCGTTTCTACGAGCTGACGGGTGATCTTCCGCCGCGTCGCGCTGCCTGGGCGGATGGGGCACTTGCCGCGGACGATTACGCGCGTGCATTTCGCGACCAGCTCGAAAGAGCGAAGCCGGCGCCCAAGGTGCCGGAATGGGAGCGGATCGCCACCGAGATTCGCAACGTCGGCGAGCGCGCGGTGCACGGCGAGCTCTCCGTCGATGAGGCGGCGAAAGAGCTCGACGCCCGAGCAGACCGCATCCTGGAGAAGCGTCGCTGGCTGCTCGCCCGCGGCGACAAACATTGAGGTCTCGGCGCGCAGCGTGGTGGTTCGTCGCACCGGCGATCCTGGTGATCGCCGTGTTCTTTTTTCTGCCGGTGCTGGCGGGCTTTGCGATGGGCCTTACCGATTTCGACATCTACGCCTTGTCCGATCTCACGAATCTGCGCTTCGTCGGCCTCCGCAATTATTTGCGGCTGCTCGAGACACCGCTTTTCTGGCAGGCATTCGGCAACACGCTGTATTTCGTGGTTGTGGGCGTGCCGTTGTCAATCGCCGCTTCTCTGGGCGCTGCCCTGCTATTGAACTCGCCTCTGGCACGTTTCAAGTCCTTGTTTCGCACCGCCCTGTTTGCTCCGGTCGTGACGACCCTGGTTGCCGTCGCGGTCATCTGGCGCTACCTGTTCAATACTCGCTACGGATTTCTGAACTACGCGCTGGGGCAGATCGGCATCGCGCCCATTGACTGGCTCGGGGATCCGCATTGGGCGATGCCCGCCATCATCCTGTTCGCGGCGTGGAAGAACTTCGGCTACAACATGATCATCTTTCTCGCCGGACTGCAGGCGATCCCGGTCGAGTTGTACGAAGCTGCGCGCATCGATGGAGCGTCCCGGTGGCGACAGTTGCGCTTTGTCACGCTACCGATGCTCTCGCCGGTCATGATGCTGGTGAGCATTCTCACCATTGCCGGTTACTTCCAGCTTTTCGCCGAGCCCTACGTCATGACTCAGGGAGGACCGCTGCAAAGCACCGTGAGCGTCCTCTATTTCATGTACGAAGAGGGATTCAAGTGGTGGAATCTCGGCTCTGCCTCGGCGGTCGCGTTCCTGCTCTTCTTGGTGATTTTCGCAGTGACGGCGCTGCAACTGCGCCATGCACCGCGGCTGGGTGCAGCTTGAAAAACGGACTTGCGCCGATTCTCGTAAATGGCCTGCTCGCCTTTGCTGCCGCGGTAGTGCTGTTTCCCTTGTTGTGGATGTTGTCCGTGTCGTTGATGAGCGCCGGGGAAGCCAGCACTTTCCCGCCGCCGTTCCTGCCTCGTGACGCGACGCTCGAAAATTACCGCGAACTCTTTGCACACGCCGGCATCGGCCGCTATCTTGCAAACAGCATTTTGATTGCGAGCAGCGTGACCGCCATCTCGCTGATTCTCAACGTGGCTGCGGGCTACGCCTTCGCCAAGCTCAAGTTCGCGGGACGCGACCGAATCTTCAAGCTCCTGCTCGGCGCGCTGGTCATTCCGTCGCAGGTTGCGATGGTGCCGCTTTTTCTGTTGCTCAAGTTTCTGGGCCTGGTGAATTCCTATGGCGGGGTGATCGTGCCGGCGATGGCCGGAATTTTCGGCATCTTTCTGGTGCGGCAATACGCGCTTTCGATTCCGGATGAGCTTCTGGAAGCGGCGCGCATCGATGGAGCGAACGAGTTTCGCATCTTCGGGCTGATTGTCGTGCCGCTGCTCGCACCCATCATCGTGACCCTGGCGGTCTTCACTTTGCTCGGGACATGGAACGACTTCATGTGGCCATTGATCGTGCTCGCCGACAACAATCTCTATACCTTGCCGGTAGCGCTCGCCAGTCTTTCGCGCGAGCACGTTCAGGATAACGAGCTGATGATGGCGGGCTCAGTGCTCACGACCTTGCCCGTGCTGGTCGTGTTCCTCGCGCTGCAACGCTATTACATGGAGGGGCTCATGATGGGAAGCGTCAAAGGATGAAGCGCATCGGCCCTTGCGTCGCCGCCTTGCCTGGCCTCGTTGCCGTCGCCTGGATGTCGACGCTCGCGCTGGCGCAGAGCAACCTGTCAGTGCGTGAGCTGGATAGCTTTGCCGAGCTTGCACCGTGGAAGGCGGGTGCATCGGACGGCGTCAAGGCGTCGGTCCATCCAGCGCAGGGTGTTGCAGGGAAGGCTTTGCGGCTCGACTTCGATCTCGGTGGCACGGCGGGTTACGCGCTCGCGCAACGCGCCTTGGCCATCGATCTGCCGCCGAATTACGAGCTGTCCTTCTACGTTCGCGCCGATGCGCCGGTGAACAACTTTCAGGTGAAGCTCACCGATAGCAGCGGCGACAACGTGTGGTGGTTCAATCGTCCCAACTTCGTGTTTCCGCGCGACTGGCAGCTTGTGCGCATCAAGAAGCGGCAGATCGAATTCGCATGGGGACCGACCAAGGATCCCACGCTCAAGCACGCCGAGAGGCTCGAATTCGTCGTCGCCGCGGGACGCGCAGGAGGTCACGGTTCGGTTTATGTGAGCCGCCTCGAGCTCCGGGAATTGCCGCCGGTCCCCGTCACTTGGCCGAGGCCCCTGGTTCAAGCGTCGTCGTTTGTCGCCGGGGCGCAGCCGGGGATGGCGGTCGACGGAGATCGGACGACGGCATGGCGAAGCAATCCCGATGCGGGTTCGACGCAGACCCTGACGCTTGACTTTGGCATGCGCCGGGAATTCGGGGGAATAATCCTGCGTTGGGCGGGAGGTGCCTACGCGTCGCGCTACGACGTTCAATTGTCCGACGATGGGGCGCAATGGCGAATCGCGCGTCGCGTCGACGACGGCCGAGGTGGCCCCGATGCGCTGCAACTTCCCGACGCCGAAGCACGCTTTGCGCGATTGCGCCTCTACAAGGGTCCAGTCGCGTTCTACGCTCTGGCCGAGATCGAGATCATGGATCTCGCCTTCGGCGCGACGCCCAACGCATTCTTTACCGCGATCGCCCGTGAATCGCCTCGCGGAACCTACCCACGCGGTTACTCTGGCGAACAAAGCTACTGGACCATCGTCGGCGTCGATGGCGGCAGCGACAGCGCGCTTCTATCGGAGGATGGCGTGCTCGAGGTCGGCAGGAACGGCTTCACGATCGAGCCGTTCGTCATCAGCGATTCTCAGGTCGTCACCTGGGCCGACGTCGAAACGCGGCAGTCCCTTTTGGAAAATTATCTTCCCATCCCAAGCGTTGTCTGGCGCCGCGCGCAGTGGGAGCTGCGCGTCACGGCATTCGCGTCGGGATCACGACGGCGATCGGACCTGATTGGCCGCTACGAGCTGACTAACCGTTCTGACCAACCTCTCACGCTTGAGCTTGCTCTCGCCGTACGGCCTTTTCAGGTCGATCCACCGAGTCAATCGTTGAACGCGCCGGGTGGCGTAAGGCCGATTCATGACATCGACTGGGACGGCGCGTCTTTGGGCGTCGACGGAACGCGCCGAATTTATCCTTTGCGGCATCCGCAGCTCGCGGGGGCATTTCCATTCGACGCCGGATCCGTGCGGACACTTCTTTCCAATTCCAACTGGGCCGGCGTGCAAAAAGTTCACGACGACTTCGGCTATGCATCCGCGGCGCTCGCCTACAGGCTTTCGCTCGCGCCCCATGCAAGCGCCGTCGTGGGCATTGCGGTACCGCTCTCAGGTGGCAATGTGCGCCCGTATCTACAGGACCGGTCGCCGGAATCGTGGCTCGCGCACAAGCAGGATCTCGCCGCTTCAGAATGGCGCCAAAAGCTCAACCGTGTCGTTCTTCAGGTTCCGCCCGCTGCGCAGCCGCTCGTCGACACGCTACGCACGTCTCTGGCCCATATCCTGATGACGCGCGACGGGCCGATCCTGCGGCCAGGAACGCGATCCTACGCGCGCTCCTGGATCCGCGACGGGGCGATGATGGCGGAGTCGCTGCTGCGTCTGGGGCATGAAAAGGTCGCGGCCGACTATGCGCGCTGGTACGCACCTTATCAGTTCGCCACTGGCAAGGTTCCGTGTTGCGTCGATGATCGCGGTGCCGATCCGGTGCCGGAGAACGACAGTCCCGGAGAGTTCATCTGGCTCGTGGCTGAAATCTATCGATATACGCACGACCGCACGCTGCTTGAAGCGATGTGGCCGCACGTGGCCTCAGCGGCCCGCTACCTCGACGAGATGCGGAAAACCCAGAGAAGCGAAGCGTATCTGGCCGCTTCCATGCGCCCGCTTTACGGACTTCTACCGGCTTCGATCAGCCACGAAGGCTATTCCGAGAAGCCGATGCACTCCTATTGGGACGATTTCTGGGGACTCAAAGGATTCGATGGCGCCATCGAGATCGCCGCTGCGCTCGGTCACGCCGCCGATTCGAAGCGCCTCCGTGATCAGCGCGCCCAATTCTGCGGCGACGTGGCGTCATCGCTGTTGGCGTCGGCGAAGTCCCACGGGATCGCGTATCTGCCTGGATCTGCCGAGCTGGGCGACTTCGATCCAACCTCAACGGCGATCGCATTCGCTCCCGGGGGAGACTCTGACGCGCTTCCGCCGGCGTTAGTCGGTCCCACTTTTGAACGGTATTGGCGCGAGTTCACCGATCGAAGAGATGGACACAAGGCGTGGGATGTCTACACACCCTATGAGCTGCGTACCGTCGGAACCATGATTCGCCTCGGAGAGCGTCAACGCGCACATGAGGAGCTCGATTTCTTTCTCGACGGCCGACGTCCTTCGGCATGGAACCAGTGGGCGGAAGTGGTGGGTCGGGAGCCAAGGGTCGCACGCTTTGTCGGAGACATGCCGCACGGCTGGATCGCGTCGGACTTCATTCGCTCCACGCTCGATCTTTTCGCCTACGAACGAGCCGCCGATCACGCCATCGTACTGGCTGCGGGAGTGTCCCGGGAATGGACCGAGGGAGCTGGAGTCGAACTGAAGGGATTGCGCACGCCCTACGGCGCTGTGAGCTATTCGCTGAAGACAGAAGGCAAAGATCTTGTGTTGCGTCTCGCCGGGGCTGCGAAGCCGCCCGGTGGCTTTGTCCTGGCGTGGCCAATGGGCGAGTCGGGCGTTGTGCTGGTCAACGGAAAGCCCGTGCAAGCCCAGGAGGGCGAGCTCCGCATCAACGCGGTCCCTGCCACGGTCGTATTGAGCCAACGATGAAGCGAGCAGTGAGTTCGAAGATTGAATTCGCGCCCGATTTCGTGTGGGGTTGCGCCACGTCGGCCTATCAGATCGAAGGTTCTCCGTTGGCGGACGGAGCCGGGCCGAGCATCTGGCACCGGTTTTGCCACACGCCGGGGATGGTCCGCGACGGGGACACCGGCGATGTCGCGTGCGATCACTATCGGCGCTATCGCGAGGACGTCGAACTGATGCGCCAGCTCGGCCTTCGCGCCTATCGCTTCAGCACATCCTGGGGCCGGATTCAACCGCTAGGGCGAGGACGCGTCAATCAGGCAGGTCTCGATTTCTACGATCGTCTCATCGACGCGCTGCTCGAGGCCCACATCGAGCCGATGGTTACGCTCTACCACTGGGACCTGCCCGCTGCGCTGGACAACCTTGGCGGCTGGCTCAATCCGGATATCGCCAAGCGCTTCGCCGACTACGCCGCGATCATGTTTCGCCGGCTCGACGACCGCGTGAAGATGTGGGTGACGCTCAACGAGCCGTGGGTCGTTACCGATGGAGGATATCTGCACGGGGTGCTCGCGCCCGGGCATCGCAATCGTTTCGCGGCGCCCATTGCGACACATCACCTGCTGCGTGCGCATGGCGAGACGGTGCAAGCGTATCGTTCCGAAGGCAAGCATCGTATCGGAATCGTCGTCAACCTCGAGCCCAAGCATCGGGCCACGGATGAGCAGTCCGATGGCGACGCGGTCACGCACGCCGATGCCTACATGAATCGTCAATATCTCGATCCAATCTTCTTCGGCCGCTACCCGGAAGAGCTCAACGAGATCTTCGGTGAGGCATGGCCCCGCTGGCCGCCTAAGGACCTGGAGCTCATCAAACAGACGATCGATTTTCTGGGAATCAACTATTACACGCGCAGCGTTGTGCGGTTCTCGGCGCAGGCGTCGCCGCTGCGTGCTGAACCGGTGCATCAAAAGCGAGCGACATACACGGAGACCGGGTGGGAGGTATTTCCCCAGGGACTGACGGAGACGCTGCTTCGCATCAAGGAACGCTACGGGAATCCGCCCCTTTACGTGACTGAAAATGGAGCAGCTTTTTTTGATCCGCCCACGGTACACGACGGCCGCGTCGCCGATCCGCTACGCGTTGACTACCTGCGGGGCCACATCGCGGCGATTCATGCGGCGATCGAAGCCGGCGTGGATCTGCGTGGTTACTTCGTATGGTCGCTGCTCGACAACTTCGAATGGTCGCATGGCTATTCGAAACGCTTCGGAATCGTGCACGTCGACTTTGAAACCCAGCAACGCACGCCAAAGGACAGCGCTCGATTGTATGCCGGCGTAATCGGAAGCAACGGGAGAGCGTTGAACGAGCCTGCTGAGCAGTGCTAGGCCGGCTGGATAACCGGGGTCAGCGTCTCTTTCAAGGGGGAAGACGGCATGGGTGTCGACCACCAGCTCAGATGCGCATCCGAGCTCGCCCAAACGGCGGCGTGCAACTGCGACAAGGCAATCGCGTCGTCGATGATCGCGAGGCGTTGCGCGTCGCTCAACGCCTGCGGACCGTCCTTCAGCGCAGCCTGAACGAGGGCAGCACGTTGCTTTTGTACCGTTTCCGGTACGCGACGTCGCGCGACACCTGCCGCACAGATCAATGCATTCGTGATTGGATGGACCACGGCGTCGACGAAGCCGCGCGGTGCAGATGCCGCACGCAAATAAACTTGCGTCGCCTTGATTTCGGGAGGCGTGTGCACTTCCTCCGGAATCACGAAAAATCCCGCATTGCGTGCGGTCCGGCCGAGGGTAACGCGACTGGTGAAAACCGACACTGGAATCGCGAGAATGAGCGCCCCGGCGACCGGCAAAAGCCACCATACGAACGAAGGGTTGAGCCAGTAGATTCCCCCGGCCCAGACAATGCCGATCAAGGTCTGCACGCCATGACGACGCACCGCTTCCCCCCATGAAGTTTCGGTGTCTTCCCTGGGCGGCGATTTCCAGAGGATGCCCAAACCTACGAGCGCAGTAAGCACAAATCGGGTGTGAAACAGCATCCGGATCGGCGCCAGCAGTGCCGATAACATAATCTCGCTCAGAAGGCTCGTGGTCAGCTTGGCCTTGCCGCCGTAAGTAACCGGCCGACGCATGGCGACCAGCACCGCGCCGAGAATCTTGGGCAGGAAAAGCAATAGAGCCGTCGCGCTGAACAGGGTTACCGCCCACTCCGGGTGCCATTCCGGCCATAGCGGAAACAGCTGGTACGGTGCAATGAAGTATTTCGGCTCGGTCAAGGCATGCACCGCGATCAGCGCAGTCGACAGGATGAGAAACGCGAACCACAGCAGCGCTGAAACATAAGCCATCACGCCGCTCATGAAGACGGCGCGATGAGCGATGTGCAGCCCCTTGAGCAGGAACAACCGAAAGTTCATCAGGTTTCCCTGGCACCAACGGCGGTCACGCTGCAGCTCGTCGACCAAGTTGGGCGGCATCTCTTCGTAGCTGCCCGGCAGGTCGTAGGCGATCCACACCGCCCAACCGGCTCGGCGCATCAGCGCCGCTTCCACGAAATCATGCGACATGATCTCGCCTGAAAGGCTGCCCCTCCCCGGCAGCCGACGCAGAGCACAGTGGCGCATGAAAGGGGCGATGCGGATGATCGCATTGTGGCCCCAGTAGTGAGATTCGCCGAGTTGCCAGAAATGCAGCCCCGCCGTAAACAGCGGACCATAGACGCGGTTCGCGAACTGCTGCATGCGCGCGTAGAGAGTGTCGCGTCCAGCAGCATGAGGCGCGCTCTGGATGATGCCTGCGCCAGGGTTCGCCTCCATGAGCTGCAGCAGCCGCTTCAGACAACTACCGCTCATGACGCTGTCTGCATCGAGCACAACCATGTATCGGTAGTTCCTGCCCCAGCGCCGGCAGAAGTCGGCGATGTTGCCGCTCTTGCGTTTGATCCGGTGCCTGCGCCAGCGATAAAACAAGTGGCCGAAACCGTCGATTGCGCGGCACGTGTCCTGCCACGTGGTCAGTTCCGCGACACGGGTGTTGGCGTCGCTGGTGTCGGAAAGAACAAAGAAATCGAAATGCGACAGCATTCCGCTTTGCTCGACCGACTCGTAGGTTGCGCGCAATCCAGCGAACACGCGCGCGACATTTTCGTTGCGAATCGGCATCACGACGGCGACGCGCACGTCCTTGTCGATGGAAGCGTCGGGTCGCGCGGTACGCGAAATCGCGTAGCGATCGCCACCCAGGGTTAGCAGCACGAAACCGGCAATCGCCGTCCAGAATCCGCCCGATACCCACGCAAACAGGATTGCGAACAGCACCAGCATGGCTATTTCCAGCGGCTGGCGCCCGTGATAGGGCAGGACGGCCACCATGAAAGTCGTCGCAATATACGTCTGGGCCAGCGTCAATCCCAGCGCGACCAGGCGTCGGAAAATTCCGCTGGCGTGCCATTCCGCCAGCGGATCCGGCGCGTCGTCTTCCTGATCACGCGCCCGTCGCGATCCCAGCCATCGTCCGAGAAAGACGCGAGACCACCGTGGCGGCACCATCGATCCCCGAGCAAGCGGCGGTGACGTCATCATCCGCTCCTGGGCGTCGGTGAAGAGCTTTGCGCTCGCGCCAGCCTGATGGGCAAGCGCCAACTCCAACCGTCGCCGGGCAGCGGCATGCGGTGGGTCATCAGGATCGACGTTGCCTCCCGCGAGCAATCGGTGCAACGCCTCCATGGCTTCCGCGGTCGAAAGGGAATTGACTGGAAGATGGGCCGCGACGTCGGCGAGCAACGCCTGGCGCTCTGCCGTGCTGAGCAGGAGCGACTCGACGTAGCGGATGCAGACTTCGGGAAGGCGGGCTCGCGCCTGCACCGAGTCATGCACATCACTTTCGGTCAGGGCGAGATTATCCACGAGGTATTTTCCGCCTAATCCGGCGGCAGAATATAGCTCCACGTCTCCGACAGAGCGGACGTTCGACTTCCCAGATAAGCACGCAGTTCCGCGGGCTTGGTCGCATCGCCTCGAAAGATGCGCAGCGCGACGCGCCACCCGCCCGTGACGTCATTCCGATGGGCAATTGCTTCGCGCACTTCACAGTTGGCATCCCCTGTCGCGACCACTTCGACATTGGCATCAGGGGGCAATTTTTTCAAGGCGGGCCCCTCGAAGTCGATGGTGAAGCCGATGGTACCGTCGTCGTTGCGCACGTAGCCGCGGCCGCGACGCGTCTGCGAGACCCACGAGAGCGGCGGTCGCGTCCCAGGATCCTTTTGCCATAGCAACCGATACTCGTAATCGAAAGGCTGGCGCAGCGGCAGAGCGGAGTCCGGCGCCCAGTAGGCGACGACGTTGTCGTTGGTCTCGTCGGGGCTGGGGATCTGCACCAGTTCGACTTTTCCCGCACCCCATTTGCCCCTCGGCTCGTTCCACGCACTAGGACGCAGGTCGTAACGTGCTTCGAGGTCCTGGTAGTCGTTGAAATCGCGGTCACGTTGCATAAGGCCGAAGCCCAGGACATTGGTGATCGCAAAGGACGTGACGAGCAGCCGCTTCGGGTTTACCAGCGGCCGCCAGATCCACTCGCCGGTTCCCGATTGCATCGACAGACCGTCGGAATCGTGTACCTCTGGCCGATAGTCGTCACGCCGGGACCGCTGATTTTCGCCGAAGAAGTACATGGTGCTCATCGGTGCGAGGCCCAGCCGGGTCACGTTTTCGCGCAGGAACAGCCGGGCCCTGACCTCGAGCGCCGTTTCCACCCCGGGTCTGAGAACGAATCGATAGGCGCCCGCGACACGCCGGGAGTCGAGCAGCCCGTAGAGGGTGAGCTCCGTCGCCTGAGCCGAAGGCCTTTCGATCCAGAATTCCACAAAGCGAGGAAATTCCTCACCGGATGCGAGCCCGGTGTCGATGGCTAACGCGCGTGCGGAAACTCCGTACACCTGGCCCTTGCCCAATGCACGGAAATAGCTAGCGCCCAGGAAAACGAGAACTTCGTCTTTGTACTTGGGCGTGTTGATGGAGTAATGCACGCGGAATCCGGCAAATCCAAGCCCGCGCATTTTGCGCGGCTCGATCTTGTTGGCACCGTAGTCGAACATCGCGGCGTCAAAGCGAATCTCCCGGACGCTCTCGCCGTTGACTTCGTTGATCCTCACCGGCTGAACAAAATGTTGTCCGAGATGGAAAAACGCGAGCTCGAATGGAAGCTTCGCGTCGCGCCAGATGGCGCGCTCCGGCTTGAAACGAATATCCCGAAAGCCATCGTAGTCGAGGTCCTGGAGTTCCTTGGGCAGCGTGAAATCCAGTTCCCGGAATGATCCATTGGCGAGCTGGCGCGCGCGAGCAGCCACGTCCTCGAAGCCAAAACCCCAGGCGATTACTGCCGTTGTCGCAAGCAGGAAGCCAAGGATGATAGATGCGATCCGCCGCTCGGTACCGAAGCGGCGAACGTAGAGACCCTCAGCGGCCGGTCGCACAGTCACACGTTGCGTGCGAGACGGAATCCGCTGAACTGCCATCGTGCAGGGGCGGGAAAGAAATTGCGGTACGTCGCTCGAATATGGGCTCTTGGCGTGCCGAAGGATCCGCCCCGCAATACATACTGGTTGGACATGAACTTGCCGTTGTATTCGCCTACCGCCCCCGCTGAGGGACGAAACCCGGGGTAGGGCGCGTAAGCGCTTTGCGTCCACTCCCAAACGTCGCCGAACAGTTGTGCGAGGGCCGTCCCATGATCGACGGCCGGCATCGGGCGCAGCAAACCGTCCTCGACGAAATGTCCTTGCGCCGGGAGGTTCGTTGCCGCGACCTCCCATTCCGCTTCGGTGGGTAGTCTGGCAGCGGCCCATCGGGCGTAGGCGTCGGCTTCGAAAAGACTCGCGTGGCATACCGGTGTGGCGGGGTCGAGGGGACGTTGTCCTGCGAGGGTGAACTGCTGCCAGTCGCCGCCGGTGCGCCGCCAGTGGAGCGGCGCCTCGACGTGGTTCGCATTCACCCAATCCCATCCTTCCGACAACCATAACTCCGGGCGCCTGTAGCCTCCGTCGGCGATGAATCCAAGATATTCGCCGTTGGTGACCGGGCGGCTGGCAAGCGCGAAGCGTTCAAGGTACTGGCGATGCCGCGGTGTTTCGTTGTCGAACGCAAATCCTTTACCGTCGTGGCCGACTTCCACGAGCCCAGCCTCGAATTCCACCCACTTGAGAGGCAGAACGGTCCCAGGTCGAAAGTCGGTTGCGTCGGATACATACGCGGGCGCCAGTGGATTGCATGAAAGCATGTGCAACAGATCGGTCAGAATGAGCTCCTGGTGCTGCTCCTCGTGGTTGAGTCCCAGCTCGACAAGCGCCACAGCGTCGCCGCCTTCGGCTCGATCGCTCTCCAGAAATCCAGCCATTTCCGCATCGACATGTGTCCTGTAGGCCAGCACCTCGTCGCGCGAGGGCCGTGAGAGCAGGCCACGCTGTGCGCGCGGGTGCTTCTCACCCACTGCGTTGTAATAGGAATTGAAAAGCACTCGGAACGCCGGTCGAAACGAGCGATAGCCGGCAACATGGGCTTCGAGGATGAATGTCTCGAAAAACCAGCTGGTATGCGCGAGATGCCATTTGATCGGGCTCGCGTCGGGCATTGACTGAATGGCGCAATCCTCTGCCGACAGCGGGGCGGCAAGCGCTTCGGTCGCCGCGCGCACTGTTGCATAACGCTGTGACATCAACGTGGGATTGTCCGTGGCGCGCCGATTGATGACCGTGCGCAGACGACGGGAGTCCTTCATCACTTCAATGCCGGGGGTAAACGAATTGCCAGGAACCGTCAGTTTACCGTGACCTGCAGCGGTCCTGCTACGATTTCTCCAATCGCAGCGGCCTGCACGAATCCTTCTTCGTAAAAAACGCCAAGCACCTGCTCCACGGCATTCGCTTCACACGCCGCGAGGAGGCCGCCGGAGGTTTGAGGGTCGGTTAAAAGAGCACGCCGTATTGGGTCGATGCCGTCCCCGAGCTTCACGTCCACGCGGCAGCTCGACCAATTGCGATTCGAAGCGCCCGTGATCATACCGGCGCCGATCAGTTCGATGACATCGGGCAGCAGCGGCAAGACGTCAAATGTAAGCCTGGCTCCTACAGCCGATGCTCGGCACATCGAAAGTAGATGGCCGAGCAGGCCAAAGCCGGTGACGTCGGTCAGTGCGTGCACGGCATCCATCCGCCCGAGCGCCGCACCCGGCGTGTTGAGCTGAGTCGCGACCGCCACCATGGCCCGATAATGGCTTGCGTCAAGACGTTGTCTTTTGAGCGCGGCGCCGTAAACGCCGACGCCAAGAGGCTTGCCCAAAACGAGGACGTCGCCCGGGCGAGCGCCGGCATTGCGCTTTATATGGCGCGGATCAACCTGCCCGACCGCGACCAAGCCGTAGATCGGCTCGACTGCATCGATGGTGTGCCCGCCCGCGATCGGAATGCCAATGCTGGCGCAGATCGCTTCGCCGCCTTCCAGAATCCGCCGTATCGTCGCCATGGGTAGCGTGTCGACAGGAATGCCAACGACCGCCAGCGCGAAAAGCGGTATGCCGCCCATGGCGTACACGTCAGAGAGCGCATTGGTGGCAGCGATCGCGCCGAAGTCGTGAGGATCATCGACGATGGGTGTGAAAAAGTCGGTTGTGGCGACGATCGCCTGCCCGTCATTGATCTGGTAGACCGCCGCATCGTCGCCGGTCTCGATACCGACCAGGAGCTTGTCCGGAATAATGCCGGGGTGCGAGCGGCGAATGATTTCGCGCAGCGCCGCGGGCGCGACCTTGCATCCGCAGCCGCCGCCGTGGGTCATCTGAGTCAGACGTGGAGTGGAGGGCGTTGCGCTATCCACGTGATTTTGATCCCCTTATCCTGCGAAGACCCGCATTTTACTCCGGCGCTCGCTGTCTCCACGGCGAGGACGCTCGCACGGTATGATGGCAGACGCCGGAAATGCAAGCCTCGATCCCGAACGCGTCAATTCATCCGATGCCCATCTCTGCTGAAACGTTGCGTCTACTCGGACATGCCAGCACCGCGACACTGACGACGCAGTTGTTCAAGCGCGGTCTTCGCAATGTCTTCATACAGGGCGTGCGGCGCATGAGTCGGGCCGGTTCGGCGATGGTCGGCGAGGCCTTCACGCTGCGTTACATTCCGGCGCGAGAAGATCTGGATGTCGTGAGCGTGTTCGAGAATCCGGAGCATCCCCAACGCAAGGCGATCGAGACCGTACCTGCCGGCCAGGTGCTGATCATGGACTGCCGTCGCGATGAGCGCGCTGCTTCCGGAGGAAGCATCCTGATCAGCCGCCTCAAGGTGCGCGGCGCGGCCGGAATCGTGACCGATGGAGGACTGCGCGACAGCGTCGCAATTTCGGCGATGGATTTTCCGGTGTTCGGCGCGGGCGGCAGCGCGCCGCTCAATCTCGCCATCCATCATGCCGTCGATATCAACGTACCCATCGGTTGCGGCGGCGTGGCCGTGTTTCCAGGCGACGTGATCGTCGGCGACGGCGAAGGGGTTGTCGTCATTCCAGCGCATCTCGCCGAAGAGCTCGCCCGCGACGCAGCCGAACAGGAGGTGATGGAGGAGTTCGTGACTCAGGAGATTGCCGGTGGTCGGCCACTGCCCGGCACGTACCCGCCCAATGCCGAAACGATGGCGCGCTATCGTCGGTGGCGCGAAGAGCGCGACAAGAAACCGACATGAGGAGAGTTATGCGCGCCATTGAAGACGTTGATGCCCTTGCCAGCGCACGCCTTGCGCGCGGGTCCGCCGCGGCGATCTGCGCCGTGGCATTGGCTTCGGCCATGCTCGCGGCTCCGGCAACAGCCGAAGTCAGTGAACTCCGCATTAGCAAGCAACCATCGATCATCTATCTGCCGCTGGTAGTGATGGAGCAGAACAAGCTCCTGGAGAAGCGAGCGAAAGCCGCGGGATTGGGTGAGCTCAAGGTTGCGTGGATCACTTTCAACAGCGGCGGAACGTCCACCGATGCGCTGCTGGCCGGGAACGTCGATCTGGTGACCAGCGGCGTTTCAAACCTGCTGCTTCTATGGAAGCGCACCAACGGAGAAGTGAACGGCGTGACCAGCGTCGGCGGACTGCCCATGTTGCTGGTGACCCGCGATCCCGAAGTTAAATCGCTCAGGGATTTTACGGCCAAGGACAAGATTGCGGTGCCGACCATCAAGGTGTCGAGTCAGGCGATGGTGCTCAAGATGGCGATGGAAAAGATGTACGGCACGGCGGCGCGCGACTCGCTCGATCCGATGACGGTCCAGCTCGGTCATCCCGACGCCATGATCGCGGTCGTGGGCGGCAGCAGCGAGATCAACAGCCACTTTTCAGCGCCGCCGTATCAATACACCGAATTGAAGACTCCCGGCGTGCATCTGGTGCTCGATTCGAGCGACGTCTTCGGTGGGCCGGCGAGCAACGCGGTCGTTTTTGGAACGCGCAAGTTCTATGACGCGAATCCGAAAACGGTCGCGGCGTTCATGGCGGCGTTGGAAGAGGCGAATCAGTTGATCGCCAGAGATCCGGCGACCGCGGCAAAGATCTATCTGGATACGACCAGAGAGAAATATTCGGTCGACGAAGTCGTTACCATGATCAAGGCCCCTAACGTCGTTTATTCGACGACGCCGAACGCAACTATGGTGTTCGCTGACTTCATGTTCAAGACTGGACTCATCAAGTCGCGCCCATCGAGCTGGAAGGAATTCTTTTTCCCTGTTGTGCACAGTCTGCCCGGCACATGAGCCTTCAAATTTTGCGATCAATCGTGGCTCAGACGCCACATCAAAAGCCACACTCCTTGTAGTTGAAAGCAAAAGGCTTTTCTCCGGCTGCTCGCTAGCGTAACATCGGCGGCACTTGCGGGCGCTCGACGACCGTGGCGCCAGGGTCCGTATTGAGGGAACTGGCGGCACGAAAACATCGACCAACGGACGTCGCGATGTGCCACGCGGAGGAACTGTAATTGAAGCCGACCGATATCACAGCACCCGAATATTTTCACAAAGTCGTCGATTGCCAGTGGGCGTGCCCCGCGCATACCCCCGTTCCTGAATACATCCGGTTGATCGCTGCGGGTCGTTACAGCGATGCCTACATGATCAACTGGCAATCGAACGTCTTTCCGGGAATTCTCGGGCGCACCTGCGACCGTCCGTGCGAACCTGCCTGCCGGCGCGGCCGCGTTGAGGATGGTGATAACCGGGGCACGGGCGCCAAGCCCGAACCGGTGGCGATCTGCCGGCTTAAACGTGTCGCCGCGGACCTCAAGGGCGACATCAGGGAACGGCTTCCCAAGCGCATTCCGCACAGTAACGGCAAGCGCATTGCTCTCGTGGGGGCGGGACCTGCCTCGCTCACCGTTGCACGCGATCTGGCGCCCCTCGGCTACGAGTGCATCGTCTACGACGCTGACAAGGAATCTGGAGGGATGATCCGCAGCCAGATTCCGAAGTTTCGCCTCCCGGAATCGATAATAGATGAGGAAGTCGGATACATCCTCGCTCTGGGTGTCGAGTTTCGCCCCGGCTCGAGAATCGACAGCCTCAAGGCGCTGCTCGGCGGCAACGGCAGCGGCACGTACGACGCCGTGTTCGTCGGCAGCGGCGCACCCCGTGGGCGCGATCTCGATATTCCCGGCCGTGAGGAGGCTGCGAAAAACATCCACATCGGCATCGATTGGCTTTCCAGCGTCTCCTTCGGTCACGTCAATCGCATCGGCAAGCGAGTAATCGTTCTCGGCGGCGGCAACACCGCGATGGATTGCTGCCGCAGTTCGCGTCGTTTGGGCGGTGAGGATGTCAAGGTGATCGTGCGCTCCGGCTTCGAGGAAATGAAGGCGTCTCCGTGGGAGAAAGAAGACGCCATGCATGAGGGCATTCCGATCATCAACTACCACGTGCCCAAGGCGTTCACGCACGACGACGGCAGGCTCACGGGAGTCACCTTCGAGAAGGTCGAGGCGCGCTACGATGAAAAGGGACGCCGGCAGCTGGTAGCGACCGGCGAACCCGACGTGCATTTCGAATGCGATGACGTGCTCATCGCCGTCGGGCAGGAGAATGCTTTTCCGTGGATCGAGCGCGATGCAGGCGTCGAATTTGACAAGCACGGGATGCCGGTGCTCGACAAGACGACTCTCCAGTCGACGCATCCGCGGGTGTTCTTCGGCGGCGATTCCGCCTTCGGACCCAAGAACATCATCTGGGCCGTTGCTCACGGGCACGAGGCAGCCATCTCGATCGATCGTCTGTGTCGTGGCGAGGATCTGCGCCGCCGCCCACCGCCCACCGTCAATCTGGTGTCGCAGAAGATGGGCATTCACGAATGGAGCTACGACAACGACGTATCCAACGATCGCCGGTTCCGGGTGCCGCTCAAGGACGTGTCCATCGCGCTCAAGAACATCAAGGTCGAGGTCGAACTGGGCTTCGACGCCGCGGAAGCCTTCAAGGAGGCTCAGCGATGCCTCAACTGCGATGTGCAGACAGTCTTCAGTTCGAAGCTTTGCATCGAGTGCGATGCCTGCGTCGACATCTGCCCCATGGATTGCATCAGCTTCACCGCTGACGGCGACGAGACGGATTTGCGCGGTCGGCTGAGCGCGCCGGCCCGAAATCTCACGCAGGATCTGTACGTCGCGGGCGGATTGAAAACCGGACGCATCATGGCGAAGGATGAGGATGTGTGCCTGCACTGCGGTCTGTGCGCGGAGCGTTGTCCGACCGGCGCCTGGGACATGCAGAAGTTCTATCTCGAGCCAGCGCAGTCGCTGGACCGCTGCCGCCGCCGGCATGGCGCCGAACGCGGCACCTACGCGGAGGCAGCGGAATGAGCCCACCGGCGAGGAGCCCCGCGTGCAAGGGGGCAGCGGAATGAGCAAGGTATCGCCCATTCGGGCCGTCAACGACTTCGTCGTCAAGTTCGCCAACGTCAATGGCTCCGGTTCTGCGTCGGCGAACCTGCTGTTCGCCAAAGCGATACTGCGCATGGGCGTCCCCGTTGCTCCGCGAAACATCTTTCCGTCCAACATCCAGGGCCTGCCGACGTGGTTCGAAGTCCGCGTCAACGAAGCAGGCTGGCGAGGCCGGCGCGGCGGAGTCGATCTGATGGTGGCGATGAATCCGCAGACCTGGGACGAGGATCTGAAGGAGATCGAGCCCGGCGGGTATCTCTTCTACGATTCGACCAAGGCGCTGCCGGCCTCCAAATTCCGCGACGACGTCAACGCCATCGGCATGCCGCTGACGGCCATCTGCAATCGCGAGTACAGCGACGCACGGCAAAGGCAGCTGTTCAAGAACATCATCTATGTCGGCGCACTCTCCACGCTCCTGGAGATTGAGCCGGAAACAATCGCCGAGTTGATCGGCGAGCAGTACAAGGGCAAGGAAGCGCTGCTCAAGCCCAACGTGCAGGCGATGCACATGGGGCGCGCTTACGCCGAGAATAATCTCGACTGGCCCCTCGGTGTCCGGGTCCGGCGCACCAATGCCGTGGGCGATCGCATTTTCATCGAGGGCAACAGCGCTGCCGCGCTCGGCTGTGTCTACGGCGGCGCGACCGTCTGCGCCTGGTATCCGATCACACCATCGTCGTCGATGGCCGAGGCGTTTGCCCGGCATTGCAAACGTTTTCGCACCGATCCCGCGAGCAGCAAAGCACGCTACGCCAGCGTTCAGGCAGAGGACGAGCTCGCCTCGATCGGCATGGTCATCGGCGCGTCGTGGAACGGCGCACGCGCCTTCACCTGCACCTCAGGCCCGGGCATTTCACTCATGCAGGAGTTCATCGGCCTGGCTTACTTCGCGGAGATTCCAGCGGTGATCTTCGACGTGCAACGCGGCAGTCCGTCGACCGGGATGCCGACTCGCACGCAGCAGGCAGACCTGCTCTCCTGTGCCTATGCGTCGCACGGGGACACCAAGCACGTCCTTATCTTTCCGCAGGACCCGAAGGAGGCTTTCGAATTTGCGGCGCTGTCCTTCGATCTCGCCGACCGGCTGCAGACGCCGGTTTTCGTGATGATGGATCTCGACATCGGCATGCAGGAATGGCTGTGCGATCCGCTCGCATGGGACAGCAGGCGGCATCATGATCGCGGCAAAGTAATGAGCTTTCAGGACCTCGAGAGCGGCAAGGAGTTCGGCCGCTACCTTGACGTCGACGGTGACGGAATTGCCTATCGCACTTACCCGGGCACGCACCCGAGTCGCGGTTCCTATTTCACTCGTGGGACCACCAAGGACCGCTACGCCCACTATACCGAGGACGGGGCGACCTACGTCGACAATATGCAGCGGCTGCTGCGCAAGCTGGAAACCGCGAAGCAATACCTGCCCGAGCCGGTGCGTCGCAAGGCCGGAGCGCCGACACGCTTCGGGGCCATCTATTTCGGTTCCACTGCCCCGGTAATGGACGAGACCCTTGCCGCGCTCGAATCGCAGGGTATCCATCTCGACACCTTGCGCCTGCGCGCTTTTCCTTTCCATGATGCGGTATCCGATTTCATCAGCGAGCATGAACAGGTGTTCGTAGTCGAACAGAATCGCGATGCACAGATGCGATCGCTGCTCATCAACGAACTGGTCATAGACCCCGGCAAGCTCATCCCGGTGCTGCACTACGACGGCACGCCCATCACCGCGCGTTTTATCCTGCGGGAGATAGGGGAGAAGCTTGCGATGTTCAACGTGACGCCTCTGCGCAAGGTCGCACCGTGACTTATCTCGCCAAACCCAGATTGCATCACCCCGAGCTGCCGAAGAACAAGCTCGGTTACACGCATCGCGACTACGAGGGCGCCGTGTCGACGCTGTGCGCCGGATGCGGCCACGATTCGATCTCGGGTGCCATCATTCAGGCCTTCTTCGAGCTCGAGCTGCCGCCGCACCGGGTCGCGAAGCTTTCAGGGATTGGTTGCTCATCGAAAACACCGACCTATTTCCTTGGCAACTCCCACGGCTTCAACAGCGTCCACGGGCGCATGCCTTCGGTGCTGACCGGAGCCAATCTCGCCAATCGAGATTTGATCTATCTCGGTGTTTCGGGAGACGGCGACTCAGCGTCCATCGGCCTGGGACAGTTCGCGCATGCGCTTCGCCGCGGCGTGAACATGGTCTACATCGTCGAGAACAACGGTGTGTACGGCTTGACCAAGGGTCAGTTCTCGGCCACCGCCGACCGAGGAAGCAAGAGCAAGCGCGGTGCAGTCAACAACGATCAGCCGATAGATCTGGTGCTGCTCGCCCTGCAACTTGGCGCGAGCTTCGTGGCTCGCAGCTTCTCGGGCGACAAGGCGCAGCTCGTGCCGCTGGTGAAAGCTGCGGTTCTGCATCGCGGCGCTGCATTCATCGACGTCATCAGCCCGTGCGTCGCCTTCAACAACCATGCCGGCTCGACCAAGAGCTACGACTTCGTGCGCGAGCATAATCAGGCCGTCAACCGGCTCGACTTCATGCCGACGCATTCACGGTTCGGTGCTCAGGCTGCGCAAGGTGCACGACGATTACAACCCGGGCGATCGTATCGCGGCAATAAACTACCTGCTGCAGCGAGACGCTGCGGGCGAGATCGTCACCGGACTGTTGTACGTACAGCCCGATGCCACGGATTTGCATGCGGCACTCAACACCGTCGACACTCCGCTCAACGCATTGCGCGAAGCCGAGCTCGTTCCCGGCGCCGCCGCGCTGGAGAAGTTCAACGCGTCGTTGCGTTAAGTGCACAAGTGCTCGACGCTGTAACGTGTAATTCGTCGTCCCCGCGCACGCGGGGACCCAGGGGCGTTTAAGCAAAGACACCGGATTCCCTCCCCGCTTTCGCGGGGACTAAAGGCCGCGGGTATGACGGATGGGCTGCGAGCAGTGTCAGGCGTTTAAGCGACGTCCCGTAGGGCGGCGAGTGCCATAGTTCGCACCGCGTTGCAGCCACGACTTACAATGCGGCAATGACCCTGTTCTGGCGCCTCTTGGCCCTCATCGGCGGCGCAATGCTGCTATTGCTGATCGCTGTAGCGATCGCGGTCAGCACAGTCGACATCAAGACCTTCGTCGCCCCGATCCAGGGGCACATCAAGGCGACCACCGGACGCGACCTGACGATCCGGGGTGGAATCGATCTCAAGCTCTCACTGGAGCCGAAAGTCGTTATCGAAGACGTGGCACTAAGCAATGCACCGTGGGGCAAGGCCGACAAGATGATTATCGCGAAGCGCGTCGAAGCGCAGCTTGCACTGCTGCCGTTGCTGCATCGCGATTTCGAGGTGCGCAGCTTTTCGCTTATCGAGCCGACGATCGCACTCGAGACCGACGCCAACGGAAGGGGGAACTGGGATTTCGGGGGCCCGTCGCCCCCTCCGGGCTCTCCGGCGCCGGCCGCAGCTTCGCCACTGGGCGGGCTCTTTGTCGGCGATCTTGCAATCAGCAACGGCTCGCTCACCTATCGCGACGGTGAAAGCGGCAAAATGACGACAGTCGCGATCGAGACGCTCTCACTCAACGCCCGTGATGCGCGGTCCGCGGTCAGCGCGCGTTTTCGCGGAACGGTCGACGACGTCACCGTGGCCTTGGAAGGCGACCTTGGTCCGCTCACGCTGCTTGCGCAACGGCGCTGGCCGTACCCCATTAGCATCAAGGGACAGGTCAACCGTGAGGATACGTCCGTCGCCGCCAAGCTCCGAATCGAAGATAACACGGTGACTCTCGATCCGCTCGAGCTCGCCACCGGTAAAAGCAAGCTCGTCGGCCGAATGGATGTCATCACCGGTAAGCCGCGACCGAAGCTCAAGTTCAATTTCACCGCGCCGGCCCTTGCACTGGAGGCATTGCCGCTTGCAGGGGCAGTGCAGGCACCGGCGTCAAAGTCTGCGCCGAAGTCGAAGTACATCTTCGGCGAGAGTCCTATCAGCTTCTCCGGGCTGAGAGCCGTCGATGCAACGGGCGATCTCGCACTCGATGCTCTGGTGCTTCCCCAGGGTCAGCGGCTGGAGCATGTTCGCTTCCAGCTCAGTTTGCAGAACGGGATCCTGGATGCGCCGGTGATCCAGGCGGACGCCCTGGGAGGCACGCTTAGCGCGCAACTCAAGGTCGATGCGAACCACGAGACCGATCCCGCGTTCACACTGAAGATGGACGCCAAGAACCTCGATCTCGCCGCGGTACTGGCGACCTTTGACATCAAGCGGGAAGTTCGCGGCGGCAAGACTTCAATCAACGCCGATCTTTCGGCGCACGGCGCGTCGCCGCGGCGCTGGGCAAGCAGCGCCAGCGGAACCTTTACGGCGATTGTCGGGCCCGCTACCCTTCGCAACGCCAAGGGCGAGCTCGATTCCGCGCTCAATCGCCTGGCGGAAGCCGTCAATCCATTCCGCAACGTTGACGCATCGACCGAGCTGAACTGCGCCGTGATTCGCCTGCCGCTTCGCGACGGCATCGCCCACGTCGATCGGACCATCGCCATCGAGACCAACAAAGTGGCTGCCTCGGCCAGCGGTACGCTCGACTTTCGCGACGAAACTCTGGATCTGTCGATCAAGCCTCAGCTGAGGCAGGGAATCAATGTCAATGTCGCCGAGATCGCGCAACTGGTGCGATTCCGCGGTCCATTCAGCTCGCCAACTGTCGCCATCGACGCCGTTGCGACCGCAGCGACGGTTGCACGCATCGGCGCCGCTGTTCAAACCGGGGGTGCCTCGCTACTCGGTGAAATGCTCCTGTCGCAGGCGACGGCGGATTCGAGCGCTCCATGCCAGGTAGCGCTCGATCATGCGACTTCGCACAATACCTCGACCTCAGCCAAGACGTCTAATAAACCGAGCGAACCGGCACAGGACATCGGCAAGGCTCTCAATCGATTGCTTGGGCGCTGATCGTCTAGGGTGCCGTAAGCCCTGGCGTCTCCAGCAGTTTTATTGCAGTTTTCCCCACCTGAAGGGTGTCGTAGTAGGCGTATGCCGCCACGGCAGCGGCACCGGCTATCGGGACCCATCGGCTTGCCGCGCTGCCCGCGAGGCGCTGCGTAACGGTAATGCCCGCCGCGGACAGCACGCTTCTCAATGCTCCGCCGGAAAGGTGCCGAACGACGATCCGCTGACCGGTACGCACCGCCGCGTCGCGTGCGAACTGGCTTGCCGCGTGGCGAAACAAGCAATACACCATGTGCGCGCGGGTCAGCTGCAAATCCTTTCCGTAGAGACCCGCGATGTCTGCCACAAGTTGTGCTTGAACCCGCCAGATGGCGATCAAGTCAGGAAGCACCGTCAGCATGCCGAACATGCCGGGAGGAAGCGCGAGCGCGCCGGAGAGGGCGGCGGCGCGCGTCGCGGCTTTGCGGGCCAGGGCACGCGCGGCGGCCGCAGGTGAAGGTACGGCGCTCTCGCGCGATTCCGGCACCGCCGAAACGAGGTCTTCCAGGACGTCTACGACCGTATTGAGCGCAGGCGCAGCAAACGACGAAGTCGTTGACAAAGTGCGACCGACAAGTGTGTTGCTGATGCGCATGTATAGGAACTTACAGTATACGGGTTACAATCGCCGCCCGAACACCCGCGCGGGGGGCCGGATGTTGGCCATGCCAATCGTTGAGTACGAGCTTCTGCCGCCGACGTATATCGAATACGACCCCGCCGTCATCGCTGTGGCAAACCGCGTGATTTCGCTCGTTGAATCCGCGGCGCCATCGGTCACGGTCGAGCACATTGGCAGCACCGCTGTGCCGGATTGCGCCGGAAAGGGCATCGTCGATCTGATGGCACTGTATCGCGTCGGACGACTCGCCGCCACCCGCAACGCCATCGATGCGCTCGGCTTTCAGCCGCAACGAGTGGGCCATGCATTTCCGGAAGATCGGCCGATGCGCGTCGGCGCGATCGAGCATGAAGCCCACGTCTACAGGTTGCATGTGCACATCATCGCCGACAATAGCGAGGAAGTGAGCGAGCTCCGTCGCTTCCGCGATGCGCTGCGCGCCGACCCGGAACTGCGAGATGCCTATGAGGCGAAAAAGCGTGACATCCTCCAGGCCGGGTTGAGCGAACCCGTTGGCTATACCAAGGCAAAGGGCGACTTCATCAACGCGGTCCTCGCGAAGCAGCATTAAGGCGTGCGCCCGCAATGCGTCTTTTTGGTTTCGCGGGATGGTCAGGTAGCGGTAAGACGACCTTGATCGATCGCCTGGTTCCGCGTTTCACATCCCGAGGATTGACCGTGTCGCTGGTCAAGCACGCGCATCACGAGTTCGATATCGACCAGCCGGGGAAAGATTCATTTTTGCACCGCGAGGCGGGATGCGAGGAAGTGCTTATCACCTCGTCCGCGCGCTGGGCGCTGATGCATGAGTTGCACGGCGCAAAAGAGTTGAGCGTCGATGAAGCCATTGCCCGCATTAGCCCATGCGACCTGTTGCTCATCGAGGGATTCAAAACGGCGCCGATTCCCAAGCTCGAGATCTACCGCAGGAGCCTTGGCAAGCCGCTGCTCCACCCCGATGATCCTCACATCCTCGCCATTGCGTCCGACGGCGCGCTGACGACGCTTCTGCCGCATTTCGAGATCGATGACGTGGACGACATCTCGGCGTTCGTCCTCCAACACAGCAGGGTCTTGTGAGCTAGGGAGCCTGTCGGGCTTACTGTCGCGTATGCGACGGAGGCGCTTTGGTGGGCAGTCCTAGGCGCCGGCCGCGCCGCAGTGCCGGCCCACTGCCAGCGGCCGGCAACAACGGAGCTGCCCCCAAAGCGCCCCGTCCCTCCGGGTTGCGGCCAACCGGCGCGCCTGCAGCGTTGCTCGGCTTGCGAATAGGCCGAGCTATTCGCTGCGCCGAGCGCCTCGCATTCATCGCCGTTTGGCCAGCAACGCATACGTGAGAGCAAGTCCGACAGGCTCCTGGCCGTCGCCCGGACGCGATCGGCGTTCCCAGGACCCGTCAAGGAACTTGGGCTAGCCGCCGCTCTCCAACGTCGCTTCGGAACGCGTTAGGGTCCCGATCCGTGTCTAGCCGAGGGCGGAAGCCAGTATGTCGTCGTTTAGCAACAGGGCTTGCTTCTGGGCCCCGCCGCCGATCCGTGAAAATTGACTTGATGGAAGCCGGGGCGTAACGTGAACTATTGAAGCCCGCGCCAGCTTTGGGACGCGGGCGCCAGCCTGTCATGCATAAAAAACAGTCACTTATCGCATCAATCGTGGGAGCACTGCTGCTGGCAGGGCCGCTGCCTGCGCTCGCCGATCCCGGCTTCTACGGGGGCGTTTCCGTGCGCGACGGCAACATCGAGTCCACCGGGCTCAAGTTGGGGACGCTGCCGCTGTTCTGGAACCGATTTGCAACGCCGCTACCCGAGGAGCTTCAGCCTCGTACGACTCTGTTCGGCGGCTATCGTTGGAGGAGCGATGTCGCAGTCGAAGCATCGTTCAACGCGACGGATCAGTACGCTCTGCAACCGCGCGCCAGCGGCTTGTCGAGCGGTCTGGGACTGAAAACCTCCGACGCCGGGCAGCACGCCTGGAACGCCGACGTTTACACCAGCTGGGAGTTCGTACGCAGTCTTTCCCTGTACGGTAGACTGGGTTATGCGCAAAGCGACAATAGAGCTTTGTTCGCAGGTTCCCCCCTTGTGCAGGGGGATCCGCGCCGACAGCGTGACGGCGTCAACTACGGCGTTGGTTTGCGTTACGACATGACTCAATCCCTAGGCTTGCGCATGGAATATTCGCGCTTCGGTCGCTTCACGGGCGAGAACGCAGCCAATGGCTTGCTGCCAGATTCCGACCAGCTTACGATCGGAGTTCAATTCCGGTTCTGACGCTTCGGTTACTTGCCAAAAACGCCGGCGCATCGACGCCGGCGTTTTTGTTCGTCACTACGCCCTTGCGTTAACATGCACTCATGGTGCGCCTCGTTTATCTCGCCCGGCTCCGCGACGCCTTCGGGACTGCCGCAGAGAGCGTCGATCTTCCGGGTAATGTGGGCAACGTCACTGCTTTGC
This sequence comes from Betaproteobacteria bacterium, assembly GCA_005882995.1. Lineage (GTDB taxonomy): Bacteria > Pseudomonadota > Gammaproteobacteria > Burkholderiales > Casimicrobiaceae > PALSA-1003. The sequence goes on from VBCY01000101.1 coordinate 33,842, forward strand.
TGGAGTGGCTGGCTCGACGCGGCGAACCATGGACGCACGAGCTTGCCCCAGGACGTGCCGTCCGCGTCGCCGTCAATCATGATATTGCGGGACCCGGGACCCCGATTCGATCGGGCGACGAGATTGCGCTTTTTCCTCCGGTAACGGGAGGTTGACGCCATGAGCGTTCGCGTCCAGCAAGAGGACTTCGATGTGGGCCGGGAGATCGCGCAATTGCGCGCGAGCACGCGCGGTGTGGGCGCGGTCGCTTCGTTTGTCGGAGTCGTGCGGGATCTGAACGACGCTGCGCAGATCCGCACGCTTACGCTGGAACATTATCCGGGTATGACGGAAAAGGCGCTCGAGCGCATCGTCGTCGAAGCGCGGCAACGGTGGGACGTGTACGACATCCTCGTGATACATCGCGTGGGTGTGCTGAAGCCGTCGGACCAGATCGTGCTGGTCGTCGTGACCAGCGCGCATCGCGGCGAAGCGTTTGCGGCTTGCGAATTCGTCATGGATTACCTCAAGACGCGTGCGCCGTTCTGGAAAAAGGAAATGACGCCCGACGGCGAGCGTTGGGTCGAAGCGCGAGCGAGCGACGACGAAGCTGCTGCCCGCTGGTAGATTTGAGCGACACGCGACTTCTCGCTATCGACTGGGGCACCAGCTCGGCGCGGGTGTACGAGCTGGATGCGCGTGGAGTCGTTGTCAGAGAGCGCCGTGCGGCGCTGGGGATACAGCGCATCACCGATGGACGCTTCGCCGACGCACTGGCAACGTTGTGCGGCGACGCCCTGAGTCAGGCTGTGCCTGTGCTCGCCTGCGGGATGATCGGCAGTCGCCAGGGATGGGTTGAAGCGCCGTACTGTGACTGTCCTGCCGGGATCGACGCTATCGCCGGGGCGCTTACTGCGGTCCCGGGAACTGCGCTGCTCATCGCCCCTGGCCTGATGGTTCGCGACGCGGCGGGCGTTGCGGACGTGATGCGTGGCGAGGAAACGCAGATCCTTGGAGCGCTACCGGATCGTCCTGTCGACCAAAGCCTCTACGTGCTCCCCGGTACGCACAGTAAATGGGCGATCGCAGGCGCAGAAGGCATCCTGACCTTCACGACATTCATGACGGGAGAGTTGTATGCTGTGCTGCGCGACCACAGCATCCTTGGCCGCCTCGCCGTTGCCGGAGTCGATAATGGAGCCTTCGATCGCGGCGTGAGGATGAGCCTGCGCGAGCAGGCGGCGCTCACCCACGACCTTTTCTCGGCGCGTACGTTGCCGCTGACGTCAGAGCTTGCATCAGAAGGCGTCGGCGATTACCTTTCGGGTTTGCTGGTGGGAGCGGAGATCAGTGCGGCGCGAGCGTGGGCTGCCGGCAATTCTGCAGCGGCCGCTGGCGTGACGCTGGTTGGGGAAGCAGCGCTGTGCGAACGCTATCGTCGCGCCTTGACGATCGCGGGCGTCGAAACTGTACAGGGGTCGCCCGTAGCCGCGGCACGCGGCCTATGGCGCATCGCGCAACACGCCGGGATGTTGCCTTCATGAATCCTCCAAACCTGCGAGACTATCTCCGTCCATTGCCGCTGGTCGCGGTACTGCGCGGGATCACTCCCGATGAGATCGAAGCTATCGGCGAGGCGCTCGTTGATAACGGTTTTCGCATTCTCGAAGTGCCGCTCAATTCGCCGGATCCCTTCGAAAGCATCGCTCGCCTCGCGCGGCGCTTCGGCGATCGATGCCTGACCGGGGCGGGAACGGTGCTCAAGGTCGGCGAAGTTTCGCGCGTCGCGGCCGCCGGTGGAACGCTGATCGTCATGCCCCATGGCGACGTCGCGATCGTGCGCGAAGCCAAGCGGCTGGGTCTCGCCTGCCTCCCCGGTGTGTCGACGCCAACCGAAGCTTTTGCCGCGCTGAACGCAGGGGCCGACGGTCTGAAGATGTTCCCGGCAGAGCAGCTTTCGCCCGCAGTTCTGAAGGCGTGGCGAGCGGTGCTGCCGCGAGAGGTTCTGGTATTTCCCGTGGGCGGCATCCGTCCCGACAACATGGCGCAATATTGGGCGGTAGGAGCCGACGGCTTCGGTACGGGTTCGAATCTCTACACCCCGGGGACCCCCACCGACAAGGTTCGCACGGGCGCTGCTTCCTACGCCAGCGCATTCGCCGCATTGAAGGCGCGTTGATGGCGCGGCTTCGCTTCGATCTTGTCGCGCTCGGCGAGCCGCTTGTCGAATTCAATCAAGTGCGACCGGACGAGGCGACCGCGTATCGACAAGGTTTCGGGGGAGACACTTCAAACACTGTCATCGCCGCCTCGCGCTTGGGCGCAAGGACGGCGTATGTGACCCGGCTCGGCGACGACGCCTTCGGGCGAATGTTTCTGGAGTTATGGCGGCGAGAAAGCGTCGATAGCGGCGGTGTCGGCACCGATCCGGACGCACCCACCGGCATTTACTTCGTAAGCCACGGAGCACGTGGCCACGAGTTCAGCTATTTGCGCGCTGGCTCCGCGGCCTCGCGCATGCGTCCTGACGATCTCCCGTTGGACGTGCTCGAGGCCTCGGCGGTGCTCCACATCTCGGGCATCAGTCAGGCGATCAGCGCTAGCGCCTGCGACACGGTGTTCGCCGCGATCGACGCTGCACGCAGCGCAGGCGCTCGCGTTTCCTACGACTCCAACCTCCGGCTCAAGCTTTGGCCGCTGGCAAGGGCGCGCGCAATCATTACCGCGACCTTGAGCCTTTGCGACTGGTTCGTGCCGAGCCTCGAGGAAGCAGCGCAGCTCTCAGGCGCGCAGGATCCCATGGCAATTCTCGACTGGTGCCATGATGGGGGTGCTCCCATCGTGGCACTGAAAATGGGCCCGAACGGCGTATGGATCTCCACGGCGGCTGTGCGCGAGCATATCGACGCCCATCGCGTCCATGCCATCGATGCCACAGGTGCCGGCGATTGCTTCGATGGAGCCTTCGCAACGCGCATGATCGCCGGCGATGCTCCGGTCGCCGCCGCGCGCTACGCCAACGCAGCGGCAGCGCTGGCAACGACTGGATACGGCGCAGTCGCGCCGCTGCCTCGACACGCAGACGTTGCAGCATTTCTGGCGAAAGCAGCGTGACACACCGGATACGTTTTTAACGCCCATCTCAACGGAGTCAAACCATGCCGCTGGGAACTGCAATACGTCATCTGAAAAAAGGCGATTGGGAGAAGGCTCATGCGATCGTGCAGCAAGACGAGTCCAAGCTCGGTTGCTGGGCACATGGCATCGTGCACATGGTTGAAGGCGATCTGGGCAATGCACGCTACTGGTATCGTCGCGCCGGCCGGCCGTTTCCCAAGGATCGCGACGTGGATCGGGAAGTCGCGGAGCTGACCACCGCGCTCAAGTTAGTGCAAGTGAACCAGTCGCTCGATTCTCGCGTCCAACGCCATCGTTCCCTGAGATCGCCGTCGGGCAACCGGGAGTAATTGCATCGCATGACTCGGACTTTGGCGTTCCATCCCGCTGTCGAAGCGTGGTTCCACACAACTTTCACGGCACCGACGACGGCGCAGGCGCAAGCCTGGCCGCAGATCCAGGCGGGACGGCACGTGCTTGTCGCTGCGCCCACCGGGTCCGGCAAGACGCTGGCGGCCTTCCTCGCCGCAATCGATGCCCTCGTGCGCCGTGGCGTCGAAGCGCCGCTACCCGACGAGACCTCCGTTGTCTATGTCTCGCCGCTGAAGGCGCTGTCCAACGACATCCAGAAGAATCTCGAGGCGCCGCTCGTCGGTATCCGTGCGGAGCTGCTCCGGCTCGGCTATCCCGATGTCGCGATTCGCACGCTGGTACGAACCGGGGACACGCCGCAGAGCGAGCGTGCGGGAATGCGCCGTCGGCCGCCGCACATCATCGTCACCACGCCCGAGTCCCTCTATATCCTTCTGGGCTCCGAATCGGGACGCAAAATGCTGTCGACGACGCGCACCGTCATCGTCGACGAGATCCATGCGCTTGCTCCCAACAAGCGGGGCAGCTACCTCGCGTTGTCGCTCGAGCGCCTCGCCGCATTGACCGTTCGTCCTCCGGTGCGGGTGGGACTCTCGGCAACGCAAAAGCCTCTCGAAGAGATCGCCCGCTTTCTCACCGGAGCAGCGTCGCCGCTGGCAGACTGCGCAATCGTCGATGCGGGCCACGTTCGACATCGCGATCTCGCCATCGAAATCCCTGATTCGCCGCTCGAGGCGGTGATGTCGGGTGAAGTATGGCAGCAGCTCTATAGACGTCTCGCCCAGCTTGCGAGCGAGCATCGGACGACGCTGATCTTCGTGAACACGCGACGCATGGCGGAACGCGCCTCGCGACACTTGTCGGAGCTGCTTGGCAGCGATAAGGTCGCGGCGCATCACGGCAGCCTCGCCAAGGAGCGCCGGTTGGCCGCGGAACAGCGCCTGAAGAACGGCGAGCTTACCGCGCTGGTCGCGACTGCATCGCTGGAGCTGGGCATCGATATCGGTGACGTCGAGCTCGTCTGTCAGCTCGGATCGCCGCGTTCCATCGCCACCTTCCTGCAGCGCGCGGGCAGGGCGAACCATTCGGTGAGCGGCATGCCGAAGGCGCGGCTTTTTCCGCTGTCGCGTGACGAGCTGGTGGAATGCGCTGCGCTGCTCGACGCTGTCGCGCGCGGCGAGTTGGATCGAGTGACCATTCCGGCCATGCCGCTCGACGTCCTCGCGCAGCAGGTCGTCGCCGAAGTCGCCACCCGCGAATGGGGTGAAGAAGCATTATTCGAGCTTTTTCGGCGTGCCTATCCTTTCGCCGATCTCAAGCGGAGTGAGTATGCCGCGGTGGTGCGGATGCTCTCCGATGGTTTCAGCACCCGGCGCGGTCATCGTGCCGCCTACCTGCATCGCGACGCGGTGAACGGTGTCGTGCGCGGGCGGCGTGGCGCAAGACTCACCGCGATTACGTCCGGAGGCGCCATTCCGGATACGGCGGATTACGACGTGGTGCTGGAACCTGCAGGACAACAGGTCGGGACGGTCAACGAGGACTTTGCCATCGAAAGTCTGGCCGGCGACATCTTCCAGCTTGGCAACGCTTCGTATCGGATCCTGCGCGTCGAGGCCGGCAAGGTGCGCGTCGAGGATGCGCATGGCCAGCCGCCCACCATTCCGTTCTGGCTCGGAGAAGCACCGGGGCGGTCCGACGAGCTCTCGAATGCGGTCTCGCGTCTGCGCGCCGATGTAGCGGCACAGCTCGAGCGCGAAGCGCCACGCGAGGAGATTGCGCAACGGCCCGGCCTCGGAGCATCGGCAGCGACGCAGCTCGTGGATTATCTCGCGACGGCGCGTGTCGCGCTGGGCGCGTTGCCGACGCTCGAGACGATCGTGCTCGAACGCTTTTTCGACGAGTCCGGCGGGATGCAGCTCGTCATCCATTCGCCCTTCGGCAGCCGCATCAATCGCGCGTGGGGTCTTGCCTTGCGCAAACGCTTCTGCCGTAAGTTCAATTTCGAGCTGCAGGCGGCGGCGACTGAGGACGCCATCGTCCTCTCGCTGTCGACCAGCCACAGTTTTCAGCTCGACGAAGTTGCTCGCTATCTCCATTCCAGCAGCGTGCGTCAACTTCTCATCCAGGCGTTGCTCGATGCGCCGATGTTCGCTGCGCGGTGGCGATGGGCTGCAACAACATCGCTGGCGCTGCCGCGCTTTCGCTCGGGCCGGAAGGTTCCTCCGCAACTGCAGCGCATGGCAGCCGAGGATTTGCTCGCGGCGGTGTTTCCCGATCAGATCGCGTGCGCGGAGAATCTTGTCGGCGAGCGCGAGATACCCGATCACCCGCTGGTCGAGCAGACGGTGCATGACTGTCTCTACGAGGCCATGGACGTCGAGGGCCTCGAGCGTCTCCTCAAAGGCTTGGAAAAGGGCGAAATAGAGGTGGTCGCACGCGATCTGACCGAGCCTTCCCCGCTCGCGCTGGAGATTCTCTCGGCACGGCCCTACGCCTATCTCGACGATGCACCGCTCGAAGAACGGCGTACCCGAGCGGTAATGAGCCGGCGCTGGCTCGATGAAGACGCCGCTGCGGGATTGGGCCGGCTCGATGTCGAGGCGATCGAGCGCGTCAAGGCCGAAGCCTGGCCCGGCGCAAACACGGCCGATGAGTTGCACGATACGTTGCTCGGTCTTGGTTTTGTCACCGCGCAGGAGATCGACGCGAATGCAAAATGGAGTTCGCTGGTCGCCGAGCTCTGCGACGCTCGACGGGCCACGCGATTCACGGTTATTGCTGCCGCTGGGACCCTGTCAGGGTCTAAAACGCTTGCGATTGCAGCGGAGCGGCTGCCGCAATTCCACGCAGTGTTCGGACGCGTTCCGCTCACGCCAGCGATCGAGGCACCGGAAGAATTCGCCGCCCGCAACTGGACGAAGGAAGACGCGCTGGTTGAGATCGTGCGCAGTCGCCTGGAGGGACTGGGACCGGTCACTGCTTCATCGATCGCCGAATCGATGGCGTTGCCGCCAGCGCAAATCGATGCAGCCCTCGCCAAGTTGGCGGCCGAAGGTTTTGCCATGCAAGGCTCTTTCACCCCTGCCGCCCAGGGCGAATGGTGCGATCGAGCCCTTCTCGCGCGCATTCACCGCTACACGGTCGGTCGACTGCGGCAGGAGATCGAGCCGGTGTCCAGCCGCGACTTCATGCGCTTTCTATGTCGCTGGCAGCACGTTCTTGCAGCGGAACGGCGGCAAGGCCCTGATGCACTCGCCGCCTTGATCGCACAGCTGGAGGGTTTCGAGGCGCCTGCGGCGGCGTGGGAATCCGAAATTCTTCCGGCGCGGCTCGACAACTATGAATTCACCTGGCTCGATGATCTGTGTCTTGCCGGCCGCGCCACATGGACGCGACTGACCGTCCCGTCGCGTGTTACCGCAAGGAGCGCCGGACCGATCCGCACCACCTCTGTGTCGCTGCTGCCGCGTCGCAATCTTGGCCTGTGGAATCGCGCGGTTGCGGAAACACCGCGAACGGCAACACCTGGCTCGCGCGCACAAGCCATTGCCGATTATCTCAAGGCCCATGGCGCATGTTTTTTCGATGAGATTGTCGAGGGCACAGGGCTGTTGCGCACCCAGGTCGAGGACGGGCTCGCTGAGCTGGTCGTCCTGGGGCTCGTGCACTCGGACGGTTTCGCAGGCTTGCGCGCATTGCTCACGCCTTCGGATCGGCGCAAGCCGCTTGGCGGCGGCAAGCGGCGCCGACGCACGACACTGTTCGGAATCGAGGATGCCGGGCGCTGGGCGCTTTTGCGACGTCCCTCACGGAACGTTCCCGCCAGCCGCTCGAGCGATAGCGAACACGACGTAGTCGAGCACATCGCCAGGACGTTGCTGCGCCGCTATGGCGTCGTGTTCTGGAGGTTGCTCGAGCGCGAGGCCGCATGGCTTCCGCCGTGGCGCGAATTGCTGCGGGTCTTGCGACGCTTCGAAGCACGCGGTGAAATCCGCGGCGGCCGCTTCGTCGCCGGAGTGACGGGGGAGCAATTCGCATTGCCGGAAGCGGTCGGACTGCTGCGCGATACTCGGCGCGCTCCGCCGGTGATGAGCTGGCTATCTCTCAGTGCCGCTGATCCGCTGAACCTAGTCGGCACCATTCTTCCCGGCCCGAAGGTGCCGGCGCTCGCCAGCAATCGCGTGCTGTATCGCGACGGCGCCGCGGTGGCGGCGCTTGTCGCTGGTGAAGTACAGTGGATCGAGCGCCTCGAGCGGCAAGAAACGCATGAAGCCGAAGGCGCCTTGATCCGGCGTCAGCCGCGGTCTGCGCTGCTCGCCTATTTGCGATAGACAGCACACGCGCTGAATCAGCGCACGACCATGACTGCACATGGCGCGTAGGCGATGACCGTACGCGAGACCGATCCCAACAGCCAGCGCTCGAACATCCCGTGTCCGCGATGTCCGAGAACGATCAGTTCGATCGCCTGTTGCTCGGCCGCGCGCACGATCTGCTCAGCCGGATGCCCGGTCACGACACGGAAGTGCGGTTTGAGCCCGGCGCGCGCAGCCTGACTTTCGAGCTCGCCGAATTGCCTGCCAAGATGTTCGCGCGCGCTTTCAAGGGTTGCTTCGGTTTCGACGTCTTCCGCGAAATCGGGCGGTCGAGCGACGGCGACGACGTGGATTTGCGCCTGGTATCGTTTGGCCAGATCCAGCGCTGCTTCGTACGCTTTTCGCGAAGGCGCCGAGCCGTCGTAGGCGATCAGGATTTTTTGGAACATCGAGCTTCTCCTATCGGATGCGAGTCGCTCCAGTGCACTGTAACGCTTGCTAGCGAGGGATGGAAGAACGACGTGCTCGACCCGGCGCACATGGCTGGGGCAAAGCTTGCCGCGCCCGTGGCGACTGGGCTATAGTCCTTGTCGGGAGATGGCATTCTCCTCCAGGGAACCTCGCAGGTTTCCTAACCGCCTAGCGGCTGATGATGCCTACGTTGGTGCCCTACGCGGCGCCTGAGCGCATGAACGCAATCATTGGCAAGGGCGGTTTTCGCTGTCTGCGTTTCACACGGTTGCCGTGATGGCTGGCGACCTCGGTTACCCGACAGTCCTCGACTCCCGTGCCTCCGCGTCGCGACGCTTTTTCGGCGTGTGATAGCGTCGCGCTCGCGAAGGAGAACAAGCATGCCTTGGAGCGGGTTCGTTGCTATAGGCGGTGGCGCTGCCATCGGCGCATGGATGCGCTGGGGTCTTGGCGTCGTGCTCAATCCGTTGTTTCCGACGCTGCCGATGGGCACTCTTACGGCCAATCTCATCGGCGGTCTGCTTATGGGTTTCGCGATGGAGCTGCTGACTCGCCACGGTGTGTTTCCGATCGAGGTGAGGCTTCTCGTGACAACCGGCTTTCTCGGCGGATTGACGACCTTCTCTACGTTTTCAGCGGAGGTTGTCACTCTGCTGGTGCGCCGTGAATACCTGTGGGGGTCCATCGCTGTCGGAGCGCACGTCGTGGGCTCGCTGGCGATGACATTTCTCGGAATCGCGGTGATCCGATCGATCTATGCATGGGGAACATCATGAAGGGCACGATACTGCGCTTCTACGTTCACGAGAACCGGACGCATCGGCACATTGCACTTTTCGAGTGGCTGCTCGAGCAGGCCAAGAAGCTCGGCGTCCAGGGCGGATCGGCGTTTCGCGCCATCGCCGGCTTCGGTCGCCACGGCATCCTGCACGAGGAGCACTTCTTTGAGCTCGCCGCCGATATGACCGTCGTTATCGAATTCGTCGTCACCGATGAGGAAGCGGAGAAGCTGCTCGCGCTGTTGCGCAGCGAACGAGTGAGCATCTTCTACACTCGGGTGCAGGCTGAATTTGGCGTGATCGAAGGTGATCGCTGACCAGGGAGTGCGGTCCATGACCGATATCTACGCGCTTGCCGCGCTCTGGCTCGGACTCGCACTGGCCGCAACCTTGCTGTCGATCTGGCTGCGCATCGCCACCGCGATGTCGGAGATCGTGGTGGGAACCGTCGCGCAACTGGCGATCGGCGCACTCGTCGGCGGTGCGGCGCTCGGCACCGATCAGTCGTGGATCAAGTTCCTTGCCAGCACCGGCGCGATCGTGCTCACGTTCCTTGCCGGCGCCGAGCTCGACCCGGCGGTGCTGCGCGCGAGCTGGAAGGAAACGAGCACGATCGGCCTTGTCGCATTCTTCGCGCCATTCCTTGGCTGCGCCGCGGCCGCATACTGGTTGCTTCGCTGGACCACCGACGCGAGCTGGCTTGCCGGTATTGCCCTGTCGACAACCTCGGTCGCCGTCGTCTATGCCGTGATGCTCGAGTTCGGACTCAACAAAACTAATTATGGCAAGACTGTCCTCGCCGCATGCTTCATCAATGATCTTGCGACCGTCATCGCGCTCGGCCTTATGTTCTCGCCGTTCACTTATCGCACGCTGATATTCGTCGGGGCGAGCATCGCCGCATTTGCCGCACTGCCTTGGGTAACGCCGCGCTTCTTCCGGCGGTTCGGCAATCGACCTTCCGAGCTCGAGGCGAAATTCCTTCTGCTCTGCCTGTTCGGCCTGGGCGCGCTCGCAGCGTGGGCTGATAGCGAGGCGGTTCTGCCTGCCTATGTGACCGGCATGGTGCTGGCGGGCACGGTCGGGAAAGATCATTCGCTGGTGCGGCGATTGCGTACCGTCACCTTCGGACTTCTGACGCCGTTCTACTTCATCCGTGCCGGTTCGTTCGTTTCCGTCCCAGCGCTCCTCGCAGCGCCGCTCGCCTTTTTCATTCTGCTCGCGGCCAAGATGGTGACCAAGTTTGTCGGCGTGTACCCGTTCACGCGACTGTTCCGATCACCACGAAGGGAAGCACTGTATACGACGATGCTGATGTCGACCGGCCTGACCTTTGGCAGCATTTCGGCTTTGTTCGGGTTGACGCATGGGATCGTAACCCAGGATCAGTACTCGTTTCTAATCGCGGCGGTGATCGGCAGTGCGGTCGTGCCGACGCTGATTGCCAACGCTTTCTTCCTGCCGCATCATTTGCTCGGACAGACCGATTCGCAACCTGCGGCGTCTACCCGCGAAGCTAAGACCACGATCGTGCGTTGAGAGCGCTGGAGAGCGACGCGCATACACTACTGGAGTGAAGCAAATGCCACACGCCATACGCATTCACCGCACCGGCGGGCCCGAAGTCCTGCAATGGGAGGAGGTCAATGTGGGCGATCCCGCTGCGGGAGAAGCTCGCGTTCGCCATACGGCGATCGGTCTCAACTATCTCGACACCTATCACCGTAGCGGGCTCTACAAGCTTCCACTGCCTTCGGGCATCGGTAGTGAGGCCGCGGGTGTGGTTGAGGCGGTAGGTCCAGGCGTGACCGACGTCAAGGCGGGCGATCGCGTCGCGTATTGCGCAGGACCTGTGGGCGCGTATTCGGAAGTGCGGCTCGTCCCTGCGGAGCGGCTAGTCAAGCTGCCCGAAGGCATTTCGGATCGCGCCGCCGCGTCGCTGATGCTCAAGGGCCTCACGGTGCAATACCTGCTGCGGCAGACTTATCCGCTCAAGGGTGGCGAAACGATCCTTTTGCATGCTGCTGCCGGCGGCGTCGGTCTCATCGCCTGCCAGTGGGCGCGCGCGCTCGGTGTAACGGTCATTGGCACGGTCGGCTCCGACGAAAAAGCGGCTCTTGCCAAGGGGAATGGATGCACGCACACCATCGTCTATACGCGCGAAAACTTCGTCGAGCGAGTGAAGGAGCTGACGGGCGGCAAGGGAGTGCAGGTCGTCTACGATGCCGTTGGCAAGGACAGCTTCCCGGGCTCGCTAGACTGTATCAGTCCGCGCGGAATGTTCGTGTCCTTCGGCAACGCGTCCGGACCGATCCCTCCGTTTGACATTCTGCTGCTGTCGCAAAAAGGCTCGCTCTACGTGACTCGGCCCACGTTGTATACCTACTCCGCAAAGCGAGCTGACTTGCTCAAGATGGCGGATGAGCTGTTTGCGATGGTGCAGTCGGGCAAGATCAAAAATGACGCGCGCCAGACCTACGCGCTCAAGGACGCCGCGCAAGCGCACCGCGATCTGGAAGCACGCAAGACGACCGGTTCGACGGTTCTCCTGCCGTAGCGTTACCCGCGCGCGGCGTTGATGAGGCGGCGTGCGGCAGGAGCGATCTCCGTTGCCGTGAGCCCCAGCGGTCCGATGCCCTTGGCGACGAGCGCGTCTGCGGCTGCACCATGAACGCATACCGCCAGTCGCACGGCCTCGCTTAAGCCCACACCCTGCGCGAGCAAAGCACCGAGCATTCCGGAAAGAACGTCGCCGCTGCCGGCGCTGGCAAGACCCGGATTGCCACTGCTATTGATCGCCCAGCTTCCATCGGCGAACGCCAATACGCTTCCTGCGCCCTTGAGCACAACGGCGGCCTTCATTCGACGGGCAAGGTCGAGCGCCGTGCCTAGCCGATCGCCTTGAATCGACGCCACGGTAGCGCCGGCCAAGCGCGAGGCTTCGCCCGGATGCGGCGTCAGTACCGTGGCTCCGTGGCGCGATGCGACTTTGGCGGCGAGCGCAACGTCGCGCGAGCTGAGCGTCAGCGCATCAGCGTCGATGACAAGGGGTGATGCGGTTTCGAGCGCTCGATGCAGCAGCTTTTGTGCACGCTCATCGGTACCCAATCCGGGGCCGACGATGATCGCGTCCGGACCGTCATCGATGACTCGATCGGCGCGACGCAGCATCAACTCCGGTTGTGCCGAATCAAAGGGCGGCGCGGCGTTCGCGGCCAGTCCGACCCACACCTTGCCTGCGCCAAGGTGGAGCGCTGCGCGGCCGGCGAGCAGAGCTGCGCCGACCATGCCGTCGTTGCCGCCGACGATTGCCAATGTGCCGAAGCTTCCCTTGTGAACGTTCTTGCGTGTCCGCAACAAAGGCTCTGGCATGTGCATCCTGAGCGCTTCCCATCTCAAGCGTTCACCATGCGCTGCCGCGGAGCGCCGCAAATCGAGCTCCAGGGCGTGGACGCTGAGCACGCCGCAGTGATCGGGGCCATCGCCGGTGAGCAGTCCGGGCTTGAGTGCGATGAAAGTGGCTGTCGCGGCGGCGCGCACGGTTGGTGCGTAGGCGATGCCGGTATCGGCGTTGAGCCCGCTCGGAATGTCGAGACTGAGAATCGGCACTCCCGACGCGTTGGCGCGCGTTATCCATTCGGCATGGACACCTTCGATGGCTCGCTTGAGCCCGATACCGAACAGACCGTCGACGATGAGTCCCCATTGGCCGCGCGCGGGCCATTCGTCCACGGTCGTGCCTTCGAGCGTGATCCAGTTGCGGTGCGCTTCCGTGGCGTCGGTTGAGAATTTATTCTCATCTCCGTGAAAGGCGACCGTGACATCGTAGAACCAGGACTTGAGCCATCGCGCAACAACCAGCGCGTCACCGCCATTGTTGCCTGGCCCTGCAAGCACAAGCACCCGGGGCGAACGCTCTGCGAGCAGCTCACGGGCGACGCCGGCAGCGGCGAGTCCGGCACGTTCCATCAGCGGCTCGCTCGCGGCGCTTGCTTCGACCGCGCGTAAGTCCGTAACGCGATAGATTCGATCAGGCAGCATGCGTCGATTATAGGGCTTCACTTCCATCAACTCAGGACGCGTACCCGAAATGGACATTCCTCCAGGCAGTCGCTACACTAGCCTGACAAGCCGGTGCGGCTGTGCCGGCACGCCGATCACGGCCGGTGATGTCCGCCCATCGAGGAGCCACCGGACGCCGCGGCTATTTTCCGATTTTCAACGGGAGGTTTCGATGAAGTGGTTCCCCAGGGCTTTGCTGGGTTTGGCCGCGCTGAGTATCGCCGTCGCGGTGTCGGCGCAGGATCTCACCGGGACGCTCAAGAAGGCCAAAGACACGGGCGCCTTCACC
>VBCY01000535.1:0-315 GCA_005882995.1 Betaproteobacteria bacterium
GAACCCTAGCCAGTTCGCCCAACCCTCACCTCGAAACAAAACCAAGTGAAGCAGCCACATCGCATATAGCACTACTACTCCCATGATACCCCATTGGACCGCGACATTCAGCGTCTGGTTATGAGGATTTCCGGTGACTTCTGCCGCGGCGTCGGTCCGGCCAACGGCGGCTTGCTCAAAGAGACGTCTGGTTGAACCCGTTCCGTGTCCGACCAGAGGAGCTTCTGCAAAAAAGCCGACCGACTTTCGCCAGAACTCAAATCGTAGATCTATCGACGTCGGTTCGTTTGCGGGCTCGTACAGTCGATAAGGCGG
>VBCY01000535.1:463-3848 GCA_005882995.1 Betaproteobacteria bacterium
AAGCCCAAGGCGACTGCGGCGAGCAACCCAGCCAGCAAAACCCTTTTCGTTTGAAAGAGAATTGAAATCGGATAAGCGAGAGCCACCGCGCATAGGGCAAATACGTGGCTTTGATCGATATGATTTTTAACAACAGTGCCCGCTTCAATGTACGGCTTGAGCGTGAGCGTTGGCACGATAGCAACGAGCCACGACGCGAGCATCAACACTGCGCCGGAAACCAGAAACGCGACGAAAACCCAAACACCGCGCCCGCTGCGCTCAAAATGATACAATAGCAATGGCAGGACAAGCAGTTTTGTGGTTGGACTGATCGCCTGAAGTCGCGTCCCCCATGATGCATTTGACCATAGCCGTCCAATACACGCCAAGGCGAAGAGTGCGACCGGCAAAAGGCAAATCGGCCGCCTCAACGAGCGCAAGAAGGCGTACATATCGAGTGTCGGGATCAACGCGAAAATCCAGAGCGCCACAAAAATTAGTACGCCAGACGTCGACCAAGGCAATAAGATTGCTATAAAAATCGCGAGCAGATCGACATTCAGAATTCGCGCGGCCGGATTAGACCACGCTGCGAAAGCAATCGAGGCTTTCGCAAATCGTGGTACGCTCTTGTTAGCGCCTTCGTTCATAATTTGCCTCAACGCGACAATGTCGTGTAACCAGATACCGAGGCTGAGTTCAAGTTTGTCGGTTTTGAAGGACGCCCGGTTTTGCTCGAAAGAAGAGAGTTAATTGGCCAATTCAACCTCGCGGTAGCCGACCTTGCGGCCGCAATGCAGCTTTGGCCGCTTTGGATCAGGCTTGGCTGGAATGACATCCTCCATCGATATCGACGCTCGGCACTGGGGCCGTTCTGGTCAACGGCGAATACCGCGATCACGGTGATTGCGCTGGGATTGGTCTACTCGCAAATATTGAATCTGCCGGCTCGACAATTGATGCCTTACGTTTGCGTCGGACTCATTGTTTGGGGCTTCATCAATTCGATCGTGCTTGATGCCGGCAATCTTTTCTCCGGCTCGGAGAGCTATATCAAGCAGGTCCGGTTGCCCTATTTGCTATACGTGTGTCGCTTTGTATTCAGCAAGACGATTATCTTCGCACATGATCTCCCCATCTACCTCGCCTTGATGTTGTATTTTCGAATTTGGCCCGGAGCGGTCGCACTCTACGCAATTCCGGGATTTCTGCTGCTCGTGACAAACGGCGCGCTTGCTAGCCTGACCATCGGAATGGCTTCTGCAAGGTTTCGAGATATCCCCCGCATCATAGCGAGCCTTGCTCAGATTGTGTTCCTGATTACACCCATTATCTGGACCCCTGACGCGCTCGGATCGAGCTTGTATCTTGCGCATGGAAATCCCGTCTTTCACCTAATCGAGATCGTCCGCGCCCCATTGCTTGGCCACTTGCCAAGTGCTCAAACAGTGGAGGTGGCTCTTGCAATAACCGCGGTCAATGTTTTGGTGACGATTTTCATCTTTCTCCGTTACCGCGCCAGAATTGCATACTGGATATGACCTTGATGGCCACCGAACAGGAAGGCGGGGCGATCGTCAGCCTCGATCAAGTATCGATCTCTTTTCCGGTCTATCAGGCCGGGTCGCGCTCGTTGAAGAAGCGCGTTCTGTTCCATGGGTCAGCCGGAAAAATCGGGCGCGACGCGAACCATCAGGTTGTCATCGAAGCGTTGCGCGATGTGTCCTTCTCTCTGACGGCTGGAGATCGCCTGGCTCTCATTGGCGCCAATGGTGCCGGGAAGACAACCTTGATGCGAACCATCGCGGGAATCTACGAGCCTATTCTCGGCAAGGTCGTAACGCGCGGCCGCATTTCCCCTATGTTCGATATCAATCTCGGAATTGATGCGGACCTCAGTGGATTTGATAACCTTCGCCTGCGGGCGCTTGTGCTTGGGCTGTCGCCGGCCGAGATTGAACGGCGGTTGCCGGAAATCGTCGAGTTCACCGAGCTGGACGATTATCTCGATATGCCGGTGCGAACTTACTCGGCGGGGATGATATTGCGGCTCAGCTTCGCGGTCGCGACCTGTTTTGAACCCGAAATCCTGTTGATGGACGAATGGATTTTGGCCGGCGACGCGCATTTCATGGACAAGGCAGAAGCGCGAATCCGAAGCTTCGTTGAGCGCGCGACCGTGATGGTATTGGCCTCGCACAATCTCGAATTATGCAGCCGCTGGTGCACCAGGGGCATTTGGCTCGATCGGGGATGCATCAGGGAGCTAGGGCCGGTCGACGAGGTCATCAAGCAATACAGGAAGTCCGTTTCCGAAAATCAAGCGCGCTGATCATTGTTTCAGCAGGCCGAGCCGGTAGCTCCAGTGAAAGATGAGCTGACGCGCCAGATAGGGTAGCATGGCGCGATATATTTCCGACTGAGACGGCGCGTGGCCCAAATATTTTTCGCGCAGCGTCCGCATCTCCCGGCGCCCGACCTCGTAGTTCCTTGTGGTCTTCTGTTCATCGTGCACACGAAAGCAGGCGAGAAACCTTCGTACTCGCGCGATTTTGAATCCTGCTGCTTGTGCTCGCAAGATAAAATCCCAGTCCAGCGCATATTGAAAATTGACATCCATCGCTCCGACTTTGTCCCACACCCGGCGGCGCCAGAACATCGTTTCCTGGGGAATGTAGCCCGCGTAATGAAGCGCCTGGTTGTCGTGCGCCGGCAAGATGGCTCGACCGATTTCAAATCCCTCGCTATCAATAAAAATGCGGTGGCCATAGATAATGTCGATGTCCGGCCGCGCATCAAAGAAATTGGCAACAAAAGAAAGTGCTCCCGGAAGAAGCGTATCGTCACTGTTGAGATACGCCATAATGTCGCAATCGGCTTCCGCGAAGCCCGCGTTGATGGCATCGGACTGCCCGTTGTCCGGTGCGCTTCGCCAACTGATTTTGTCGCCGTAGCTCTTTAGAATCTGAACGGTGTCGTCATTCGATCCGCCGTCCTGAACCTGATAAAATAGCCTCGGATAATTTTGACCGATCACGCTATCGATCGTCGCGCTCAAAAACCGACCCTGATTAAGGGTTGGTGTTACGATGGCGATGCCGGGGACCTGCTTCGGCAAGGCTGGCGGGCCTGGCAACGAGCGCAGATCGAGCGAGCGAGGAGAGTGCTGTTCAAACGTCCACATCGGCGGACGTAGCCACAATCTTCGAAGATGCGCGCGAGATCTTGCATATGCCTCTTGTAGCCGCTACTGGTTCGTACCGAGCTCATCGAGCCGCTTCTCGATCGCTTTCAGTCTTTCCAAAACCTCAGGCTTGAATCTGTCGTCCATTCGGCCGCTGTCCAATAACTCTCTCCACAATCAATCCGGTGTTAATGCAGTTACTGTATCAAGGTATGCTCT
>VBCY01000536.1 GCA_005882995.1 Betaproteobacteria bacterium
ACCGTGGTACAGGAGGAGATCTTCGGCCCGTGTTGTCACGTGCAGCCCTTCGACACCGAGGCCGAAGCGGTGCGCATGGCCAACGACACGCAGTACGGACTCGCCACGACCGTGTGGACATCCAACCTTGCGCGGGCGCACCGCATCGCCGCCAAGATCGACGTGGGAATCTGCTGGATCAACAGCTGGTTCCTGCGCGACCTTCGCACGGCCTTTGGCGGATCGAAGGACTCCGGCATCGGCCGTGAAGGCGGCGTGCATTCGCTCGAGTTCTACACCGAGCTGCGCAACGTGTGCGTGAAGCTCGATGCGGATAAGGACGCCGTCGTCGAGCGACGGGAAGCGAGTTCGCAAGCGGGCTGGGATCGCGAGCCCGGAAAGGAAACGGTAGGAGGTGTGCAATGAGTGGTGTGGTTGCCGCGGCGCTGGTGGCGCACGTTCCGACGCTTGGCCGAAGCGAGAACACACCTGATTATCAGCAGACGCTGGTGCAGGCCGAGCGAACCATGGGCGCCGCAGTGCGCTCGGCGCTCAAGCCCGATGTCTGGGTCATTGTATCGACGCACTGGGTATCGACCTTCGATTGGTTTGCGACTTGTCAGGCCAAACACGAAGGACTCTGCGTCGCGCAGGAAGCCCCCAATCTGATTCCGGGACTGCCCTACAGCTATCGCGGCGATCCGGAATTCGGGTCCGCGCTGGTCGATGCGTGGAAGAAGGCAGGCTGCGCTGCAGTCAAGAACGAAGCGTCCAACTATCGCTGGGATTACGGCACTTTCGTTCCGCTTCAGTACATCGATCCGCAGGGCGAAGTGGCGGTTGTCGGCGCGCCGGTCGTTCTGATGGCGGATCACGGTGAATGCCTGCGTGCAGGCGCAGCCGTGCACGAGACCGCCAAGCAACTGGGCAGGCGCGTCGTTTTTCTGGCAAGCACGGCCTTGAGTCATCTGCTGGTTAGAGGCCGGCACAACTGGCCGACTCCCGACCGCGTGGAGGCCGACAAGCGTTTTGTCGAGTTCCTGAAGCGCGGAGCGATCGACGAAACCATCGCTGGCTTCACCGAGTACAGCAAAAAAACCGTCGCAGAAATGGGCGGCCGGGCGCTGGCGACGCTGGTCGGAGTCGCGGCCGCGATGTCGAGGCAAGGCAAGCCGATGGCGGCACGGCAATACGGCGACTATGCGCAGTCATCGGGAAGCAACAACGTGGTGCTGCTCATTGCCGACAAGGACACGCTTGCTCAGGTGGACCAGCGCACCGTGGAAAAGCCGGAACGCGTGCCTGCCGCCAGTGAGGCGAAGCTCGCGGCACTCGAGGAAACCGAGTGAAGCGGCACGACGCTTGAAGAGAGGCCAATCGCATGTCATCCAAGGCAGACATCAGCAACTTGTTCACCCAGGAAGAAGGGTCCATCCATCTCGGCGGCATCGATGCGCTGGTCCGGCTAACCCTCGACCAGGTTCGCACCGATGCGCGACGGGGACTCAAGACGGGGATGTTCATCTCCGGCTATCGCGGCTCGCCCGTAGGCATGCTTGACGCCGCATTGCTGAGGCAGCGTAAGCTCCTGCTGCAAAACAATATCAACTTTGTCGACGGCATCAATGAGGACCTCGCCGCGACCGCGGTCTGGGGCACGCAGATGCTGCACGCTGTCGGCAATAAAAAGTTCGATGGGGTCACCGGCATGTGGTACGGCAAGGCGCCGGGCGTAGACCGAAGCGGCGACGCGCTGAAGCATGCTAACTACACCGGCATCGACAAGAACGGTGGAGTGCTCGCGGTCTGCGGCGACGATCCCAGCTGCAAGTCTTCGTCGCTGTGCAGCCAGTCTGAGCCGATGCTGTTCCACGTCGGCATTCCATCGCTGTTTCCCGGCAACGTGCAGGAGATTCTCGACCTCGGTCTGCACGGTTATCTCATGTCACGCCTCTCCGGGCTGTGGGTGGGTCTCAAGATTGTCACCAACGTCGCGGATGGCACCGGTACAGCCGAAGTTACTCCGGACCGGCTCAAGTTCGTCACTCCCGATCTCACGTTCGACGGCAAGCCCTTCGTCCCGCACATGAACCTCGGCATGAATGTGCGTGCCGAGGCGATCGAGATGGAGCAGTCGCTCTACACACGCCGCCTTGAGGTCGCCAAGCGCTACGCGCGTGAGAACAAGCTCAACAAGGTGGCATTCGCCAACCCCAACGCCTGGCTTGGAATCATCACCGCGGGTAAGACCTACAACGATCTGCACCAGTGCTTTCTCGAACTGGGGCTCGACGATGAAGCGCTGCGCCGCTACGGCATCCGCATCCTCAAGAT
Organism: Betaproteobacteria bacterium; assembly: GCA_005882995.1. Taxonomy (GTDB): domain Bacteria; phylum Pseudomonadota; class Gammaproteobacteria; order Burkholderiales; family Casimicrobiaceae; genus PALSA-1003. The sequence continues at coordinate 2,314 of VBCY01000536.1, forward strand.
GGGAATGTTATATCCCATGGAGCCCAGCGTCGTACGCGATTTTGCCCAAGGTCTCGAAGAGATATTGGTGATCGAGGAAAAGCGCCCGTTCCTGGAGATGTTCGCCAAGAACGTGCTTTATGGCGCGGCCAATGCGCCACGCATCGTGGGCAAGTTCGACGAGCAGGAACAGGAGCTGCTACCGCACTACGGCGAATTCGAGTCCGACGTGATCGGCCGTGCCTTGACCAAACGCCTTTCGCAAAAGGCGCGCGTCGAATCCGCGGAGGCGTGGCTCTCGCGCCTGGACGAAATCCACGCCCGCAGCAAACTGCCGACCGCGGCGCGCACCGCCTGGTATTGCTCAGGTTGTCCGCACAACAGCTCGACGGCGGCGCTAGCGGGCACTTTCGTCTCCGCCGGGATCGGCTGCCACACCATGGCGATGTGGATGAACCGCAACGTGGTGATGGGCACGCACATGGGCGCGGAAGGCGCCCAGTGGATCGGCATGGCGCCGTTTACCGACGTCAAGCACATCTTCCAGAACATGGGAGATGGCACCTACGCTCACTCCGGCAGCCTTGCGATCCGCTACTGTGCGGCGACGAACACCAACATCACCTTCAAGGTGTTGCGCAATTTTCACGCCTCGATGACGGGAGGCCAGGAGATCACCGGTGCAGAGCCGGTTGCGAGCATGGTCACCGAGCTGCTCGCCAACGGCGTCAAAAAAGTGCTGGTGACTACGGACAACGTGGAAAGGTTTCAAGGCATGAGCATGCCCGGGGGAACCGAAATCTGGCATCGCGACCGCCTTGCCGAGGCGCAGCGGCTGCTCGCGGCGACCCCAGGCACGACGGTGCTTCTGCACGATCAGGAATGCGCTGCGGAATTGCGTCGTGCGCGCAGTCGTGGCAAAGCCGACGACCCGGCCGAAGTGATCATCATCAACGAGCGCGTCTGCGAGGGCTGTGGCGATTGCGGGGTGAAGTCCAATTGCATGAGCGTCGAGCCGGTGCCGACCGAGTTCGGCCGCAAGACACGCATTCATCAATCGTCGTGCAACAAGGATTTCTCCTGCGTGAAAGGCTTTTGTCCTTCGTTCCTGACCATCACGCCCAACTCCGAGCCGGCCGCCGGAGAAGCGCCGAAGAAGAAAAAGAGGGGACGCATCCCGGCGCTCGAACGCTCGCTTCCTGATCCAGTGTCCAAGGTCGACTCGAGCTTCGGCTTCGGCGTGCACATCATGGGGATCGGCGGCACGGGATCGGTGACGGTCGCGGCCACCATTGCCAACGCCGCGCGCCTGGAAGGCAAGCACGTGATCGGCCTCGATCAGACCGGCCTCGCGCAAAAGGGCGGGGCGGTGATCTCCGATATCAAGATTACCCACGCGCCATTCTCGGGCTCGAACAAGATATCAGACGGGCGTACCGATCTCTATCTCGGCTTCGACATCCTGAATGCAACCGATCCGAAGAACCTCGACAAGTGTCTGCCGGAGCGCACCATCGCCGTTGTATCGACGACGCCGACGCCGACCGGGCACATGGTCTCTGACCGGCACGTGTTTTTCCCGATGGTCGGCGCGTTGACGGCGGGCATCGACAAGGTTACGCGCAAGGCGGACAACATCTATCTCGACGGTCAGGCGATCGCTGAAGGGCTGTTCGTGGACACCATGGCGACCAACCTCCTCATGGTGGGTGTCGCCTACCAGGCCGGGACGATACCGCTCAAGGCAGAATCGATCGAGACTGCGATCAAGCAGGCCGGCGTCGGCGTCGAGCAGGGCATCGCCGCGTTCCGGTGGGGGCGCATGGTGGTCGTCGATCGGGCCTTCGTGTTGGCGGAGATCGACAAATACACGGCCAAGGTTGCCCAGTGGCCCGAATTGTCGCCCAACGCCAAGACCATCGTCGACTCGGTCGGAGCGCAAGGGGAAGTCAGACGCCTGCTCGAAGTCCGCGTGCCCGATCTGATCGACTATCAGGACGAGGCCTACGCCCGTCGCTATGCCGAAGTGGTGAAGGGTGCAGTCGCCGCGGAAAAGCGCGCGGTTCCAGGCCAGAGCGGCTTTAGCGAAGCCGTCGCGCACTTCCTGTACAAGCTCATGGCGTACAAGGATGAATACGAAGTAGCTCGGCTGCACGCCGATCCCGCTTTCCTTGCCAAGCTCGACGCGCAGTTCAAGCACGGCTACACCATCAAGTACAACCTGGCGCCGCCGACCATCTCCAAGCGCGATCCGGTGACCGGCGAGCTGCAGAAGCGGCAGTTCGGCCCCTGGATGTTGAGCGCATTCAAAACGCTCAAGAAGTTCAAAGGTCTTCGCGGGGGCCCGCTCGATATCTTCGGCAAGACCGAGGAGCGGCGTCACGAGCGGCAGTTGATCGACGACTACATCAAGCTGATCGAGGAGATCCAGGTAGATCTCAATCCCGAGAACTATGCTGCCGCCGTGCAACTGGCGAGCTATCCAGATGAGATTCGCGGCTACGGTCACGTCAAGGAAAAAAGCCTCGTCGCCGCCAGCGCGCTGCGTGATCAGCACCTGCGAGCTTTCCGCAGTCCGCGGCCGGTGCGTCAGGTCGCCTGACAGCCTACGCGAGACCATCATGAACGCATTGAATGGCTATGACATCGAGGATCTCTCCGAAGGCATGACGGCGACCTTTGCCAAGACCATCACCGAGGCGGACATCGTGCTCTTCGCCGGCGCTTCGGGCGATAACAATGCGGTGCACATCAACCAGGAGTTCGCCGAAAGCACGCTGTTCAAAAGTCGCATCGCCCACGGCATGCTCACCGCCAGCGTGATCTCCGCGGCGATCGCGAACAAGTTACCCGGGCCCGGAACGATTTACCTCCATCAGACGCTCGACTTCAAAGCGCCGGTGCGCGCCGGCGACACCGTGCGTGCGACGGTCTCGGTGCGCAACCTGGTTCGGGACAAGCGCCTGGTCTGGCTCAACACCGTCTGCACGGTGAGGGACACGACCGTCATCACCGGCGAGGCCCTGGTCAAGGTCGGCACCCGGGCATGACCACTGCGCCGGCGATGCGCTATCCACTGCGGGGACGCGCGCTGTCGTCGCCTGCGCAGCCGGCTGAGATGAGGCCGACGGCGCGAGAAGCTCCCGCGGCAGAGACCATCC
>VBCY01000538.1 GCA_005882995.1 Betaproteobacteria bacterium
GGGGCCTGCGTTCAACGCCGTGCCTTTCGATCCGAACGCTGTGACGCGGACTACGGTGGGCAATGCGACGCTCAGCTTCAGCGACGGCGACACCGGCGCTTTTGACTACACGGTGAACACGGTGACCCAGCACAAGGCCATCACGCGGCAACTGTTCAATCCTCCGGGTGGTACGGTCTGCCACTGACCGACACCATCGCATTGAACGACAAATCACGAAGCTCAGAAACCGCCACTGAGTTCCGGATCACGGGCCGTCGCTAAGGCGGCCCGTGATAGCATGGCCTGGGCGTCAAGTTGCGGGCCATGAATCAAATCGATTTCAACGGACGCACAGCCGTCATCACTGGCGGAGCGATGGGCATCGGGCTCGCCGTCGCGCAGCGTCTGATCGCGAGCGGTGGCCGTGTCAGCCTGTGGGATCGCGATGCGACTGCCCTCGATACGGCGCGCTCGCAGCTTGGCGGCGCAGTCGATACGAGGCTCCTTGAAGTTACCGATGCAACCAAGGTGAACGCTGCGGCCACAGCGACAGCCGCAGCGTTTGGTCACATCGATGCGCTCGTCTGCTCCGCCGGCATCACCGGTCCAAACGTCCCTCTCGCCGAGTATCCGATCGATGCATGGCAGCAGGTTATCGACGTCAACGTCAACGGCGTCTTCTACTGCAATCGGGCCGTCGTGCCGATCATGCAGAAGCAGGATTATGGCCGCATCGTCAACATCGCCTCGGTTGCCGGCAAGGAAGGCAATCCCAACGCCAGCGCCTATAGCACTTCCAAGGCTGCCGTGATCGGCCTCACCAAGTCATTGGCCAAAGAGCTCGCGAAAACGGGAATCCGCGTCAATTGCGTGACGCCTGCGGCAGTGAAGACGACGATGTTCAATCAGATGACCCAGCAACATCTCGATTTCATGCTGTCGAAAATACCGATGGGGCGGTTCGGCAAGGCCGAGGAAATCGCGGCGCTGATTGCCTGGCTGTGCAGCGAAGAATGCTCGTTTTCGACGGGCGCGGTGTTCGATCTCTCCGGCGGACGCGCGACGTACTGAGCGGCTTGCATCCCGCAACACAGGCTTAGTTGAAACTTGGGTCCCGGCCTTCGCCGGGACGACCGACTCCGGGATGCTCAGCCGGCGACGGCGCCACCTGCAGCATGATCTTGCCGATATGGGCGCTCGATTCCATCAGCTGGTGCGCTTCCGCCGCTTCCGTCATGGGGAACACGCGGTGCACGACGCTGCGAAGCTTTCCGGATTCGAACAGCGGCCACACTTTCTCGCGCAGGCTCGCGGCGATCTCAGCCTTGCGCGAGAGCGGACTTGCACGCAGCGTTGACCCGGTGACGGTGAGACGCTTCATCATGATGTGGCGCCAATCCACGCTGACCTTGCTTCCCTGCAGGAAGGCGATGATGGCCATACGGCCCTCGAGCGCGAGGCACTTGAGGTTTTTTTCGATGTAATCGCCACCCACCATGTCCAGGATGACGTTCACCCCCCGCTTGCCAGTGATTTTCGCGACTTCGGCGACGAAATCCTGTTCACGGTAATTGATGACGTGGTCCGCACCGAGATCGCGACAGAATGCCGCCTTCTCGGCGCCGCCGACAGTAGTGATGACGCTGGCGCCGAATGCCTTGGCGAGCTGGATGGCGGTCAGGCCGATGCCGCTGCTGCCGCCGTGAATCAGGATCGTCTCGCCAGCGGAAAGATTCACGCGGTCGACGACGTTGTTCCACACCGTGAAATAATTTTCAGGCAAGCTCGCCGCCTCGAGCGCGTACATGCTTTTTGGAAACGGCAGGCAGCAGACGTCGGGTGTAGCGCAATATTCGGCGTAACCGCCCCCGGGAGTGAGCGCGCAGGCCATATCGCCGATGCTCCATCGCTTGACGCCTTCGCCTAGAGCCGCAATGCGTCCGGCAACCTCGAGCCCGAGAATTGGAGAAGCGTCCGGCGGCGGGGGATAGAGTCCGGCGCGCTGGATGCAATCGGGGCGGTTCACGCCCGCGTACGCCACCTCGATCAGCACCTCGCCAGCCTTCGGCGACGGCACGGCGGTTTCATCTATCGCGAGAACGTCCGGCGGACCCGGCTCACGAGCTGCGACATAGCGCATCGTTCGAGGAAGGGACATTGCCATCCATCCGGAAGCCGAAGAGCTGATTCGCTCATTGTAAGCGATACGCTACACTCTCGCGGTCGCGACTTAAGCGTCATGGCCCCCTGGTCGTCAGCGCATAACCTTTCCACGCTCCTACTGAGGAGCGCCCGTCGCTTTCCGGCGCTTCCCGCGGTATCGATAGGAGACGGCGTTCACCAGCGTTACCGCGATCTGGCGCGGCGCGTCGTCGCGCTCGCGGCGACGCTGTTGAGATCGGGCCTTTTGCCCGGCGAGCGCGTCGCCATTGTCGCCAGGAACTGCGCCTCGTACATCGAAACCCTTTTTGCATGCTGGCACGCAGGTATCTCCGCGGTGCCCGTCAACAGCAAGCTGCACGTCGAAGAGCTCGTCTATGTTCTCGGGCACTGCAGTGCGCGTTGGGTGTTTGTCGATGCTGCGTGGTACGACGCGCTGTCGCCGCGTGCGGACGACTTGCCCGCACTGGAACGCGCCATCGAATTTGAGAGCAGCGAATACCATAAGCTTTTCGCCGGTCCGCCTCTGGACGATCCTGCCGCGGTTGCTGCAAACGATCCTGCATGGTTTTTCTACACCAGCGGAACCACAGGACGTCCGAAAGGTGTCGTGCTTTCGCATGGCAACCTACTGGCGATGAGCCTTTGTTTTCTGGCGGACGTGGAATCGGTCCTGCCCGGTGACGCTATATTGCACGCTGCGCCACTTTCCCACGGCTCCGGTTTGTATTCGCTTCCGCATATTCTGGCTGCTGCGACGAATGTCATTCCCGAGAGCGGCGGCTTTGAAGCCGACGAGATTCTTGCGCTGCTGGGGCGCTGGGACAGGAGCTGCATGTTCGCCGCGCCCACGATGCTGAGGCGGCTCGTCGGTCATCCGGGGATCGCTCGCGCGCGGCTCGATCACCTCAAGAGCATCGTTTGTGGCGGAGCACCGCTTTACGTCGAAGATTGCAAAGCTGCCGTCGGCGCGCTCGGCCCGCGGCTTGCTCAGATCTACGGCCAGGGCGAATCACCCATGACCATCACCGCAATGTCGCGCGCCTTGCTGGCTGACGTTCTTGCAAGCGGCGACCAAGCGCGCATCGGCTCGGTAGGTATTGCCCAAACCGGGATCGAGCTGGGGATAGGAGGCGTCGATGACTCGCTGCTTCCCGCAGGCGAGGTTGGTGAAGTGCTGGTACGAGGGGCGACGGTCATGCAGGGGTACTGGATGAACCCGGAAGCAAGCGTCGCAACGCTCGCCAATGACTGGCTGCACACAGGCGATATCGGCTGCCTCGATCACGATGGCTTTCTCACCCTGAAGGATCGATC
>VBCY01000539.1 GCA_005882995.1 Betaproteobacteria bacterium
AGCGACGAAACGTGGTCAACGGCAGATGCTGCATCAGTTGCGCGAACACCAGCTGGCCATGATTCATCGATCATCCCCGCGAAGTCGTACTTCGCAGGGTCGTAGAACCCGTGCTCGCAGTTCAAATCGAGACCAAACAATTTCATCGCTTTAACATTTCTGGCCAGTTACTTACAACTGCTCCAAGCCCGAACGTTGGGACACTACTGATGGAGTATCTGTAGTAATCGAGATTTGATCTAGCAGCACTGTCAAAGTGTCACCGGCCGAGATCGGCCCAAAAGCGGCGGTAGGGCGTCGTCGCTAAAGGCAGTCGTCGACGGCGCTACCGACACCACTCCGGAAATACACTTTGGGAGCCAGAAGGCCAGGAATGGGGTGGTGCTCGCGCTTAGTCGCGTCCTGAGCTTCTGCTCAGCTCTTGTCGTGTTCGCGAAGGCCGTCGGTACTGCCATCCCGCAATCGCTGTTCTTGTGCGAGGATGTGCCTAACAGGGGTGTCTTCGCGTAGCCTATTCCCGATCGCTGCGCTGTTACGCCTGAGAGTGGCGAGGAGGGCCGATGGAACGCGGTTCAAAACCTGCAAAGGTCAAAACCGACGCGCGGCCACCTGTCGCCAGGAAATCGCGGAAGACCGACAGGTCTACGGGCCGGCAGCTCGAGCAGCGCCTAGCGGCGGCATTGGAGCAGCAGACGGCGACGAGCGAGATCCTGCGAGTGATCTCAAACTCGCCGACCGACCTCCAGCCGGTGTTTGACGCCATCGTACGGAGCGCAAGCCGGCTGTGTGGCGGCCAACACGCCATCGTAGTCCGCGTCGACGGCGAGTCGATGTGTTTGGCGGCGTCATACAACGAGAGGCCGGGCACGGCGCTGGAGGCCGTCTTCCCACGTCGACTCGGACGGGAGATCGGGATCGGGCGAGCGATCCTCGACGCAGCGCCAGTACACATTGCCGACGTGGAGGAAGACCGCGAGTACTCGCACGAGGTCATGCGGGCACTCGGCCTCCGCAGCTCGCTCAGTGTTCCCTTGCTGCGCGAAGGGCGGGCGATCGGCGGCATCGGCGTCTCGCGAGCGGGCACTTGGCCGCTCGACGAGAACCGTATCGAGCTCATGAAGACCTTCGCCGACCAGGCGGTGATTGCGATCGAGAACGTTCGACTCTTCAAGGAACTCGCGGCAAGGACCGCGGAGCTGACAAAGTCCGTCGGAGAACTGCGCGCGCTGGGTGAGGTGGGGCAGGCAGTCAGCTCGACGCTGGACCTGGAGACCGTGCTCTGCACCATTGTCTCCCGCGCGACCACGCTTGCCGGCATGGATGGCGGTGCGATCTACGAGTACGACGAAGCGCGCGAGCAGTTTTATCTGCACGCGACGGACCAACTGCCCAATGAATTGGTTGAGGCGCTGCGGGCCGCGCCCACCCCGAAGGGCGAAGGCGCATTGGGGCGGATGGCGGTCACCGGCGAGCCGGTCGAGATCCGCGACATCGCCGACGAAGCGCTATACCAGAGCCGGGTTCGAGAGCTGCTCATTCGGTTGGGCTATCGATCGCTGCTGGCGGTGCCGCTGCTGCGAGAGGACCACCTGCTCGGCGGACTGGTCGTGAACCGGAACAACGCCGGTGAGTTTGCACAGCCGGTCATTGACCTCCTGAAAACCTTTGCGACGCAGTCGGCCCTGGCGATCCAGAACGCGCGACTCTTCCGAGAGATCGAGGAGAAAGGCAGGCAACTCGAAACGGCAAGCCAGCACAAGAGCGAGTTCCTCGCCAACATGTCGCACGAGCTGCGAACGCCCCTCAACGCCATCATCGGCTTCTCAGAGGTCCTCTCGGAGAGGATGTTCGGCGAGATCAACGAAAAGCAGGCGGAATATCTGGGTGACATTCTGGAGTCGGGACGGCACCTTCTGTCCCTCATCAACGACATTCTCGATCTTTCCAAGATCGAAGCGGGGCGGATGGAACTGGAGCCAACCGACTTCGACCTGCCGAGTGCAATCGAGAACGCACTGATGCTGGTGAAGGAACGGGCCCACCGACGTGGGATCGCGGTGGTGCGCACGATCGACGAGCGCCTAGGAATGATCCACGCGGATGAACGGAAGGTGAAACAGGTGCTATTGAATCTCCTTTCCAACGCGTTGAAATTCACGCCGGAGGGCGGACAGATCGACGTTCGGGCCCGCGTGCACGAGGGCGCGGTGGAGATTTCAGTGACGGACACGGGTGTGGGCATCGCCCCCGCGGATCAGGAGGCGGTGTTCGAGGAATTTAGACAGGTCGGGACGTCATCGAAAAAGGTGGAGGGGACTGGGCTCGGCCTGGCGATCTCAAGGAAATTTATCGAACTCCACGGCGGAAGAATCTGGGTCAAGAGCCAGGTGGGGAACGGCTCGACGTTCGCCTTCACCGTGCCGCTGGCGATCAACCAACCCCACCACACTGGCTGATGAGCGATTACGTTCTCCCGTAGAAGCGATTCCCGAGTTAAGGAAGGAGGGCTTGCTAACGCCCGCCATTCGATCAGCCGCGCTCGCAACGCTAACGACAGCCTATCGCCGCGCAGCGAAGCCCGCGAATGTCCGCTTCTTTTGAGCCTGACCGGCAGCAACGGGTCCGTAAACGGGCGTTCAGGGCCTCGCCTAGACGCGCGAAATCACCGACGGCGAACTGCAGCGCAAAAAAGCGGACGGCGCGCGGACTGGTCCTGCGGCGCACCGCTCTCAGGTGTTTCTTTATGAATGTGCAGACGGGTCCGGCTGCAGCCCTCCGCAATCCCGGACCGTCGGAACGCCATCGGCGAGCATGAGTTTTCGACGCACGCGCGCTGCGCAGGCGGGAACACGCACCTCCGAAAATGGGTAGAATATTTCGCATGAGCGCGACTGACATTCTTGCCGACATTCTTCGCCTCCCGGCGGAGGAACGTGCGCGCCTTGCGCACGAGCTGATCCGTAGCCTCGACGGCGAAGCGGAGGCCGGCGCCGCGCAAGCGTGGGACGCCGAGATCGAGCGTCGCGGTGCGGAGGTCGACCGGGGCGTTGCCGATACGATGACGTTCGACGAGTATCGCGCGCACATCCGCCAGCGCCGCGCCGCCCGCGCGAATCGTTGAACCTTCGAATCCATCGACTCGCGGTCGCCGAGATCGATCACGAGGTCGACTATTACGAGTCGTGCAGCGCCGGCCTCGGAGCCGAGCTCGAAGAGATCGACGCGGTTCTCGAAACGATCCTCCAGTTTCCGCACGCAGCGCCTCAGTGGAGAGATCGGCTGACCGCCGCGTAGCGGTGCTGGATCGCTTCCCGTTTACTCTCGTCTACCAAGTCAGAGAGGACGAGATCGTGATCCTCGCACTTGCGCATATGAGCC
>VBCY01000105.1:0-1345 GCA_005882995.1 Betaproteobacteria bacterium
GATCTCCAGCTGAATGTGGTCGTGCTGGCGCAAAAATTCTCCCAGCCGCGGCATCAGCCAATGGGCGGCGAGCGTCGCGCCGATCGACAGCTTCACCACGCCGCGGGCATTCTGACCGGACGCCGAGGCGGCGGTCTCGGCGCGCAACGCCGCGGCGGCCATTGCCTCGGCGTGCTCCTGGAATTTTCGTCCCTGCGACGTCAGCGACAGTCCGTTGTCGGACCGCGCAAACAGCCTGGTGCCCAGCTGCGTCTCAAGCGCTGCGATCTTCCGGCTCACGGTTGGATGACTGGTACGCAAGCGGCGTGCCGCGCCGGTGAAGCTCCGGGTATCGACAACCGCGACGAATGTCTTGCACAAATCCCAATCCATGGAATGTCCTCCTTGAGGCGCCATCCACCCGATGTTCAAATCTGACGAACTGGCTGTTCAAGATTGAACCGCCCGGGCCATCTGTCCAGCTCTATAATGGCTGGCGCAGAGCATCTCCCATCGAACCCAAGCCCGGTTCGCAGGGCGCATGCCCGCAATCAAAGACACGCGCGTTCCAGGACCGGCGGTTGGCCGATCTGCGGATACTTGCCGGGAGGACCATTCAGATGCCGCTGCCCGCCTCGCTTGCGAATAGTCTGGAACTGCCCGTGCTCGGATCGCCGTTGTTCATTGTATCCGGGCCGGAGCTTGTGATTGCCCAATGCAAGGCCGGCATCGTCGGCTCGTTCCCGGCGCTGAATGCCCGTCCCGTTGAAAAGCTCGACGAATGGCTCATCCGCATCGACAATCAACTCGGCGAGTACAAGGCCTTGCATCCCGGCAAGAAGGTCGCGCCCTACGCGGTAAACCAGATCTGCCATACGTCGAACGACCGGTTGATGCGGGATATGGAGACCTGCGTGAAGCACCAGGTCCCCATCATCATCACCTCGCTGCGTCCGCCGTCGGAAATCGTCGAGGCCGCGCATTCCTACGGCGGCGTGGTGTTCCATGACGTCATCAACGTCAAGCACGCGCGCAAGGCCGCCGAACAGGGCGTCGACGGCCTGATCCTGGTCTGCGCCGGCGCGGGCGGGCACGCCGGCACACTGTCGCCGTTCGCGCTGTTGCGTGAGGTGAAGCAGTGGTTCAAGGGCACTATCCTGTTGTCGGGGGCGATCTCCGACGGCTGGAGCATTGCGTCGGCGATCGCGCTTGGCGCCGACCTTGCGTATATGGGCACCCGCTTCATCGCCACGGAGGAGGCGAATGCCGGTCCGGCCTATAAGACCGCGCTGACCGAGCACGCCGCGCATGACGTCATCTATTCGAATTTGTTCACCGGCGTGCACGGCAACTATCTCGGGCCGTC
>VBCY01000105.1:1541-4570 GCA_005882995.1 Betaproteobacteria bacterium
AAATCGAACAGAGGGGGTAGGACGATGAGACTATCGCGACATGCACTAGCCGTCGTGTTCGCTTTCTGGGGGATTGGGACTGCTGCCGCCGACAACGGCAAGGACGAAATCCGCATCGGCCAGACTCTGCCATACAGCGGCCCGGTGTCCGGATTCGGCATCATCGGTCGCGCACAGGAGGCCTATTTCGAGAAGATCAACGCCGAGGGCGGCATCAACGGCCGAAAGATAAAGTTCATCAGCCTTGATGATGCGTATTCCCCTCCCAAGACGGTCGAGCAGACCCGCAAACTCGTCGAACAGGAGGAAGTGTTGCTGATGTTCGGCTCGCTCGGAACCGCCACCAACAGCGCTGTGCATCGCTACCTCAACAGCAGGAAAGTTCCGCAGCTATTCGTGCTGAGTGGCGCCACCAAATGGGCCGACCCGAAGAATTTCCCGTGGACCATGCCGGGGATGGCAGCCTACGAATCCGAGGGCGTCGTCTATGCCAAATATACCCTGCAAACCAAGCCTGACGCCAGGATCGCCATCCTGGCGCAAAATGACGACTTCGGCCGGGACTATGTCGCCGGCTTCAAGCGTGCGCTGGGCAGCAAAGCGGCGGCCATGATCGTTGCAGAGGCGAGTTACGAAACCAGCGCGCCGACCATCAGTTCGCAACTCGCGATGTTGAAGGCCTCCGGGGCCAACGTGCTGTTCGGCGTCACGCTTGGAAAATTCACCTCGCAGATGATCAAGGGCGTGGCCGAAATCAACTGGAAGCCCGATCTGTTCTTTGTGCCGACGTCGGCGTCATCGATCTCATTCCTGGAGCCCGCGGGACTCGAAAACGCGGTCGGCCTGATCTCGTCCAGCACTCAAAAAGATTCCATCGATCCGCAATGGGCCGACGACCCCGGCGTGAAGCAGTTCTTTGCGTTCATGAAGCAGTATTTGCCGAATGCCGATCTGAACAATTCGAACTACGCCGCCGGTTACCACTACGCGAGCCTCCTGATGAGCGTCCTGAGAGCATGCAAGGACGACTTCAGCCGCGAGAACATCATGCGCCAGGCGACTTCGCTGCGCGAGGTCTCGCTTCCGATGTTGCTGCCGGGCATCACGGTGACGACCGGTCCCGACGACTATTTGCCGTTCCAGCAATTGAGGCTGCGGCGCTTCAACGGCAAGAGCTGGGTCGGCTTCGGCGAATTGCTTGACGACCGCTAGGTGGCTGGAGATGTGACGTGACAATGATCATCAGCGGCGAGCGCCGGATCAGCTACCCCGAGATTCACGCTCGCATCGCCAGGACGGGAACGGGATTTCGCACCCTCGGCCTGCGCGACGGCGCGCCGGTCGCCGCGATGCTGCGCAACGACTTCGCGCTGTTCGAGGTTGCCGGCGGCGCGGCGGCCCTGGGCAGCCCGGTGGTGCCGATCAACTGGCATCTGAAGGCCGAGGAGGTCGGCTACATCCTCTCCGACAGCGGCGCCGATATTCTGGTCTGCCACGCCGACCTGCTGCCGCAGATCAGCAATGGCCTGCCTGACGATCTGCGGCTGCTGGTGGTGCCAACTCCGCCGGAGGTCGCCGCGGCGTTCAGCATCGCGCCGGCGCTGACGCAAGTCCCCGACGGAATGACAGACTGGGACCGCTGGCGCGACACCCACGCGCCATCACTGGAGCCGCCGCTGGGCGGCTCGCCGATGTTCTACACCTCGGGCACGACAGGCATGCCGAAGGGCGTGCGCCGCAAACCGATGCGGCCGGAACAAGTCGCGGCATCGTCGCGGGTAGGCACCATCGCTTACGGCATCAAGCCGAACGAAGAACAGGTAATCCTGATGAACGGCCCGATGTACCATTCGGCGCCGAATTCCTATGGCATGCTGGCGTTCCGTCACGGCTGCAGGATCGTGCTCGAGCCGCGGTTCGATCCGGAGGATATGCTGCAACTGATCGCGCGCCACCGCGTCACCCACATGCATATGGTGCCGACCATGTTCGTGCGGCTGTTGCGGCTTCCGGAGGAGGTGAAGCGCCGCTACGACCTCTCCGCGCTTCGCTTCGTGGTGCATGGCGCGGCGCCCTGCCCGCCGCACGTCAAACGCGCGATGATCGACTGGTGGGGTCCGGTGATCCACGAATACTTCGGCTCGACCGAAACCGGGATTCCGGTGTGGCATTCGGCGCAGGAAGCGCTGGCAAAGCCCGGAACCGTTGGCCGGGCGATCGAAGGCGGCATCGTAAAGATCTTCCGCAGCGACGGAGACCCCTGCGCTGTCAACGAGCCCGGCGAGATCGTCATGCGGCAGACCGCGGTGCCGGATTTCGATTACCACGGCAAGGCGGAGGCGCGCGCCGAGGCCGGCCGCGATGGCCTGGTCAGCGTCGGCGACGTCGGCTACCTCGACGAGGACGGCTATCTATTCCTGTGCGACCGCAAGCGCGACATGGTGATATCAGGCCGGGTCAACATCTATCCGGCGGAAATAGAGAACGCGCTGATCGGCATGACCGCGCGACTGCGCGGTGTTTGGCGTCCCCGACGACGAATTCGGCGAGCGGCTTTATGCCTGCATCGAGCCGGAGCCGGACGCGGTGCTATCGTCGGCTGCGGTACAAGAGTTCCTGCGCGGACGCCTGGCCAATTTCAAGGTCCCAAAGGACATCCAGTTCCTCGATAGGCTGCCGCGCGAGGCCAGCGGCAAGATTTTCAAACGCAAGCTTCGCGATCTCTTTGGGGAAGGCCGCATTCGCGCTAGCAGCTGACCGCGGAGGAGAAAAGCGAACGCCGTTTTAAACAAGAAATTTGTTGCAAAACGGTCATCGGCAAAAGCAAAGATCACGGCAGGAAAATATCGAGAAAATGGCCGGGATCGAAAACATGAAATCCACCGACTTCGTCGTTGCGCGCTATGATCTGCAGCAATGCAAATTCATCGAGAGCCAGCTGCCGGAAGCCGCCGCGTTGCCCGATGACGCGCTGCTGGTCAAGATCGACCGCTTTGCCTTCACCGCCAACAACATCACCTACGCGGTAA
>VBCY01000105.1:4826-5181 GCA_005882995.1 Betaproteobacteria bacterium
GGCGATTATCAGGCGCTGCTGCGTCCGCTGTTCATGCTGTCGTTTCTGGTCGACGATTTCTTGGCGGAGAATGAGTTTTACGGCGCGAAGAGCGTGATGCTCTCCAGCGCCTCTAGCAAGACCGCGTTCGGCCTTGCGCATCTCCTGCATACGCTGCGCAAGCCGATACGGGTGATCGGGCTGACTTCCGCGGCCAATACCGATTTCGTAAGATCGCTCGGCTGCTACGACGAGGTGGTGACCTATGACCGCGTGAGCTCGCTGCCATCCGATCAGCCAGTCGCGTTCGTCGACATGGCGGGCAACAGCGAGTTGCGCGTAAAACTGCATCGGCATTTCGGCGACCGGATGAAAT
>VBCY01000540.1 GCA_005882995.1 Betaproteobacteria bacterium
CTTTCGGCCAGGCACTCCAGCGCCAGATAATCGAGATTGCCGCGCTCGGCGAGCAGCAGCGCCGGTTCGAGCCGGTCGCCGGCGAATCCCGCGCCGCTGCCGATGCGTACGGTGTCGGCGGCACGGGTCACGCTAGTCGCCCGGTAGATTCTGGACTTCAGGGAAAAACAGCTCCTTCCACGACGCCGGCTTATTCTTGATAGTCCCGATCTTGTACATGAAATCCGCCGTCTTGCCGACCTTCTGCGGTGTCAGCGTGTACTTGTAATCGGGGGCGTTGATCATTGCGTAGATATCGTCGACGCTGTTCTTGTTATCTTTCGCCTGCTCGAGATAAACCTTTGCCGCGGCGCGCTTGTCCTTGTTGATGGTGTCGATCGCTTCGCCCAAGGCGCTGTAGAACGCTTTGTAGGTCTTCGGATTCGCGTCGCGGAACTTGGTCGACGCCGCGATCACCACGGCCGTGGCCGGCCCGCCGAGAATGTCGTAATTGGTGGTGAGGGTGCGCACCCCCGGAATCTTCATCTCCTGCTCGTGAAATGGCGACGAGGTGAAGTGCGCATCGACGCCTCCGGTGTTGTTGGTCAAGGCGAGCATAGCGTCCGGATGCGAAAAGCCGACGGTGTACGGGTCCAGCTTGGCGTAGCTGGCGTCTCCGAATTCCTTGGCGGCTTCCATCTGCAGCATGATGGCCTGCGTCGAGACCTTGATCGACGGGACAGCGATCTTGTCCTTTTCGCTGAAGTCCTTGACCGACTTGATGTTGGGGTTGCGAACGTTAAGATAGAGCGGATACGTGGTCATCGCTGAGACGCCCTTGACCTGTACGTTGCCACGTGTCTTGTCCCATAGCGTAATCAGCGAAGGTGCACCGACCGCAATGAACTGAATGGCTCCGCTGATCACGCCGTCGTTCATCACGCTGGGTCCCGCGACGCTGGTCCAATTGACTTTTACATCGCCCAGCCCCTCCTGCTTCGCATGCTTCTCCACGAGCTTGTCGCGCTCCATCACCATGAGCGGCAGGAAGCTCACGCCATATTGCTGGGCGACGGTGATTTCGCTCACTTCCGCGCGGCCGGGCATCGCCACGGCGAAGACGATGAGTCCTGCGAGCAAGCCATGGAACGCGCTACGCGCTCTGCGTGACATGACCGATCCTTTCTCCGCTTATTGAGAATTCCGTAACCGTATGACATTTGACCCCCACCTGCGCTGTCGTGCACCCCTCTCCCGGCGGGAGAGGGGTTGGGGGTGAGGGCCAGCTCATCCGAATTGCAACCGATGTCACGCAGTTAGGAAACGCTCGCTAGATCGTAGCTTCCTACAAGTATAGCTCTGGCGCTGTGCTCGATCGTAAGCAAGCGTGCGTGGCGGTTTGTTCTGTGTTGCCGCAGCCGCCTCAGCGCGGCGGCAACAAGCCGCTCGAGGTAATCTGCTGCAGCGCCTGGTTGGTGATCCGCAATGCATCCTCGGGAAGCAGCAGTCGCCGAGCCACGAGCTGCTTAGCGATTACACTTGCCGAGAAGTAATAGTTGCCGATGCTTCCATAGCGTTCCAGCAGCGACGGGCGCGGGTCGTTGTTGGCGATTCGGTCGGCAGGTGTCTTTGCAAAAGGCACGTAGCCGCCGGTGAACGCGCAGATCTGGTTCCTGTAAAACCCGGTCGCCACGACGTTCCATCCCAGATACGTGCCGAGAGGCAGTTGATGCAGGATCGAAGGAACGCCGGCGATCTCGTTGCCATCGGCATTGGTCTTGACCACATAGGTCGGGATCACCTGCTTGATGACCGGAGGCTCGATGCTGATGACGCCCGACATATCGTTGTAAATGAAATTGGGACCGAGGTCGTAGTCGAGCATCGAATTGACGATCCCGTTGGGCGCATCGTCAGGAATACCGGGAATGCCGCTGGGGAAGCCCATGGCGGTCTTGTTTGCGGCAACCATCGTGCCGTCGCTCAAGCGGGGATAGGCGCTGGGCGGCGGCTCGGTTCCATCCACGACCCATTGATGCAGATCCACGAACAGTGCGCGCTGCGTGTCGCTCTCCGGATTCGGATTTCCCGACAGCACGCAGGTGCCTCCTGCACCGCCTGCGGGACTGGTCGCTCCGGTAAAGCCGCCCCCGCCGCCGCCATGGCTGGTGCCGGGAAAATAGTAACGGCGCGCCTCGGGCGGCAACGGGATGTCGACATTGGCCATGGTACCGATCAAGCCCGGCGACATGCGCAGGTCCCAGAATTCGGTGGCGCCGAAGGTCTCGAAGATCTTCGGGCAGGTGCCGGTTGCGCGGCATCGATCGAGCATGCCGGCGCGTGAGCGTCCGCGCTGTGCATCGGTGTAGTCCTCCCACCAGAGCACCGGTTCGCTGCCGGGCTCGAACAGCGTCGCGGCGCCACCGGGAAAGGCGAAGCGGAAGTTGATCGGCGTTTGCCGAGCGGCGATGTAGTCGTTGAGGCCCTCGACCACGATGCGTCCCGACTCGTCTTCATTGAAACCGAGATGGACGAAGGTCTTGAACAGATTGCCGGCCTGCGATGTACCTTCGCCGAGAACATGGCTCAACGTGCCGGCGAGTGGATTGGCGGTTCCCGCTGCATCGGCTCCTTCGTAGCGGAAGAAGGAAATGACGTCACGCATCGCGGCGAGGCCTGCTCCCAGCACCAGCGGGTCCTTCGCGGTGTAGACGAGCTGGTAGAGCAAGGTCGGGTCGATGCCGTTGCGCAGGCACAGGCGGGTCGGATCCGGCGTCCCTGGAAAGGGAGTCGTCCGGCAATCCGCCCATGCCCAATCGTTGCTCGAAATCGGCGTGACGACTCCGGTGACACCGGTGGCGCTCTCAGCCGAATGCGATTCGAGCCGCGCCTGCGTCGTGTCGAGCGTTGCGGGCTGGTAAAAATTAGCGGTAAAGCCCCCCGGCGGGACGCTGGTGAGCGCGATCGTATTAGTGCCGGCGGGCACGTTGCTGAAGCGCCAGATCACAGGACCGGTGATCGAAGAGCCGTCGGCGTTTTTCGCGACCGGAACTTGCACGGTTTCGTTGCCGTTGTTCGCCGCCGGAGGCACGTCGCCCTGCCACCCGCTCCACAGCAGCACATAACCGCGGTTCTGCATGAAGCCGTCGCCTGGGTCGCCGCCGATGCTGTAGGGAAAATTACGGCTGCCGCGATTGACCACATTGTAGAAGAGCGTGTGGTTGCTCAACCCCATGTCGATCGGCTTGATCAAGGTGAAGGTCGCGGTGTAGGTCACTTTGCCGTTGGTTCTGGGCGCGAACTGGATGTCGGTGATGATCGAATTGCGGCGGTCGGCGGGATCGAGCTCGCCGGACGCCGTGCCGATGATCTTTTCGTATTGACCGATTGTGCCGAAGGATTGACCACCATAGGTGGGTGATTCCCTTGCGACGATCGTCACTTTGGTGACCTTGCTCAGCGCTTCGCGGGGCACGATCAAGGCTAACGCCGTCATCGCGATGGCAATTACCAGCGCGGGACGCTGTAACGCTGCATTCATACTCTCCTCCTTATTGGGACAGCCCTGACAAAAAAAGCACGCGTCTCTTTCGGGCATTGAACGCGATTGGCATTTAAAATGCCAACGCATTATTTCCATCACAGTTATCAAAAATGGAGATCAATCAAAATGAACGTGAACTTCCAACAGCTTCGGGCGTTTGCGGCGGTTGCCCGTTACGGGAGCTTCACCCGCGCGAGCCAGGCGCTGTTTACTACGCAGTCTGCTCTGAGCTCACGAGTCGCCCAGCTCGAAGAATCGGTCGGCGCGCGACTGTTCGACCGTACGACGCGAACGGTGCGCCTGACGGCGGTCGGCCGCGACGTCCGTCCCGCGGTCGAGCGCATACTCGGCGAAATCGACGCGCTGGTAGGGCGCACCAAGGACATCTCCGCGGGGATCGCGGGTCGCATCGTGATTGCGGCGTTGCCTTCGGTCTCGGCGACGGTCCTGCCGCAGACAATCTCGGCCTTCGTCCGAAAGTACCCGAGAATCTCCATCATTCTCAGGGATGAACTGGCCGAGCGAATCGCTGATATGGTTCGCAACGACGAAGTGGATTTTGCCGTCTCGAGCCCGATCGTCGGCGACAACCAGCTCGACTTTGTCTTGCTGGCCACCGATCACATGGCAGCCATTTTTCCAAAGCGACACCCGCTGCGCAAAGCGAAGCGCCTCAAGCTGGAACAGCTGGTGGACTATCCGGTTATTCTCATGGATCGCAAGAGCAGCGTCCGGCGCGTGGTCGATGAAGCCTTACGGGTCAAGGGACGACTGCCCCAACCGGCGTACGAGGTTGCATTCATGTCAACAGCGATCGGGCTGGTGCGCGCCGGACTCGGCGTGACGGTACTTCCGACGGCGTCGCTCGAGGTCCAGAGCGCTTCCGATCTGGCCCGCCGCAATTTTTCCGACCGGGTGCTCACGCGCCGCATCGGAATCCTGAAGCGCCAGGGAGGATCGCTGGGGCCGGCCGCCCAAAGCTTCGCCGCTTTCCTCGTGCAATCGTTCAAGGCGCACGCCGGATGGCATGCCTCGGACGGTCGCTAAGGAACCTCTGAACAAGTCCCACATGAGTCGCGTTTCCGGCGCAATGGTTTCAGATGCGAGGCGTCGCGGCGCAGCGAATAGTTCGTACTATTCGCAAGCCGCGCAACAAAGCAGATGAGGCCATTGCGCCGAAACCCGAAGGGACGGAGCTTTCCGGGCGATCTGCTTTGTCGCTCGGCTCGCCAATAGCGCCTGCTATTGGCGTCGCCTTGCTTCGCGCATCTCATCCCGGAAAGCCTCCGTCGCGACCACGCGGGGCTTATTCAGAGGCTCCCCGCTTCGGAAGGAACGTCCTATCGTCGCAAGGGTCGAATTTTCTTGGGATCATCCTTCGAGGAGTTTCCATGAGCACTTCCATGAGCAGAATCGACGTATCGCTTCCCGAGCTCGCGTTCGTCGCAGCAACGCGCGGCATGGCTGGCGCCGGCATAGGCCTCCTGCTGGCGGGCTTCCTCAATGGCGAAAGGCGCAAGGCGATTGGCTGGACGCTGCTCGCGATCGGCGCGCTGACGACGGTGCCCATCGCCATCGACGTTATCACCCGGCGACGTTCTCCCCAGCCCCTTCCGGAAACGCATAGGCCCCTGGAGTTCTAGATCGACGGAATGGGCCTGTCGCCACGATCCGTTGTAGCGCTGATGGTTCTTTAGTGTCCTCGGACGAATC
>VBCY01000109.1 GCA_005882995.1 Betaproteobacteria bacterium
TAAAGATGAGCGCGACCAGCAGGATCGCGACGTGGACGACAATGCGCGCGACGGCTTTCCCGTGCGCGGTCTTCGCCTGCGGCAGCACGTCGACCTCGAAGTGGGTGCCGTCGCGCACGGCGATGGTCGCACCGAGCATGATGAGCCACATCAGGCAGAAGCGCGCGACCTCCTCCGTCCAGATGTAGCGGGGAATGAAATCGACGAAACGCGAGAAGATCTGGAGCGTCACCGGCACGATCATCACCGCGACCAGCGCGGTGATGATCCGCTGCAGGCCGCGATAGATCAGGGCGTTGAAGGCGCGCACGGCGAAGTCAAGGACAAGAACGACAATGCGCCGCGGGGATCGCTAACACTCGCCGGCTGTGACATGTGGTGTCGTCCCGGCGCAGGCCGGGACCCAAGGTGCGGGGCACGTTGCCGAGCATCGAAACGAAGATTGGATCCCGGACCTCGCTAACGCTCGCCCGGGATGACGCAGCTGTCTCCAATCGCCGCGACCCTTCGGGTCTTGCTCTTGGACAGCTGCGTCACTTGATCGCGTTGACCTTGGTGAGGATCGCCGTCGCGTCGATCTCTTTGGCGTACGCTTGCTTGACCGGCTCCGCGAGCTCGAGCAGTTTTCCACGCTCGGTGAACGCGAACGTCTTGAGCTTGCCCTCTTTCTCGAGCTGAGCCAGCAGGCCTGCGTCGCCGGACGACTCGACGTCGCGGCCATACTTCCCGGCTTCCTTGCCCGCCTTGAGGATCGCCGCCTGGAGGTCGGGCGGCAGCTTGCGGAAGCTCTTGCCGGAAAAGCAGATAGGACGCACGGTGATCGCATGCTGGGTAAGCGAGATGTCCGGCCCGACTTCGTAGAATTTCATCTGCGCCAGACCGGCGGCTTCGTTCTCAGCACCCTGGATGACGCCCGTCTGGATCGCATTGTAGACCTCGTTGTACGCGATCACCGAAGGCTTGGCGCCGATCGCGGTGAACATCTGCGTCTGTATCGGCGCGCCCATCACGCGCATCGTCAGGCCTTTGAGCTCGGCCATGTTGCGCACTGGCTTGTTCGCGATGATGTTGCGCGTGCCGCCGCCGGCGTAGCCGATGATCATCACATCGGCCTTCTTCGAAACGTCGTCGACGATCGGTTGGAAGGCATCGGAGTCGAGTACCTTGTTCCAATGGTCGAGGTCACGGAACAGGAACGGCATGTCGAGCAGCGGCGCCGCCTTGGCGAAGGTCGACATGTGCGCCGGCGAAACGACGGCGTAGTCGACCGAAATGCCCTGGCTCATGTATGCGAAGTAATCCTTTTCCAGCCCGAGCTCACTGTTGCGATGGAGCACGAAGACCACCGGCTTGCCGTAATACTTGACGACCAGATCCTGGAACTTGAGCAGCGCCTTGTTGAACGGGTGCTCGTCATTGAACTGGACCGCGCCGTGCAGCGTGATCGGTTGCTGCGCGGTTGCGTTCAGCGTCACCGCGAAGCCGAGCACGGCCAGAAACCGCGCAAGCATGCGAAGCAATGCGGACATCGTTTCCTCCGGTAGGTTGCGATCCGACTGCGGCGGCTCGAAGCTTTGCACCCCGCAGCGATCATCTGGTTAGGTGGCCTGACCGCATTTTCGCTGCGGGTCGCGCTACATGTCAACGCAGGCAAGGCCTGGCGGCGCGGTCGATTGCCCGCCGCGTAGAATGCGCGGGATGAAACGGCAGATCGGAATCGCCATCGCGTTCGCCGCTTGCTTCGTCGCCGCCTCCGATGTCGCCGCCGACGAGTATCGTCTGCAATCGCTGCACATCGAGCACGCCTTCGCCCGCGCGACGCCACCGGGGGCTAAGTCAGGCGGCGCTTATCTCACCATTGAAAATTCGGGAACTGCTGCCGCGACGCTGGTCAGCGCTTCATCTCCCGTCGCGGCTTCCGTCGAATTGCACCAGATGGCCATGGACGGGGGATTGATGACCATGCGCTCCGTTCCCGCGCTCGATATTCCCCCGGGCGGGCGCGTTGAGCTCAGGCCTGGCGGCTATCACCTGATGTTGCTCGATCTCAAGCAGCCACTGAAAGTCGGCGACAAGGTGCCTGTGACGCTCACCTTCAGAAATCTCGGCAGCGTCGACATCGGCGTCGAAGTCGAGCCGATGGGCGCAAGCTCGCCGATGACCCACAAGTAGGGCCTGTCAATGCATATGCTCCATTGGCTCCGGGCCCGGCGGCTCCCGGTCGAGGCTTTGAGCCTGCGCAAGGATGGATTTCGTTTGCCGGGTTGAATTTTTCGGGATGCCTCGCCAGAGCGCACGAAGATAGCCTTGACGGTCGATGAGAAGCTCGGCGTGATGGACAACACTGCCCGCGCCGGGTTGCGGAGCCTGCGCGTACATCGCGTAGATTTTTCCCGTATCAGTTCCGGTCACGGCCAAAACCGACGCCTCACTCCCGTCCATTGTTCCCGCATTGATATCGGAGCGCGGTCCCAGTGGTGCGACAACGATGCGGACGCCCGCATCAGTGAAAGCCTGGCGCTCCGTTTCCAGGTCGCGAAGGCGCTCACTCGACCGTAGCGGCGTGTAGAGCACGAGCAAAACCGAAGATTTGGCCCGCTGTTCCGTGAGTGACTCTTGCCCATGAGTCTTGGTCTCGAAGGTGAAATCTGGTGCCAATATCCATCGGTGGAAATCCGCGCCGTCCGCCGCCTCGCGCGCAGTTGCGGCATCCGCAAGCACACGCAGGTAGCGCACGACGCTCCAGAGATCGGTGCTGTCGAGCTCGTTCGCGAAACCAGGCATGGGAGTATTCGGGATGCCATGCGCGATCCACCAATAGAGCTCACCCGGATAGTGATGTGCGGTGTGCTCGGTCAAGTCCGCCGGCTTCATCGAAAGCGAAGTCGCGGCACTGCCATCGCCGTGTCCGAGTTCACCGTGGCACGCGGCGCACTTCTCTGCGTACGACGAAGCCCCGCGAGCCAGGGACGCGGTTGCGTACGGAACGGATGGAGTCGCATAGGTGGTCGGATACGCCGGTGTCGATAGAGTCCACCCTGAAATTCCGATGGCGATTCCAATCAGGGCGACACCCCCGAAGGACAAAGCCAAGCGGCGGCGGAGCAGGGCCGCGCCCAGGATTACTGCGCCTGCGCAGCCGATAATCTCGGACGCGAGAATCGCCACATGCACGGCAAGCGACGCCTCGGACGATGGCCACGCCAGCGTGTGAGAGAAAGGCCACACGGGCGTGTCGTGCGCGCCAGGAATGGTGATGCCCAGAAGAGCGACCACGATGACGACGCCAACCCCTGCCACAATTTCGAAGCACGCATTGCGCCGCAGGGTAGCAAGCGCGCTCATGCTTCCTTCCGCGAGACGTGGCGCGAGCGCGAAGCGATTGACGGCCGCCAGCGACAGCATTGCTGCAAACAGCAGCAGCTTGGCGAGAAGAAGCCGCCCGTAATCCGTTCCCATTAACGCCGGTACGCTGCCGACCAGAAACCACACATTGACAACGCCGGTCACCAGGAGCGCGCTGACGCTGGCCACGCCCAAAGTCGAAAAACGCTGCGCGACATGGGCAGCAAGCGCAAGTCTGCTGCCCACGCCCAGCACAAATACCAATGGAGCTAAGGCGCCGAGCCATGCACCTGCCGCGAGCAAGTGGATCGCGTCGGAAGTGAGCTGGATGCGACGCTGCGCATCCGCCGCGGCGGTGGCATGGCCTGACCACGCGATCGACATCAGGTAAGCCGCGGCAAGAGCGAAGGCGGTAAGCACGAGCGCCGGATGGCGCTGCGTACTCTGGAATCGGATGATGGTCCAAAGCAGCAACGCCAGAACTGCCGCAACCAGCAGGCGAAAGAGCCACAGGCGTCCGAACGCCGTCGCGCTCAACACCAGACGCAGCGTGTCGTAATTCATTGCCTTCGCCGGCGACTGGCCGCTCATCGAGGCTGCCTCGGCGACGAACCAGACGAGCGCGGACGCGAGGGCAGCGAGCAACGACCACGCCGCAGCGCTCGTCAAGCGCCGTCGGAGGGCCCGTGCATCAGGCGTCATTTCAAGCTTGGAGTCCCGCAGCGCCGGCCCGAGGACGAACAGCTCGAACCCGAATCCGCCGAGCAAGACGATCGAGGACGCGAAATGCACTGCGCGTGCAGTAACCAGGAATGTATTCATCGCCGCTCGCGAACAGCTCCGGCCGCTTGCTCAGGGCACGACATCGAAGTCGAAGTCACCCTCGGTGACATGGGTGTCGACCGAAAGCACTCGCCAGGTGACGCGATACTTTCCTGCCGCGAGCGGCGGCACGGATACGACGAGAAGGGTCGGATCGCCGGCGTCGACATGCGCATCGGACTTGTCCACGCGCTTGCCGCTCGCCCCGAGCACCTGCGCAGTGCTGAAAGCCGGCTCCAGCCGCTGAGTGAACCAGAGCTTCACCTGCGCCGGCGCTCCGTGCACGGAGCTGCCGACCGCAGGCGTCGCATGGTCGAGAAACGCATGAGCGAGCACGGCGGGCGCCGCAGCCAACGTCCATGCGACAAGCCACCCGTTGCGCGAGAGCCGTCGCATGTCACCTTCCGAATATCGGACGACCGATCGACTGCGGAAACAGATCGTCGAGATAGAAATGCAATTGCGCGATCCATCCCACGTGACTGCCTCCGCTGCGGCTGTTGATCGGAATCTGAGCCTCGGCGGCGAGCTGGACGTACTGGCCCGCCCAGATGATTCCCGGGTTCACCGTTCCGGTCGTTCCGCTGGCGCCACGGTTGAGCCCGGTCGATAGCGGAACCTCGACCACCGGAATCATCCGGTTGAACGGTTCGCGCAGGCCCACGTCCTCCACGAATGATTGCAGGTAGATGAGGCTGTACTGGAAAGCGAATCCCCACTGCAGCACATTGGGATGTTGCTCCACGCTTACGTCGCCTTCGTCGCTGACCGTCGTGCTGCTCGCGCTCGATGGAATGCCGATGCCCACTTGCCCGGTGATAGCGAACGGACGCAGGAATTTCATCTCCGCCGGAAGATCGCCGAAGCCCTTGCCGAAGAACAGCGCCGGGGTCCAGGTGGTAAACGATTCCGCGCCGACGCGCTTCGATCCGGTGCCTCCGATATCGACGTCGAGGCCCGCGGAGACAATCGCTTCGTGCTCGTCGTTCTTGTAGAACTGGTATTTGAGACTCGCCGCGACATTATCGAACCCGCGCTGGCGCTCGCCATCTTCAGGCTGAACCTGCTTGTACAGCGCGCCCAAGCCGATGCCGAAGTTCTCGGTGACCCGCTTCGACATGTCGACGGCGAAGTCGGTCTCGTTGGTTGCCGTCTCGTCACCGTTGGCCGGGGACTTTCGATAGGAGATCGTCGGCAGCGAGAGCTCGTCGGCAACGAAAGGATCTTCGATCACCAGCGTCGCGGGGAAGAAGCGCTTGCCGGCGAAACCGTGCGCCCACGACAGATCGTTCCATGACAAGCTTGCACACGCCGCGCACGTGATCGTCGATATGGCGCGGAACAGCGTCGTTGAAGGCATCGAGAGTCCTCCAGAATCGAATCACGAGGGCGGCGGAACCTCATGACGCCCGAACCGCCGTGCGCCGATGAGCGCGTGGCGTGAACGTCGGACGAGCCTAGCCGCCGACTGGACTGCTCAGACGCTGCGAAGGGGTGGGGCGCGAACGAAAGGAAGAAACGCGATGTGGCCTGAGCGCTGGGAGATCAGGCGAACGCTGGGCTGAACCGGAGTTCCACAGAGCGGTGCGATCGCCGGCGCATCGAGCTCGGAAGGAGCGCATCGCGACAGATGCTTGAGCACCTGGCACCCAAAGCAGTCATGGTCCGCTGGGTGAGTAGGGCTCCCCGGGATATCGGAAGCATCGTTGTCGTGATGATGGGATTCAGACGGTTCAGCGGCGGACACCTGGGATGCGTCGCTCTCCTGAGCGGCGAAACCGCCCGCCATCCAGGGCAAGGCGCCGAGCGATGGCCAGAGCAGCGCAATCAGAGCGCTCCACGCGATCCACGAACGCCAGGTGGAGCGAGGCGCAGACCATTTGCGCATGGAAGAACGACGGCGGAGCTGCGGCTTCACCCGATCGCACTCCAACAAGGGAGAGCGTGACATCGGTTGCAATTCGGATGAGCTGGCGCTCACCCCTAACCCCTCTCCCGCCGGGAGAGCATACAAGGGGTGCGCGACAGCGCGGGTCAGGGTCAAACGTCACTCAGTTGCGTAATTCTCAATAGTCCCCGGAAGCCGCTTTCAGAGTCGTCCGTTACTCTATCACGTCGCTTTCCGAGCGCTGAGAGTTGGCGACGACGAGGCACAGGCCGCTAGCTGATGGCCGCCGTCAACACTCGAAACAGGCTCCTAGTGCAGCCGTGTGTTGAGCTCGTGCCTGGCGCCGTCTTCATCGACGGTTCGCAGCGTGACCGGGCGGCGCCATACGCGCACGACATACTCGAGTACGCGCTCGGCCCGCCTCAGGTCGAGACCCCGGCCGTCGCTCTGATAATCGTGGACCATGGTCAAGCTGCCGTCGACATCGACATCGGTCGCTGCGACACGCGGAGCCCCGAAGTTGAAGCGCGGCTCGAGGATTGCCTCACGCACGGCATTGATCTCGCGCGACGCGATCTTAAGCGACCCGTCCGAAGATGCCTCGTACACGAAGAGGTCGAGCTGCTCGGCCAGCGCCGGGTCGAGGTAGTTGCGCACGAAGCCGAAGTCGTCTTCCTCGGCGCAGATTTGGCGAGCGGCCTCCAGACCCTGCGTATCGACGATCTTCTCCCAGATGGAAAAGCCGAGGTGGTAGGGGTTGACCGATAGCGCAAGCGTATCTCCGGACGCATGCGGACGCACTACATCCGAATGCGCCTTGATCGCAGAGACGTACAGGTCCGGCGGCTCGATCTCGGCCTCCCGAAGCAAGCGCGCGTGCCAATAGGAAGCCCAGCCCTCGTTCATGATCTGACAGGCGAAGACGGGATAGAAGTAGAACGATTCTTCGCGCACCGCGAGGAACACGTCGCGCTCCCAGCCCTCGAGATCGGGACCGTACTGAGCAATGAACCACAGCAGGTCGTATTCCGGTTGCGGCGGCGTCTTGCGGGGCTCAGTGCGGTCCACGGGTTCGGGCGCAGCTTCACCTGGCAAGTGGCGCCAGCGACGACGGAAGGGATCGTCGTCTTCGATCGACGATGGACGGGCAGCCTTTTCTTCGTAGGGACCGCGGTAGAGCGGACGGTTGACATCGATGTGGGCCTCGAGCGCGAGCGCGGCGTCGAGCACCGCCTCCACTCGTTCGTGCCCATGCTCCGCCAATGCGCGCTCGATTCGGTGTGCTCGAGCCGCCGCCTGTTCAAGTATTCGTCCGCCCGCCATTGACATCGAGCGACGAAACAGGCCGTTACGCCGGGCAAAGTCGGCGTGACCCAGGACGTGGGCGACGACAAGCACGTTCTCGGCCAGTGAATTGACGTCGACGAGGTAGGCCTTGCACGGATCGCCGGGAAACATCACTTCGAAAATGCGCGAATGGCCCATGTTTCGCTGCACAAGTTGGCGTATATAGCGAACGCCGAACGACCAGTGGGGCATCCGGACGGGGAGCCCATAAACGGCGGTCTCCATCATGAAGCGTTCGGGGACGAGCTCGAAGTCGACCCCATAGTAGGAGAGCCCCAGCTTCCGCGCGAGGTTGTCGATGTGCGCAGCGTAATCCGCAAGCTGGGTCATTGCGTGGTGCGCGCGCTCTGATTGGCCTGGTGCACAAAAAAGCGTCGGATCGCCTGCCAGACGTCGTCGATATTGGCCACGACCTGCGTCTCGGCGTTCAAGCCTTTGCCCGACAATTCTCCGATCAGACTGCGCATATCGGTCTGTGCGAAGCGCACGGTCCCGGAGCGGGTCTCGAGATAGCCCAGGTAGTTCAGTCGCTCGGCAAGCTTGCTCAGCGCCGCGGTGGCGTTTTGGCGGTCGTCGATGCCGTTTTCGCCGTCGGAAGCGTAGAAGAGATAGGCGTTGTAGCGTGACCCCTCGTACTGGGTGTTGAGAATCTCCTGAGTGAGCCTGAATGCCGATGAAGCGGCGGTCCCGCCGGTGCCGGCGACCTCGAAGAAGTCCTGCTCCGGAAACTCCCACGCCTCGGTTGTGTGCGCGACGAAGCGCACATCGACATGGTGATATTGGCGGCGCAGGCCGGAGAGCGCGAAGAAGAAGAATGTCTTCGCGAGCTTGCGTTCCGCCGCCGTCATGCTCACCGAAACATCGAGCGCGAACACCACGACTGCGTTGTTGGCGACGCGAGGCCGTTGGCGCAATTGGTGGAAGCGTAGATCGTCGTCGACGAATGGCGCCGGGTCGGCCTGAATCGCGCGCCTTTTGATCGCCTGCTTCAGTGTCCGCCGGCGATCGAGTCGCGCCCGGATGCCACGCCGTCCCGAGCCCTCGCGGATGATTTCGTTGTCTTCGATAGTCGCACCACCCTTGGGCCGCAGATCCGGCAGCTTCAGTTCATCGGTCAGCCAGTCGACGATGTCGTCGACTTTCAAGTCGAGCAGCAACTTGAAGCCGCCGTCCTGGTTGCCGCCCTGACCTTCCCCTTCGCCGCGGTCGGTGGAAGCGTCGGCGTTTCGTAGAACATCGCCGGCTTGCGCATTGCCCTGTCCGGCGCCGTTGTGCTTGCGCGGCTCGGAGAGACGAAAGCGCGCGTGCTCAAGCATGCGAATCGTTACGCGAACCGTACGGTTGTCGGGCTGGGTGATGAAATCGCCATCCGAGAGCAGATCGATAACCTGCTCGCGCACCGCCTGGCGTACTTTCTGGTTGTGGCGAAGCCAGTCGCGGGCGCCGCGCGAAAACAGCTCGTACCAGGGCGATTCGGCAGCGAATCGGATTCGACTCGTCATGAGAGTTCCTCGCTCCACGGGCCGGCGGCGATGCGCCGCGGCGAATCACTCCTGCGCTAGCAGCGTGGTGACGTAGTTCAACGCCTCGCGCGCGCTGTGTTCGTCGTAGCCATAGTCGTCGACCAGCCGCTTAGCTACCACCGATATCTTCCGCTGTGTCTCCTCTTCCGGTCGCGTCGGCGAACTGACGAGCCTCAGGACGTCGCGTCGCTGCTCGAATAGATATTGCTCGATCGCATCCCGCAGTGGGGCGTGACCGGCGAGCGTGAACTTCTCGCCGCGCCTGTAGGCGCCCATCGCCTTGCGTACGACTTCCTGGCGAAAGGAATGCTTTCCCGACTCCGAGATATGGACCTTCTCCTCCACTGCACGCAGTCGTCTCTCATCAGGGTCGCGCTCCTCACTGGTGATGGGGTCGCGGATCTTGCGATTGTCGAGAGAGGCCTCGACTTCGTCGACGTATTTGTCGAGAAGCTCCTGCGCTTCCTGCTCGAAGGATACGAACAGCGCCTTGTGCACGTCCTCCTTCACCCAGCGGTTATAGAAATCCTTGCGTGCCCGCACCAGGAAATCGGTCCAGCGCGACTTCTCCTTGGGATCGATCCGCGCGTCGCTCTCGATGGCATCCTTCAGACAGAGCAGCACGTCCATCGTGGTGAGGCTCTTGGCATTAGACTTGCTGATCGCCGCCGACAGCGCATTGATCACGAATCTTGGCGATACGCCGGCAAGGCCTTCCTCGGGCAAGCGTTCGCGCAGCCGCTCGGCGTCGGCGCGGTTGACGCCGTCGACGTCTTCGCCCCCCTGAAGGCGAACGCGCTTGCTCAAGTCGGCGCTCTTGTCGTCGCTGCTGTGCAGCCGGGTCAGGATGGCGAACACGGCGGCAGCGTGCAGCACGTGCGGGTCGAGATGCACCTCGCGGAACGCCGGTTCAGCCGTCGAGATGAGCTTGCGATAGATCATCGCCTCGGCGCGATAGTCGAGCGTGTACGGAACCTGGATCACCACCATCCGGTCGAGCAGCGCTTCGTTCTCCGGTTCCTGCAGGAACTTCCGGAACTCTGCGAGGTTGGTGTGCGCGACAATGGTTTCGTCGACGTGGATCAGCGGGAACCGCGACACCTTGATGTTCTTTTCCTGAGTCAGCGTGAGCAGCAGGTACAGGAACTCGCGCTTTACCTTCAGGATCTCAATCATTTCGAGCACGCCGCGGCTCGCGGCGTACACCGAGCCCGACCAGGACCAGGCGCGCGGGTCGCCTTCGTCGCCGAATTCCGCAACCTTCGACAAATCGACCGAGCCGACGAGATCTGCGAGATCGGCGGTTGTGGGATCGTGCGGCGCGTACGTGCCGATGCCCACGCGACCTGCCTCAGCAATAAATATGCGCTCGACCGGCATGCGCATGTAGTCTCCACCGAACTCCTTATCGACGCGCATCCGGCAGGATGGACACAAGTCGCCGGCGATGTCGGCACCATAGGTGTCGCGGAACGATCCGCGCAGCGCCTGAGGTACGAGATGCAGCGGTGACTCATGCACCGGGCATCCGGCGACGGCGTAAAGCGCGCCGGCGTCGGTATAGCTGTACTCTTCAAGGCCTCGTTTGAGCAGAATCACGAGACTGGACTTGCCGCCCGAAGGCGGTCCCAGCAAGAGGAGCAACCGGCGGCCCACTTCCGAACCTGCGGCCGCTGCCTTGAAGTAGTCGAGCACACGTGCGATGGAGTCGTCCAGTCCGAACAACTCGCTCGAAAGCAGCGCGCATCGAAGAATACCGTTGGCGCCTTCCTCGCCCTGCGAGCGCAGCATGTCCCAGACATACTGGTGGCTGGTGCGCGTTGCGCGCTGGGGCTCGGCCCGAACGATGGTCTCGAGGAATGTCGCGAGCGTTCCCGACCAATGCTCCGCCTGACGCTGGCGCGCGAAACCGATCAGGCTATCGAGAAATTGTGCCTCGCGAGCACTCGGGCTTTGCTCAGTATCGGAATGTGCGGTTCCCTTTGCAGGTCCCGCTCCCGTGGGCGATGTAACGGCAAGCGATGCGACAGGCAGTGCGCCTGGCGCAGCGTTCGCTGAGACACCCCCCGTGATCAACGCGCCATTAAGTGAAAATTGCGTTGTTCTATCATCGTCGGGGCACATAATTCCTCCACCAGTGTTGCAGCCTCCGCTGCCTTTCATGCTAAGCAAGAAGCATTCCGTGCATACCTCGCCCTGAGGTTCGCTGCCATGGGCCGGTTGCGAATGCTCCTCAGACCGGGTTTTGCAAGTTTTGCTATACCGGGCTGGTGTTACACCGTCAGCGGAAACATTTACCCCTCACCAGCAATGAATGCGCCGAGTGGGATGGTCGGTCGATGATGGGAGCGCCAAGCCACAAGATTCTCACCGCTCGCGGCGACGGGATGCGCGAATCGAGCTTGAGGATGCAGGCACTTGTCTTGGGCACACATCGGGCTTCGATTCACCAAAACCGGGCATGCCACTGTGGCAGAATCCAGGCTCATGGACGCTGTTCGAAACTCCACATTCGCATCGGCGCGTGCTGCGGCAGATTCAACGGCGCGTGCAGGTGTCAGGGACGCCCGCGCGATCGCGGCGTGGTTGTTCACTTGCTGCGCGCTGGTCTTCGCGATGGTCGTCGTCGGTGGCGTGACGCGCCTCACGCATTCCGGCCTGTCGATCGTCGAATGGCAGCCCATTGTCGGGACGCTGCCGCCGATCGGCGACGCGCAATGGAACGAAGCGTTTGTGGCCTACCAGGCGACCCCGGAGTATAGCCAGGTCAATCGTGGGATGAGCCTCGAAGCGTTCAAGGGCATCTTCTGGTGGGAGTATTTTCATCGTCTGCTCGGACGCGCCATCGGCGTCGTGTTCCTCGTTCCGCTTTTGTGGTTCATCGCACGACGCAGGATTCCCTCGGGGCTTGCGCCGCAACTCTTCGGCACGTTCGCGCTGGGTGCCTTGCAGGGAGCGTTGGGCTGGTACATGGTAAAGAGCGGCCTGGTCGACGATCCGCGCGTGTCGCAATTTCGTCTGACCGCCCACCTCGGACTCGCTTTTCTGATCTTCGCGGTGATGCTCTGGACCGCCTTTTCGCTCGCGTACCCGCGGGCGCGCGTCGACGATGCCGCTCGCGTGCCGATCCGGCGCTACGCATATTTCCTCGCCGCGCTGGTGTTCGTCATGGCGCTCACCGGGGGCCTGGTCGCGGGGATTCGTGCGGGCTTTGCCTACAACACCTTCCCGCTCATGAACGGCCAGGTGCTGCCGCCGGAAATGTTCATGATCGATCCGTGGTACCTCAACTTCTTCAATAATATGGCGACGGTTCAGTTCGATCATCGACTGCTGGCCTGGCTGCTGGCTTTCCTGATCCCGCTGTTCTGGTGGCGTCTTCGATCGGCACCGGCCATCAGCCGCCGCGGGCGCATCGCTGCCAACCTTCTTTTGGCGATGCTCGTGGTGCAATTGACGCTCGGCATCTCGACGCTGCTCTTTGTGGTGCCGCTGCCGCTCGCGGCCGCGCATCAGGCAGGCGCGTTGCTGCTCTTCGCCGCCGCCCTCAACGTCGCACACGCGCTCCGCTGAGGTCGGAGACCCTATTTGCGTCAGCGCGCAACTCGGGTCATCATAAAGAGTTCCTTTCCGGAGCCAGCCCATGACCGAAGCCAACGACGCGGATTATGACGAGCTCGAGAGCTTCCTGGGCTCCAACGCCGTACCGCAGGATTGCATGGACCTGGAAATGCTCGACGGCTTTCTGACTGCAATCGTCAGCGGACCCGAGCTGATTCAGCCTTCCGAGTGGCTGCCGGTCGTGTGGAGCGACAGCCAGCGCAGCGTCACCCCCGTGTTCCAGAATAACGAGCAGGCGGAACGAATTCTGTCACTGGTGCTTCGCCTGCAACAGAGCATCAGGCGCACGCTGGCGGAATCGCCGACACGGTTCAAGCCGCTTTTGTACCACGCCGAGCAGACGCTGCGCGACGAACGCAGCCCGCCGGAGGCAAGCGCCTGGTCCGAGGGTTACATGACCGGCGTGCTGTTGCGCGAAGAGGCGTGGGAGCCGTTGTACTCCGAAGACGCGACGCGCGACTGGATGTTGCCTGTGGAGGCGCTCGCTTACGGCGATCACGATCCGGAATATCTCGACTGGGTCGACACCGAGGAAAAACGTCAGGATATGATCGACGAACTGCCGATCGCCGCGGTGCTGATCTTCCGTTTCTGGCAGGAGAGGGTCCGTCCCGATTCCTCGAACCGCGCGGATCGGCGCGCGCAGCGCAGGGAAGCGTCGCGCAAAGGCCGCCAGCGCTTGCATTGACGGCGAAGCGGCTCGTTAACTTACCAGGTCAGCAACGCGCAGGGCAGCCTCGCAAACACCCTGGCCAGGGTGATCGTTCCCGAAGCGACGTCGATCGTCTCCCCGGTCAGCACATCGGTGAGCTGTGTGGATGGAAGCGCGAACGGCAGCTCGAGGCGCGTATCGCTCCACACCTCGGCGTCGATGGGAGCCGCTCCGGGGGCGACGCCGAGCGCAGCGAACAATCTTCCAGCAATCGCCAGCGCGCCACCCTCTTCATGGCGACGCGCGAATGCAATGACATGGCGGGCACGCTCTCCGGCCCCTGCGATGGCGACATAGTCTCCCATGGAAAAAAGCTTGGGACTCTTGCGTCGCAGCTCGAGAGCGCGGGTGATGACCCAGAGTTTGAGAAGACCGTCGTGCGGTGACGAGAGCACCGCCTTCAACGACTCGCTGAGCTCATGGGCTGATGCGCGCTCGAGCGCCTGCATTTTCTCCAGAGCTTCACGGCGGATGGCGTAGTCCACCGGGCGCCTGTTGTCCGGATCGACCAGTGAGAGCTCCATCAATTCGCTCCCCTGGTAGATGTCCGGCACGCCGGGCGAGGTGCAGTGAAGCAAAGCCATCGACACGCTGTTGAGGGCGCCAAACCAGGCAAAGGCGGCCACTTTGGTGCGCAATTCTGGAATAAAGAGATTGGTCGCGCTCTCCTCGAGTGCGCCGGCGACGAACGCCGTCAGTGCAGACTCGTACTCGTCGTTCACACTGACCCAGCTGGTGCACACCTTGGCCTCCCGTGCGGCCTTGATCATGTAGCTTGCGATGCGCTCACGGTATCCGGAAAGACCCGGCGTGCCGTCCCCGACGGGAAAGGTGCCGATCAGTGTCTGGTAGAGCAGATATTCGTCGTTCGGGCTGGGAGCGATCTCTTCATCGACCACCCGCATGTGCCTGCGGTTGAGGCGCCTCCAATGCCTGACCAGTCCGCGCCACATCGCAGGCATCTCGGAAATGACGTCGATACGCGCCCTCACGTCGGCCGAGCGCTTGTTGTCGTGCGTCGAGCCGGCCAGCAAAGCGTGCGGCCAGCGCGCATTGCGTTCCAAATTCCCCCTGTGGAACGCTTGCACGGTCGTTCCAAACTGATCCGGGGCGCCGCCTACTTCGTTGAGGGAGACCAGACGGTTGAATCGATAAAACGCGGTGTCCTCGACTCCCTTGGCCATCACCGGCGCCGTGAATTGCTGAAAACGCATTGCAAAGCTCCGGTAGACCTCCTTGAGCTCTTTGGGCGCACCGTCAGGCGGACGCAGGAGCAGGACATCGCGTACAAACGAAAACACGCTCGGATCGGCGGCACGACTGCGTCGGCGAGCGCCGCCCGTGCCCCAGTCGATGTAACGGCGATCCTGCGCCGATGCGCGCTGGGCGACATAAGTGCGGTACACGGGGAAGCAAGCGGTGATCTCGGTGAGCGCATCGCGCAACGATGACAGCGTAAGGTCCCGGGTGTTGCGATCGGCGTGAGCAATCCGCAGCAATCTGTTGGAGAGGACGCTCAACTCCGCCTGCAGTGCGCTGCGCATAACCAGTCGCCTGGAGTGATAGGCGATGTCGTCAAAGCCGACCGCTGCCTCACCGACAAACGCACGCCACGTTCGGTCGACTCTTCCGCTCGCTGCAGTATCCACGAACAGGCCTGTGAGCAGGCTTGCGAAGCGATATCCGGTCGTCCCGTGAATCCGCCAGCTTGCTGGAAGCTGTTCGTGTATGGCGTCGATTTTCTCGATGACCACGTACAGAGGCCGATCTCGGCCGTTGCCATCGCTGGGCGCGAGGCGCTTGTAGAACTCCTGCAATCGCTGGAAATATCGAGCGGGGTCGAAAAGCCCGTCCGGATGGTCGATGCGCAGGCCATCGATTTTGCCCGCCGCCGCAAGTTCGAGTATGAAGCGGTGGGTCGCCTCGAACACCGATTCATTTTCCATACTCAGCGCGGCGAGCTCATTGATATCGAAAAAGCGGCGATAGTTGATCGAGTCCGAAGCGACCCGCCAATACGCGACGCGATACGCCTGCGCTTCCAGGAGCGCATGGAGCTGGCCGAAGCTCTCCGGTTTTCCCTGCGTGCCGTTGATCGTCTGCAGCGCGCCATCGATAGCCTGCGCCACCGACGGATGCTCGCGAGTCAGCCGAGCAAGGCGCGCCTTGAGCGCCTCCTTGTCGTGGGCTCGCTGCTCCACATCGCGCCGGACCTGGCTCGACCGCGGCGGAAGCCGCTCAAAGGCCCCTGTCAGATTCGCGCATTCGTCGCGGGCCGACGAAGGGAGCGCGCTGTTGACCGAATCGAGCGCCACTTGCAGGACGCGCGGATACTCCCGTGGATCGACTGGAAGTTTGTGCTGGTGATAATGCACTTCGAATGCACCTGCGCGCGGATCGAAGCTCAACTTGATTTCGCCGCGGTCGAGCACCCGGCCATAGTGATCTCCCAGCACGGGAACCAGCACCTTGCCGGCGAGATCGGCGTCCAGCGGATTCCAGTCGATGTCGAAGAAGGAGGCGAAGCGCGAGGCGGGGCCGTTCTCGAGCACGTCCATCCACCACGCATTATCGGATCCCATGATGCCCATGTGGTTCGGCACCACGTCGGCAATCTGCCCCATGCCATGACGTGCCAGCTCCGCCGTGAAGCGCTCGAAATCCGCGAGGGTGCCGATCTCCGGGTTGATTTCGGCGTGATCCACAATGTCGTAGCCATGGCGGCTGCCCGCGCGAGCCCGAAGATACGGCGAGCAATAGACATGGCTCACGCCGAGCGCCGCCAGATAGGGAACGAGCGCGGTCGCGTGGGCGAAACTGAAGTCGCGGTGCAACTGCAATCGATAGGTCGCGCGCGGAATGCGCGTCGGCATCGAGGACGAGTCTCGCGCTTTCTGCGCCATCGACTCCGTTGTACGGGGGCGCTCAGCTTGCAGGGTTGCCGTCAGATTGCTGAACGCATCGTTGAGCGGCCAGCGCTCGAGCTCGAGCGGCAGCTTGCGCCGCCAGTTGGGATGCTCGTCGACCGTCGCCGGCAAGTTGGCTTGTTCGCGAACGCCGATGACATCCTCGAGTTGCACAAGCATGACCTCGCTCGGCGTTCGAGCGAGGAAGCTATGGAGCGCGAGCGCGATTTCGCGGGTCATCACGCGCAGCGCCGCCGGATCGAGGCCCACGCCCGGCGGCAGCAGTCCTTCGCTGTCGAGCGCACGCAAAACACGGGCGCGATCTTCAGCTCGCGCCGCGACGTGCCGCTCGAGCGTCGCTTCATCGGGAAACAGCGATAGTTCTGCGCGAAGAGCGAGATCGCGGCCCTCCCACCAGCCGGCCAGCGTCGGCAGATCATGGGTGCTGGCGCAAACGATCGCCTGCTGAAGATACCCTGCCGGTCGTTTGAATTCGCCCGAAGCCTGTCGCTCGAACAGGAACAATCGGGTCGAGCTAATGCCTGCTCGCGCTAGCGTTTCGCGCAACTCGTCAGGCACCGTGCCCAGATCCTCGCCGATAATGAGGCAGCGGTGGCGTTGGCTTTCCAGCGCGAGGATTGCAAGCAGATCGGCGAAAGGATAGCCGACGTACGCGCCATGGACAGGGTCGGCGCCCGCTGGAATCCAGAACAGTCTGAGCAAACCCATCACATGATCGATGCGAAGCGCGGCGGCGTTGCGCATGTTCGCGCGTAGCATCGCAATGAATGGGGCATATCCGGTTTCCCGCAACCGCTCGGGGATGAGCGGCGGGAGACCCCAGTCCTGGCCGCGAAGATTGAATTCGTCGGGAGGGGCGCCGACGTTCGCCGACATTGCATAGCTTTGCTGATTGGCCCAGGCTTCGGCCCCCGCGCGGTCGATCGATACGGCGAGATCGGCATAGAGACCGATTGCGGCGCCGGCGTCTCGAATGCGTTGCGCGACGGTGTCGAGCTGCAGTGCCGCCTGCCACTGAAGGTACTGGTAGTACTCCACACGCTCGCGATGGTCGGCGCCGAAGCGCTCGACTGCAGCGGATCCGGGATCGCGAAAGGGTTCCGGCCACAACTGCCAACCATGAATCGATGGATGGTCGCGGTAGAAATGTTCCTGCAGCGCTTCGAACAGGGCGTAGCGCTCCAGCGCATTCCCGCGAGCAGCGCAGAAAGCGTGGAACTGGGCCGCGCGCTTATCGCTTACGGCAAGATGCGCGTGACGAAACTGCCGATAAGCGAGCGCCAGAGCGCGCGACTTAAGCTCCGCGACCGCCGGATAGTCGACAAGCTCGACGGCGCGTGCCTTGGCGAGCGCTGCCTGGAACTCCTGCGATGCGAGCAGCGAACCAGCTTCAGGAGACTCTCGAAAATCGTCGATCTGCTCGATGTCGAGATAGAGGGTATTGAAAAACAGGCGGCTCGACGGGCTGTAGGGGCTCGCGTGCGCCGGCCGGTGGGCAAACAGCGCATGCAGCGGATTGACCGCAATGAGCGCGGCGCCACGCGAAACCCATTGCTCGGCGAGCGTCGCGAGATCGGTGAAATCGCCGATTCCCCAGTTACGTTCCGAGCGCAGTCCGTAGAGCTGGACCGCGGGTCCCCATACGCGTCCGCCGTCTTCCAGAGCGCGCGGACGATAGCACTTCGCCGGAGCAACGATCAGAAGCGTTTCACCCAGCGTCTCAGCGCCGTGCGCAACGATCAGCCGGTGATATCCCAACGCAGCCTCGTGCGGCAGCAACCATGAGTGAAAGGCAGACGGTTCACCTTCTGAGCGCTCCTGCGCCTGCGCGTCAAGGATGACCTTGCCGACGTGCTCGGCGCCGCCTTCCTCCACCAGCCGCCACACCACTTCCTCTGTGGCAAATGCTATTGGGAAGCCAAGTCTCAGGATGATCGGATCGCCCCGACGTACGACGAGCACCGCAGGTATTGCTCGATTTGGATGCGTTTGCTGCAGCCTGGCAAGAGCCTGCTCGGCTTCCGCATCCGTTGCGACGGGAACGCTCATGGCGGCCAGGAGCGCGCGCAGCGTATAGGCAGCCGTCCGATGCTGCGTCCCCCAGATATCGCTGTATTGCAACGCGATGCCGTTCGCTTCGGCGAGCCGCTCCAGGATATCGCTCATTGACTCCCGGCAACCGTGATCCGCACTGCGTAGGGTCCCAGCTCGTTCTCGTTGTCGCCTGCGGGTTCGCCGGCGCTGGCATAGATCGTCTCGCCCGTGGCTTTTGCGACGCGATGAGGCAGCGTGGCGCTGAAGTTTGCGGTGAGCCGAAGAACCGAGCCATCGCCAAGCCTCCAACTCACGCACAGAACATCGTCGCGCTCCACGGTATAGGTGCCCGAGGGAACCATCCCGGCAAGCCGCGGCACGATATGCTCCATCCGCAGTCGCAGGCACTGTCGATAGAAGGCGAGCCACTCGTCGTGCGGCGGCGTGTGAAGCTCGCTCCAGTTGAGCCGGCAGCGTACGAAGGTCGCGGGGTCGTTGGCATCGGGAATGCGCTGCAGTTCCGCAGGGTTGCGGAAGCGCTCGAAACGGCTGAACTCACGTCGGCGCCCGATCCTGACGGCCTCGGCCAGTTCCGGGCCGAAGTCGCAGAAAAACAGAAACGGCGCGCTGGCCGAGAATTCTTCGCCCATGAACAGCATCGGGGGCGACGGCGAGAGCAGTACGCAGGCGATCGCTGCGCGCAGCGCGCGGCGATCGGCGAAATGGCCGATGCGCTCGCCGAGTGCACGATTTCCAACCTGATCGTGTGTCTGCAGGAAAGAAACAAAAGCGCCCGGCGGCAGATGCACGGATGGTTCGCCTCTCGACGCGCCGCCGCGATAGCCTGACGGTTCCCCCTGATAGGCAAATCCTTCGGCGAGGCAGCGCGCGGCCAGCTGCAGGGGTGCATGCACAAAATCGGCGTAATAACCGTCGGTCTCGCCGGTGAGCCGGACGTGCATTGCGTGGTGCAGGTCGTCGTTCCACTGCGCGGTCGCGTGCAAAGGCCGATGATTCGCGTCGCGGCCGAGGCGACGGGCTTCATTGCGGTCGTTTTCCAGAACGATGTGCACGTGGCGTTGCGTGCCGGGACCAGCGCGCACTCGGGCCGCAAGCTCCGAAATCACGTCAGGGCAGGAGTCGTCGATGATGCGGTCGATCGCATCCAGCCGCAGCCCGTCGAAGCCGTACTCCTCGATCCAGTAAAGCGCGTTGTGGATGAAAAAATCCCGCACTGGTCGACAGTTCTCGCCGTCGAAGTTTATCGATGCGCCCCACGGCGTCTGATGATCAGGATTGAAGAACTGAGGCGCGTACTGACCTACGTAATTCCCTTCCGGGCCTAAATGGTTGTAGACGACGTCGATCAGCACCATCAGCCCGTGCGCGTGAGCCGCTTCGATGAGGCGCTTCAAATCCTCGACGGTACCGTAGGACGCGTCGGGTGCGAAAGGAAGCACGCCGTCGTAACCCCACCCGCGCCGTCCGGCGAAGTCAGCGAGCGGCATCAGCTCGATCGCCGTGACTCCGAGATCGACGAGGTAATCGAGACGCCGTGCCGTGGAGGCGAAGCTGCCTTCAGCGGTGAAGGCCCCAACGTGCAACTCGTAGATGATCGCCTCTTCCCATGGTCGCCCGGTCCATCCCGCGTCGCTCCAATCGAAGTCCATCGGATCGACGACCATGCTGGGCGCATGCACATCGTCGGGATTCGAGCGCGAGGCAGGATCCGGCACGGTGCTGCCCCCATCGATGCGAAACCCGTAACGTGAGCCCGCCGGTGCATGCACTTCATCGGCGCCGAACCATCCTTCGCCCAACGAAACCATCGCCAGCTCGCGCCGCGTGTCGCCTACGGCTAGCTCGAGGTCGATCTGTCTCGCTGCGGGAGCCCACAGGCGAAAGCGCGTCGTTCCGTCCGCTGAGACCTCAGCGCCGAACGGCATCCGATGTCTTCGCTTCACGTCGTGGTTTCAGGGTGACCGAGCAGCACCAGTGAGCGTCCCTCGAGCGGATAGGTGCTCGACGCGGCGAAGGTGCCGTCGGTAATCAGCCCATCATCGCGGGCGGTATCGACGATGGCAATCCACGGCGAGCCGTTGTAAGCAGGCAGCCGGAACGGCAACGGCTCGTGGTGAGCGTTGAACAACACCACGAAATCGCCGTCGCCTACCGGGTTGCCTCGCGCATCGGTCTCGCCCAGCGCTGCGCCGGCGAGGTAGACGCCGAGGCAACGCGCAAAATCCTTGTCCCATTCCTCAGTCGTCATCTCGGTCCCGTCCGGCTGGAGCCAGACGATGTCCTTGGTGTCGCTGCCATGCAGCGGACGTCCCTGAAAGAAGTGACGACGTCTGAAGATCGGATGATTGCGGCGCAGCTGTACCATCCGACGCACGAAGTCGAGCAGCCGCCTGTGTTCATCGTCGAGAGTCCAGCTTATCCAGCTCACCTCATTGTCCTGGCAGTAGGCGTTGTTGTTGCCTCGCTGCGTACGGCCGATCTCGTCGCCGGCGAGCAGCATCGGAACGCCTTGCGACAGGAGCAGCGTGGCCACGAAATTTCGCTTCTGGCGCGCGCGCAAACCACGTATGACAGGATCGTCGGTAGGACCCTCGACACCGCAGTTCCACGACAGATTGTTGTTGTTGCCGTCGCGGTTGTCTTCGAGATTGGCTTCGTTGTGCTTGTCGTTGTAGGAGACGAGATCTTCGAGCGTGAAGCCGTCGTGGGCGGTAATGAAGTTGATGCTGGCGTGCGGCATGCGGCCGCTGCGCCCATAGAGGTCGCTCGAGCCGGTGAGCCGGCGCGCAAACTCGCCGATCAAGCCGCCGTCTCCCTTCCAGTACGCGCGCATGGTGTCGCGGTACTTGTCGTTCCACTCCGCCCATCCCGGAGGAAAGTTGCCGACCTGGTAGCCGCCTTCGCCCAGATCCCATGGTTCGGCGATCAACTTCACACGCGAGAGCACCGGGTCCTGGCGCAGCACGTCGAAAAAAGCGCCCAGACGATCGACTTCGTGCAGCTCTCGCGCCAGCGCCGACGCGAGATCGAAGCGGAAACCGTCGACGTGCATCTCGGTGACCCAGTAACGCAGCGAATCCATCAGCAGCTGCAGCACGCGAGGGTGCTGCATGTTGAGCGTGTTCCCGGTGCCCGTGAAATCGAGGTAGTGGCGCGGATCGTCGCTCTGGAGACGGTAGTAGGCGCGGTTATCGATGCCGCGGAAGCACAGCGTCGGCCCCATCTCGTTGCTCTCGGCGGTGTGGTTATAGACGACGTCGAGAATGACTTCGAGCCCGGCGGAGTGCAGCGTCTTCACCATCGTCTTGAACTCGTTTACCTTGCCGGAGGCCGAGTAGCGCGCCTCCGGTGCAAAGAAGCCGATGCTGTTGTATCCCCAGTAATTGCGCAGTCCCTTTTCGACCAGCAGACGATCGTCTACAAAGGCGTGCACTGGCATCAGCTCAAGGGTGGTGATGCCTAGGCGCTTCAAGTAATCGATGATCGGCGCGGTGGCCAGCGCGGCATACGTGCCGCGCAACGGCGGCGGGACGTCGGGATGCTGCATGGTGAAGCCGCGCACGTGCAGCTCGTAGATCACCATTTCGTGCCACGGCACATCGGGCTTGCGGTCTTCGCCCCAGGTGAACGCCGGGTCGATGACCTTGCATTTGGGCATTCCCCGCGCACTGTCGCGGCGGTCCAGCGACAGGTCTGCGCGCTTGTGGCCCACCGTGTATGTGTAGAGTGCATCGCTCCAACGAAAGCTGCCGATGATCTGCACGGCGTAAGGATCGAGCAGCAGCTTGTGCGCATTGAATCGATGGCCTTCATCGGGCCGATAGGGCCCGTGCACTCGGTAGCCGTAGAGCAGCCCTGGACGCGCTTCCGGAAGATAGCAGTGCCACACCTGGTCGGTACGTTCCTTGAGCTCGATGCGCTGCAGCTCGCGGCGCCCGAGGTCGTCGAAGATGCACAGCTCGACGCGCTCCGCCGACTCTGAAAAGAGTGCGAAGTTGACCCCTTCGCCGTCCCAGGTCGCGCCGCGGGGATCGGGCCGACCCGGCCAGACTGCGTTGAGCGGTGTCATTTCTTGTTAGCTTCTTATCGCGTGACGACTCAAAGCGGCGGAGGCAGATTGCGCTCGTCATGCTCGTCGCTGTGACTGCGGCGCCATCGGTCGAGGAAGTCGGCGGCGCGCTTCTGTCCACCGAGACCGAAAGCAAGCGCCAGAGCCAGCGCAACTCCGATCAGGATGATCAGGAAAGTCTGGCGAATGATGTCTCCAAGCCCCAGATGGTCGATCGCGATCATCGCCACGAACACCACGATCACGTACATGGCGAGTCGCCCGAGCAAGGGAGCGTCGGGCATGTCCAGGTTCTTGCAGTACGCGGTCACGGTCATGCCGATGAAGCGCGCGAAATAGGCGCCAAAGGCGAGAATTATCACGGCCACGATCACCCGCGGCACGAACAGCACGACGCGCAGCATGAGATCGGATACCGCGGTCAGGCCGACGGTGTTCGAGGCGGTCAGCAGGGCGGTAAGAATGATCAGCCAGTAGACCAGCAAACCTAGGATGGCGGTGGTGTCGGTCTCGCCGCCTCCTTGCTTGAGAAAAGTGTCGAGCCCCGCTTTCTCGGTGAGCACATTGAAGTTGATCGCACGCAGGCCCTTCACCACGACGAATCGCACGAGCTTGGCGACAAGCCAGCCGAGGATGAGGATGACGATGGCGAGCAGAATTCTCGGAAAGATATCTCCGGCCTGCGTCAAAAAACTCCGGACGGGATCCCAGAACACGTCGAATCGTTCCATGCTGACCTCCTTGGAGGGCGTTCGGGCAAATTGCTTCAGTCGCCGGCGCCGGGAACCAGCTCTCGAATCCCGGCAAGCGGAATGCGCACCCAATCCTGGCGATGGTCCATTTCGTAACCAAGTTCGTAGAACGCTTTTTCGAGCATGAACAGCTCGACGAGCCGGGTCGCTTCCCGCCATGTCGGAAGGAAACCGCGTTGATGCGCGACATCGCGGTAGCCGTCGAGGAATGCTTCGCGCGCAACCCGTTCCCACGACTGGGCCGGTGCGGCGAGCGAAGCAAGTGCGTCGGGCCGCTCCTCGATCGCGTGGGCGAGCGCGCGGAATCGCGCATAGCTGAAAGAGCGGAGCATGCCCGCGACATCGCGCAGCGGTGAATCTTTCTGCCGGCGTTCGGCGAGCGGGCGGGAAGGCTCGCCTTCGAAGTCGGTGATGACGAAATCGTTGTGCGCGAGCAGCACCTGCGCCAGGTGATAGTCGCCGTGCAGCCGCGTCTTGGCATGCCGTGGATGCGCATCGGCCGAAGCGTCGATGCGCTTCAAGATCTCGCCGCGCCGCGCGATCAAGCGTTCGGCGTCGGTCTTGGTCGGCGCGTCGAGGGCGTCGCGCCGCTTATCCAGCCGGTCGAGTATTTGTGCCGCCGAATCGCGCGTGCGCGAGATCCAGGCCGCCACATCCCGGGCTTCGATCGGTTCAGGGTCGAAGGCCGCATCGCCGGTGACCGTCGCGAAGGCAGCGTGGAGCTCTGCAGTTCGGCGCCCGAGAATGCGCATGAGCGCGAGATAACCTCCATGCACTTCCCCCGGTTCTCCCAGGGGCGCAGTTCCGCTGCGAACTTGCTCCAGGAAGCGTTCGATGTAATTCAGCGTAAACGACCAGGCATCGCCCTGGTTGCTGACGAATCCCTGCAGCAATGCCACCGTTGTGCCCGTGCCGTCGGTGGTCGCGTAATCGATCGATCCGGCGATCGGCACAACGTGCTCGAAACGCACGACCTCGGTCAGGAAACGGCCGACCTCGAGCTCGGGGTTGATTCCTGGATGCATGTTCCGGTACGCCTTGAGCAGCAGCCGCTCTCCGAAGGTGATGACGGTGTTGCTGCTTCCCTGGCCCGCCACGTTTACCGGAAGCTCGGCCCAGCCCTGACCGGCCAGCTCGCCGAAGGCGGCGGCGCGGCGGAAGCGCAAGCTCCCGCGCACACAGCGAAGCTCGATAGCCTCGCCGATGGAACGGACCAGCTCCCTGCAGAATGCGTCGTCGGAGAATGCGTCGGCCACGGCGCCGACGCGCGCCTGCTGGCGCGCGCGGGCGAGGAGCGCGTTCTGCACCCGGCGCATGCGCTCTTCCTCTTCCTCCCACACTAGCGCGAGCGGCAGCAGGAAGCTCTGCGGGTCTCCCGCCGAGCGCTCGGCGCGCGCAATGGTCACCAGCCAGTTGCCCGCCTTGGTATTCCATTCGGCGTAGTCGATGAGGGCAACACGCTGCAGCGGTTCGGCCTTGGCTGCATACCAGCGCTGGGCGGCAACAAAGGGAGGCAGGACATCCCGTTCGAACTGAGCGCGCACTTTTTCAGAGAGCGCGATGCGCCAGGGCACCACGCGGTCTCGAAA
Source organism: Betaproteobacteria bacterium (assembly GCA_005882995.1). GTDB lineage: Bacteria > Pseudomonadota > Gammaproteobacteria > Burkholderiales > Casimicrobiaceae > PALSA-1003. Next base: position 24,651 of record VBCY01000109.1, read on the forward strand.
CAGGGTCGCCCACCCGTCGAAGAGCACCAGCACCGGCAACTCTTCAGGGGGCGGACGTTCTTCGCGCGCCGCCGGCACTTCGGAGCTCGATGCAAGCCGGAACCACATGAAACCGTATCCCGGCAGGCAAAGCGGATACGGTTGATCGCTGATGGGCGGGAAGCTCGCTCGGCCCAGCAGCTCGATCGGAACGCGACCCTTTTGTCGCGAAAGATCGATCGCCACCGGTTGCGCCGAGCGAGCGAGATTGGCCACACAGAGCACCACGTCATCGCCATACTCGCGAAGGTAGGCGAGTATCTTGCGGTTGTGCGGGCGCAGGAAGCTGAGCGTTCCACGGCCGAAGGCGCGATGCGCCTGGCGCGTGGTGAGCATGCGGCGCATCCAGTTGAGCAGCGATGAAGTCTCGCGCGCCTGCGCTTCCACGTTGACCGCCTGGTAGCCATACAGCGGGTCCATGATCGGAGGCAGATACAGGCGCTGGGGATCGGCGTTGGAGAAGCCGGCATTGCGATCGGGTCGCCATTGCATCGGCGTGCGCACGCCGTCGCGATCGCCGAGATAGACGTTGTCGCCCATCCCGATCTCATCACCATAGTAGATGATCGGCGAGCCGGGCATCGACAGGAGCAGGCTGTTCATCAACTTGATCTTGTCGATATCGTTGTCGAGCAATGGAGCGAGCCTCCGCCGTATGCCCAGATTGAGCCGTGCCCGCGGATCGGCTGCGTACATCTGATAGAGATAATCGCGCTCCTTGTTGGTGACCATCTCCAGCGTGAGCTCGTCGTGATTGCGCAGAAAGATGGCCCACTGGCAGTTCTCAGGAATGTCAGGCGTCTGCGCCATGATCTCGGAGATCGGATGGCGATCTTCCAGCGCGATCGCCATGTACATGCGCGGCATCAGCGGGAAGTGGTACGCCATCTGGCATTCGTCGCCGTTGCCGAAGTATTCGCGCACGTCCTCCGGCCATTGGTTGGCCTCGGCGAGGAGCAGGCAATTGGCGTAATGGTCGTCGATCAGGCGGCGGATCTTCTTGATGAGATCGTGCGTCTCGGGAAGGTTTTCGTTGTTGGTCCCGTCGCGCTCACACAGGTACGGAATCGCGTCGAGCCGGAATCCGTCGACCCCCATGTCGAGCCAGAAGCGCATGGTCTTGAGGATTGCCTTCAGCACCTTCGCGTTGTCGAAGTTCAAATCGGGCTGATGGCTGAAAAAGCGGTGCCAGTAGTACTGTTGCGCGACTTCGTCCCACGTCCAGTTCGACTTTTCCGTGTCGGTGAAGATGACTCGCGTACCGGAATACTTCTTCGGGTCGTCGCTCCAGACGTACCAGGCGCGCTTGTCCGATCCCTTGGGTGCGCGGCGCGCCGCCTGGAACCACGGATGCTGGTCGGAGGTGTGGTTGACGATCAACTCGGTGATGATGCGCAGGTTGCGGCGTTTGGCCTCGCGTACGAAGTGCCTGAAATCCTGGCGCGTCCCGTAGTTGGGCGCGATGTTGTGATAGTCGGACACGTCATAGCCGTCGTCGCGCATCGGCGACGGATAGAACGGCAAAAGCCAGATGGTGTTGACGCCGAGATCGCGGATGTAGTCGAGCTTCGCAGTCAAGCCCTGGAAGTCTCCCATGCCATCGTCGTTGGAATCGAAGAACGCCTTGACGTGCAGCTCGTAGATGAGCGCGTCCTTGTACCAGAGTGCGTCGTCGCCGTTGACGGCAACCTGCGTTGTACCCTGTTCGGTGGCCTGAAGGTTCATCGCGTTACATGAAATAGTCGAAGTCCTGCTCGCTATGCACGCGCCGGCGCAAGCGGAACAGATGCGCCGGCGATCGCGCAGGATCGAGCGCGACGAAGTTGCGCGCTCCGTTCCACAGATAACGGGCGCCGGTCAGCACATCGTGCATCTGATAGGAGGTTTGGACGTCGATGCCGAGCGCTTGCAGATCAAGCTCCACCCAGCCCGACTGCGTGTGCATAGGGTCGAGGTTCACCACGACCACGACGGCATTGTCGAGATCGGGGGTCGTCTTGGCATAGCAGATGATCTGCTCGTTATCGACCGGAAAAAAGGCGAGGCTCCAGTCCTGCTGCAACGCCTTGTTTTCATGGCGTGCGCGATTCACGCGTCCGATGTAGGCAGCGAGATTGTCGGGGCGATCAAGGTCCCAGTGCTTGATCTCGTACTTTTCCGAATCGAGATACTCCTCGCTTCCCGGCTCGCGCGGGGCGCGCTCCGTCAATTCGAAGGCCGGGCCGTAGATGCCGTAGTTGGCGCAGAGCGTGGCAGCCAGCACCAGGCGTGCGGTGAACGCCGGACGTCCGCCGAACTGGAGATATTCGGTGAGGATGTCGGGCGTATTCGGCCAGCAATTGGGTCTGAAGTATTCGCGTCCCGCCCCTCGAGTGAGCTCGGTGAAATAGTCGGTGAGCTCGCGCTTGGTGTTGCGCCACGCGAAATAGGTATAGGACTGGGTGAAGCCCAACTTCGCCAATCGATGCATCACCTTGGGCCGGGTGAACGCTTCGGCGAGGAAGATTACGTCCGGATGATCGCGTTTGATCTCCGCGATCGCCCATTCCCAGAAAGCGAAGGGCTTGGTGTGCGGGTTATCGACGCGGAACGCGCCACAGCGCCTGCCAGTCATCGGTTTCGAAATTGAGCGGATAGATGTCCTGGTATTTCTTGGGCGGATTCTCGGCGTATTGCACGCTGCCGTCGGGACGGTGGCGAAACCATTGAGGATGGGTCTTCACCCACGGATGATCCGGCGCGCACTGGAACGCGATGTCGAGCGCGATTTCGAGCTGGTGTTCCCCGGCGCGCGCTACCAGATCGCGGAACTCTTCGAGCGTGCCGAGTTGCGGATGGATTTCAGTGTGTCCTCCCTCGCTAGCGCCGATGGCCCACGGGCTCCCCGGATCTTCCGCAGTCGCCTGCAGCGTGTTGTTGCGACCCTTGCGGCGCTCGCGTCCGACGGGATGGATCGGCGGCAGATAGAGGACATCGAAGCCCATCGCCGCGACATAAGGCAGGCGGGCGGTGCAGTCGGCGAAGCTCCCATGGGCGCCCGCCGTCGCGCTGCATGAGCGGGGAAAAAGCTCGTACCATGCGCTGCAGCGCGCCCGTGGGCGATCGACAGTCAAGCGGAACTCGACCGGGTAGGTGCACGCGAGGCTGCGGTCGGGAAAGCGTTGCGCAAGAGCGGCAAGGTCTTCATCGAGCGCGATCGCGCGCAGCGCAGCGGCGTCCTTTTCGGTGCGCAGCGCTAGCGCCCAGGCGGAGAGCCGCTGCCGATCCTTTCGGCTCGCCCGTGCAGCGGCAGCATCGACCCGCTCTGCACCGGCAAGCGCTGCAATCCGCAGGTCTTCCTCGTCGATGCGTCGCTCGAAATCGTGGCGCCACGTAAGAAACGCATCGACCCATGCCGTCACGGTGTAGCGATAAGGCTCGAGCGCGTCAACGCTGAAGGTTCCTCGCCAGCGGTCGTTGCCCAAGGCGAGCATTGGCGCGTTATGCCAGGCTTTCTCGCCTTCGCGCTTGTACAGTAGCAGGCATGAGAGCTGATCGTGCCCGTCGGCGAAGCAGTCGGCTTCCACGGAGAGCTCGTCGCCGACGGTTCGCTTCACGGCAAACTGCCCCCCGTCGACAGCGGGACTGATCGCTTCGATCACGACCCGCACTCGCCCATCGTCGGCTATCGTCCGCGCTCTTGCCATCGCTGACTGTTTTCGCACCGCTTTTTAAGCGGGCTTGAGCAAAACGATCGCGAGAGGGGGAAGCGTCAGCGCCAGTGAATGGCCGCGCCCCTGCGCGGCGACCGGCGCAGCTTCGACACCGCCAAAATTGCCCATGTCGCTCCCGCCGTAGATTTGCGCATCGCTGTTGAGCAATTCGCGCCACCATCCGCCCTGGGGCACGCCGACGATATAGTTGAGCCTCGGCACCGGCGTGAAATTGCACACGGCGACGACCGGCGCGCCGTTGCGCGGCTTGCGCAGAAAACTGATGACGCTCTGATCGGCGTTGCGAAAGTCGATCCACTCGAAACCGGAGCCCTCGAAATCCGTCTCGTAGAGTGCCGGCTCCACCCGATAAAGGGCGTTCAAGTCGGCGACCCAGCGCTGCACGCCGGCGTGATCGGCGTATTGCAGCACCCACCACTCGAGCGAATCCTCGTGCGTCCATTCCCGGCGCTGCCCGAATTCGCCGCCCATGAACAGCAGCTTCTTGCCCGGATGCGCCCACATGTAGCCGAAGAGCAGGCGCAGATTGGCGAACTGCTGCCAGTTGTCGCCGGGCATCTTGCCGATCAGCGACCCTTTGCCGTAGACCACTTCATCATGCGACAGCGGCAGCACGAAATTCTCGAAAAAAGCGTACCAGATCGAGAAGCTCAGGCGATCATGATGGTATTTGCGATACAGGGGCTCCTGGCGCATATAGTCCAACGTGTCGTGCATCCAGCCCATGTTCCATTTCATGCCGAAGCCCAGACCGCCGACGTAGAGCGGTCGTGACACCATCGGCCATGCGGTCGACTCCTCGGCGATCATCTGCACGTCGGGATGATCTCGATACACAGCTACGTTGAGCGAGCGCAGAAATTCGATCGCGTCGAGATTTTCCCTGCCGCCATGTCGATTGGGGATCCACTCTCCGGCCTTGCGTCCGTAATCGAGGTAGAGCATCGACGCGACCGCGTCGACGCGAAGCCCGTCGATGTGATATTTGTCCAGCCAGAATAGCCCGCTCGAAAGCAGGAACCCCCTTACTTCATTGCGGCCGTAGTTGAAGATCGAGCTGTTCCATTCCGGATGAAAACCCTGTTTCGGATCCGCGTGCTCGTAGAGATGCGTGCCGTCGAAATAGGCGAGCCCATGGGCATCGGAAGGAAAATGCGAGGGCACCCAGTCGAGGATGACGCCGATGCCATGGCGGTGGAGTACGTCCACCAGATACATGAAATCCTGCGGCGTGCCATAACGTGAGGTCGGCGCGAAGTAGCCCGTCGTCTGGTATCCCCACGACCCGTAAAAAGGGTGCTCGGTGATAGGCATCAGCTCGACATGCGTGAAGTCCATGCTGTCGATGTACAGGGCGAGCGGCTCGGCGATGCTGCGATAGGTAGGCAGTCGCTTGTCTTCATCACGGCGCCACGATCCGAGGTGCAGCTCGTAGATGGAGATGGGAGCGGCAAGCGCGTTTTTGCTGTGGCGCTCCCGCATCCAGTCGCCATCCTCCCATCGATAATCGAGCGTCCACGCACGCGATCCCGTAGCCGGCGGCACTTCGGAAAAGAAGGCAAAAGGGTCCGCCTTGTCGACCTTGTAGCCGCCTTGCCGTCCAAAGATACGGTACTTGTAGGCCTGCCCGCGCTGGACCCCCGGCGCGACGCCCTCCCACACGCCGGAGCTGTCGCGGCGCGCCGTCATCGGATGCGCGGCATCGTCCCAGCCGTTGAAGTCCCCGATGATCGACACATGGGCGGCATTGGGCGCCCACAGCGCGAACGCCGCGCCGGCCTGGGTGAGATGACAACCAAGGCGTTCGTACAGGCGACCATGCGTGCCCTCGCGCAGCAGATAGATGTCGTGTTCGGTCAACATGGTCGGCGCGAAGCACCCCCGGCTTCAACCCGACGTGTGCAGGCGCGCGCCCCTGCCGCATCGCTCGCCACGAACCTCATTGTGGCGCTTTCTGTCGCTCGCGTGAATCCGCGCGCCCTTATCCTTCCGCGACTGGAGCCACGGGAAGGAGGGGCCGCCGCCACGTTTAGCGGACGTATCCAGAGCGGCCGCTGCGCGATGACTGCGAGGGCTGACGGCTGAAAACGACAGATCGGGTACGCAGCGGTTCGACCGGGCCGGTCAATACCACCGAGCTCAGGATGAGCAGAACGTAGCTTAAATCGGCCGTGGCCTCCCCGGTCGATAGCATCAGAAGCATTACTGAAGCGCCAATCAATGCATCGCCCAGCCAACGCCGCCAGTCCGGTTGCAGCGCTGCGTTGTTTTTCATCTTATGCCTCCGGTCTGAGAAAGGTGGAGATGAAGCAATGTAGCGCCGGGCGCGCGGCCGCCGAAATCGGTGCAGCGCCTATTTCCATGTAAGCGTTCGTCCGACACGGAGACGGTTCGTTGACTTTATTGAGAATTACGCAACTGAGTGACGTTTGACCTCACCCGCGCTGTCGTGCACCACTCTCCCGGCGGAAGAGGGATTGGGGGTGAGGGCCTCCCCAGGCGCATTACAACCGATGTCACGCAGTTAGGTAACGCTCAATAGTTTGCGAAACCCTTGCTTTGAAACACGGCCTTGGCAGAGGACGAAGTAAGGAAGTCTTCCAGTTGCGATGCGAGCGCCGGCGATGCGGAGCTCGTCAGGACGACCACGGTGTAAGTGGTCGTCTTCTGCAGCGAAGCGGGCAAGGGGCCGACCACCGTGATGCCGGCGACGCCGATCAGCTCGCTCAACTGTTGCACGCCGACCTCCGCCTCGCCGCGATTCACCATCCCTCCGACGCTGCCCTCGGTCAGAAGGCGCGCCTTTGGGCGAACCTCCGCGGCGATCCCCAGTTGCGATAGGACGACCGAGTCGAAGTGACGGCCGCTGGTGCCTCGCGTCGGGTCCGTGTATGCGACCGATTTGGCATCGAGCAGGACACGCTTCAACGCCTCCGGCGTTGCGATATCCGGCACCGGTGCGCCCTGGCGGACCGCGAGACCGATGCCGACGGTGCCCAGATCCCGGCGCGTCGATGCGACGATCCATCCACGCTTCGCCGCATCATCGAGAGCTTCCTGCGGCACGATCAACACGTCTGCTTTCTCGCCGCGTTCCAGTCGCTGTCGCAGTCCGCCCGCGGCGTCGTAAGTGACGACGACCGTGTTGCCGCTTGTGCGTTCGTATTGCGGCAGCAGCTCGTCCAGCGTCGAATGCACTGCGCTGGCGGAGAGCAGCTTGACCTCCGCAGCCAGTGCGCTGGAAGGCATCAGCAAAACGACGGCCAGGGCAACACCAAAGGCACCCCGCAGCGCTGGGCGATAAGGGTTCAGTAGAGGCATGTCGTAATTCTCTCTATGCAAACGCACTTGGATCCCGGCCTGCGCCGGGATGACATTAGCGGACTTGGGTCGCCGCGGCGAA